>JAEOSZ010000111.1 GCA_016840095.1 Candidatus Heimdallarchaeota archaeon
AGTTTGATAATCAAGCCAATTATCAATGAGATGTAAGGTCTGTTTAATCATCTCTTTGTATGACATATCTTGAAGAAAATATACGTATTAAAAACTGTTACTATGAAATATAAATACTTTTGATTCCTTAGAAGGAAAAATTCATCTTTCACTGTAATTACAGAAATAACTATTTCCAAGGTTTCCAGATAGATTTATTAATTATTAATCAGTTGAATTATAATTGTATATTATGAAAGCAAAAACTAAACAAATCATGATTTTAATCACTTTAGTAATTACAAATTTGTTCTATATTGGCCTTCTGCAATACTCCACTCCAACTGTACAAGCTGAAGATTGCACTCCCTGTATTAAGGAAGCTCCTTCTTACAATGAACTACAAGGTGCTTGGATTATTCTTGGTGGAGATACATCGGATCATAGAGATATGATGGAGATTCAGAATGCATGTAATATAACTTATGAAGTTCTAAGAGGTAATGGGTTTACTTCAGAGCAAATATTCTATATGGGTCCAGAAGTCGATCCAATAACCCAACCTTATGTAAATTGGTCTTCAACAAAAGCTAGTCTTCAATATGCAATTGAAACTTGGGCTCCACAACATGTTAGTACCGACCAAGGTTTAGGTATAGCAATCTTTACTCATGGCAATGTTGATGCTCTTGCAGTGATGGTTGGTGATACTTTGTGGGCTAATACATTTAGCACATATCTGGATAATTTTGAAGCTGCTACAGGATGTAAAAGAATTATTATTGTAATTGAATCATGCCATTCTGGTTCATTTATTGATAATGTGAGTAAAGATAATAGAATAATTGTGACTTCAGCCCATACACTAAAAGGTGCATCCTTCAATGTTCATAGAACAAATGGACTTTTCTCAGAAGCCTTTTGGTCATCAATAGCTTCTTGTGATACAATAGGAAGAGCATTTGAAATATCTTGTAACCACGTTAGAAATATTGGTAGTAAACAAACACCACAGCTTGATGATAATCATGATGGTTGGGGAAATACTGTACCACCATATAGTCTTTTACCTTTAGGTGGGGATGGTTTTGATGCTCTAAATGTAAAGATTCAAGGTGCACATACAGAATGTTATCCTAAAATTGAATTAGGGAAAGTTCCCTTGCATATGTATGAGATTTGGGATCCTTTTTCGAGTGTTTTCAATTTTGATGTAGAAGTTAATAGCTCTACAGGAATAAGTAAAGTTTTAGCAAGATTTGTTCCTTTAGGTTGGGAACCCATTGATCCACTGGATGGGTATTTGTATGATATTAATGATGCTACAATTAGAATTATTGAATTAGAATCTCCATTGATGAATGGTGTTTATTCAAGTGACGGAGCTTTCGACAGTCTTGCCCTAGGTGATTCATTCATTGTCAATATTCTAGCTTATGACGAGAATGGAATGGTTTCTGATGTTGTGAATACTTATCTCTCTTTCAATGCAGATGGAATAGCACCTCAAGATACAGAACCTCCACTAATTGCAATTTCAAGTCCTCCTCCAGATGATAATCTAGAAGGAATGGTAGAGATAATTGCTCAAGGTGATGATAATCAAGCATTGGAGAATATAGATCTCTACATTGATGGTTTACTAGTTGATAGTTTAGTTATGCCAAATTATTATCCATATCCAATGCTTCAATTCATGTGCAATACTAGTCTCTATGATGAAGGTCAGCATAACATCACAGCTGTTGCAATAGATAGTGCTGGATTATCTAACCAAACATCGATATTTGTTAAATTTGATAACTTGAATAACGAGCTTATTTATTATGCTGCAGGTATTGGAGGAGGGATTGTCATTATTGGATCAGCAGCAGTGATTGTGAGATTTCTATTGAGAAGAAGAGCAAAATAGAAACCTCCCTCTCCTATTTTCTATTTTTTTTCCATAAGAGCGAGGAATGATATAAGTTCATAGACAATATTTGCTGCTAAGAGAGCAGTAATCTCTGAAGGATCAAATGCAGGTAAAACCTCAACAACATCAAATCCAACGTAATTTAATTCAGATAAACCCCTAATAATCTCTAACGTTTCTCCACTAGTAAAACCCCCTACTTCAGGTGTTCCTGTTCCTGGAGCATATGCTGGATCAACAAAATCAATATCGAAGGATAGAAAGACTTTGGTTTTTCCAACTCTCTCCTTAATTCGATTTATGAGCGAATCCAAACCCATTTCTCTAATTTCTTCAGTAGTAATAACTTCTAAACCTAGTGATTTTGGAATCTCTAAATGCTCTGATGAGTAGATTGAGCCTCTTAGTCCTACTTGAATAGAATTTTCAACAAGTAGTAAATTTTCTTCAATTGCTCTTTTGAATGGAGTACCATGGTTATATGGTTTACCAAAATACTCATCAATTGTATCGCTATGAGAATCAAAGTGCACCAAACTTAGAGGACCATGAATCTTTGCTAAAGCTCTTAATTCTGGTAATGTTATTGAATGATCTCCTCCAAGTAGAATTGGGATAATACCAGCTTCAACAACTGGACTCAAACTCTCTTCAATTCTTTTGTATCCCTCTTCGATATATCCTGGCACAACAGGTAAGTCTCCATAATCAATACCTGAAATGTATTCAAAGGGGCTAATGTTCAATGTAGGGTTGTGGTGTCGTAGAAGAGCTGATGTTTTTCGGATTGCTGCAGGACCCTCTCTTTGTCCTGTTCTAAAAGATGCTCCTGCATCTGAAGGGACACCTATTATTGCAAAATCTACATCATCTAATTTTTTAACATAAGGTAATCTCATAAAAGTTTTAATTCCTGAAAATCTTGGTGATTTTATTGGATCAACTGGTTTATACTTCTTCATTGATAATCACTAAAGTGAAATGATATTAATTTACTGACTTAAATAATATTCTAGCATAATCCAATTATAATGAAAAAAGAAGAAAATTGAAGATGAGTTAGTACTCATCATTTTTCAGATTATTTTCGTCTCAACATCTTTCGTGAGATCATTTCTAGTGCCTGAGTTACTGGATAAATTGTTTCATTTACAGCTGGAGCATAACATAGATCTGATTGTAGAAGCTCAATAAATGTCATCTCGTTTTGCATTCCTAAGGAGATTATATTCAAATTGTCTGTAATAGAATCAGGTCCAATTGCTTGTGCACCAAGGATTTTTCCAGTGTTTTTATCTGCAAGTATTTTGAAATATAGTTCTTCAGCATCTGGCATATAATGTGGTTTATTAGTTGTTTTAATTTTGGCAGAAACAACCTCAAAACCTGCATCTTCTGCAGCTTTTTTGATAAGACCAACTGAGCCTACTCTGAGATCAACATATGGTACTATGAAATTATTCATTGTTCCTGGGAATGTCAATGTTCCAGGTTTAGCAATGGTCATTGCTGCTACTCTAGCCATTCTAACACAGCAAGTTGCAATTGCTGAATTGATAGGTTTCTTTGAGACTAAATGAATGGTCTCAGCACAATCTCCGACAGCTAGGATATTTGGATCAGATGTTTTTAATTCTTCATCTGTCCAGATTGCCCAAGATTCACCTATTTTCAAACCTGCTTCTTCGGCCAAAGTTACTTCTGGTCCAACTCCTGTAGCTGCAACAACGAAATCACAATCGAAATCTCCTTGGTCAGTTGTAATTTTTGTAGCCATACCATTTTCATCTAGAATTATCTCTTTTATTCCTACACCGATAACGAATTTCAGTTTTGGTAATCTCTCTTCAAGAATCTTAACTGTATCGTTTGCATAGTCAGGATCAATTAGAAGACGCATGATTCTGGATCTTGCTAAAACAACTGTTTCTATACCTCTGTGTGCTAACTCTGTTGCAACTTCTAAACCAATAGCTGAAGCTCCTAGAACTACAACTTTTGATGCATCTTTAGCTGCTTCTCGAATCTTTGCTGAATCTTCTATCCATTTTAAAGCATGGACATTTTTCCCGTCAGCTCCTGGTATTGGAGGGTATTTAGCTTTGGAACCAGTGCAAAGAACAAGATAGTCATATTCAACATCAAAAATTTCATCATTTGCAAGGTTTTTGACACTAACTTTCTTATTCTCTCTATCAATTTTGAGAGCTTCATGTCGACGTAGAAAATTAATTTTCATCATATCGTAATTTAATGTTTCAATTAGAGGACTTTCGTCTTCCCAAAGACCACCAATAGCATATGGCATTGCACAGGGGTGATAAGCATCATAATCTTTCTTATCGATAACTGTGATTTCCGCGTTTCTATCCCATGCTCGAAGGGTAGTAGCTGATGTCCAGCCTGAAGAACCGTGTCCGATATAAACAACCTTCATGTTCGAAAACTCTGATTAGACTTTATTAAATTTACGAATAAGCTACGTTTAATGTACAATAATTTTCATAACTGAAAAATTAAAGAAGAAGAGATTAGACTAATTCTAAATTTAGTTTCTCCAAAGGTTGAAATAATTCTACTCCTGTTCTTTCTTTAACCCATGAAATTATGTGCTTGTAGAGTTTATTATAATCAAACTCTTGATTCTTGTTTTTGCCTGGAATAACTAACTGATGTTTCTCTCCTACTTCTAGAGCTTTCTCATAGCCTGCAGCTGCATGTCTTAGAACTGCACTCATTGGATCCCAAGTAAGTACTCTGAATAACCTTTCTTGTGATAATCTTGAGCCATCAGCTAAAATTACTTGTCCTGCATGAAGAGAATATCCTACTCCCACACCTCCTCCACCATGATAGGAAACCCAAGTTGCGCCACTCAGAGCATTCCCCATTAGGTTTAGAACTGCATAGTCACCAATGGCATCACTACCGTCCTTCATTCCTTCAGTTTCTCTATTTGGAGAAGCAACACTACCTCCATCAAGATGATCTCTTCCAATAACAACAGGTGCTTTGAGAATTCCATCAGCGACAAGTTTGTTCATTAGCATTCCAAATGCTGCTCTTCCCACAAATCCTGCCCAGAAAACTCTTGCGGGTAATCCATTTTCAAAAGGTATGTATTTGTCTGCTAATTCTAGCCAATTTACTAATTGATCATCATCAAAGAACAACTTTTTTGCATATTCATCTGTTATTCGGATATCTTTAGGATCATTACTCAGTGCCATCCATCTGAAAGGGCCCTTTCCTTCACAGAAAAGAGGTCTGACATATTCCAACACAAACCCTCCATAGTTGAATGCATCCTTGACACCCAATTCATATGCTTGCTGTCTTATGTTGTTTCCATAATCAAATGTTTCAGCTCCTCGTTTAGTTAATTCGACCATTTGAGTAACATGACGAACAACAGTTTTTCTAGAGAGCTCAAGATATTCTTCAGGGCTTTCAACTCTAAGTATATCTGCTTCATCATATGAAATCCCCATTGGATAATAACCATTCAGTAAATCATGGGCTGATGTTTGATCAGTGAGAACGTGTGGTGTAATGTTATTATCAACTAGATATTGCAATAAATCAACAGCATTGCATAATACTCCAATAGAAATAAACTGATTCTTATCAGCTGCTTCTTTTGCAATATTAATTGCTTCTTCAATAGATTCTGTTTTATAATCAAGGTAAGGTGCTCCCTGTTCTCTTCCAGTTTCAAACATTCTATCTATTAGATTTGGATTAACTTCAGCAACTATAGCAATTTTTCCGCACATTTTTATGGATAGAGGTTGTGCTCCACTCATTAAACCTAAACCTGCACTTACAATTATCTTTTTCTCAAAATTTGATAATTTTTGATAAGATTCTTTTTTTTCTGCAGCCTTTATTGCAGCTGCAATGGTTTCATAAGTCCCCTGAATTATTCCTTGTAATCCTATGAAAATAAAAGATCCTGCAGTCATCTGACCATAAACAGAAATTCCAGCACCTACGAATTCCTCAAAATTAGGTGTCCAATGAGGAACAATGACGCTGTTAGTTATAACGCATCTAGGAGACCATCGAGTTGTTTGCATCTTACCATAAGGGACTCCAGACTGCAAGAAGAGAGTTTCATTTGATTCTAAATTTTTTAAGAGGTCTATTGTTTCATAAAATGATTTCCAATCTCTAGCTACTTTTCCTGAACCACCATAAATATACAATGACTCCCAATCTCTTCCATTATGTAAATTAGATATCATTGCTCTTATTATTGCTTCAGTTTCCCATCCTGCTTTTGTGCTAGATTTCAGAGCTTCTTCACCCTTTGGTAGGGGGGGAATCTCATCGGGTTTAAATTTGAGTTTTAATCTCTCTTCCTCTGATAACCTGTGTTTTCCTGAAATGATTTCTTCCATTCTGTTTCGAAATTCCATAGAATCACATTATCCTATCTCTGCATAAGAAGAGATATAGATATCAAAAATATTTCCCTCTGAATTTAAATAATCTGATTTTGAATTTTGAGAAAGTGCCTTTGGAAGCTTTTAAAAATTAGATATTATTGGTAAACTTACTACTCAAAGTATTAGATTCACTAACTGTGTGACTATCATGAATTCTGAAATCAAAGTGTTTCTGGACAAAATATCTAAAGAAAATAGAACAATACTTACTTATGAGGAATCTAGAAGAGTGATGAATCTTGCTGAACTTCCTTTAAATAAAATGAAACTTGCTGAAAATCTAGATGAGTGTATATTGAAAGCTAATGAAATTAGTTATCCTATAGTACTCAAAATTGTTTCAGAAGACGTGATTCACAAATCTGATTCTGGAGGAGTAAAGGTTGGAATTTCATCTGATGAAGAATTACAGCAGTCATATGAGGAAATGCTGATTAATGTCAAGAATTATTATCCTAATGCAAAAATTCAAGGATTCAGTATAGAAGAGATGGTTAATGGTATTGAATTAATAGTAGGGACTAGTACAGATTCTCAATTTGGCAAAATGATTGCACTTGGAATAGGTGGAATCTTTGTTGAGGTATACAAAGATGTTTCCTTTAGATTAATACCTGTAACTGAACAAGATGTGCTTGATATGATTGAAGAAATACAAGGCAAAAAGATGTTTGAAGGCTTTAGAGGTTTGCCAGAAGTGAATACTAAAGAACTAATTTCTTTAATGTTAAAAGTCTCAAAATTGATTGAAGCATTCCCACAAATTCATGAGATGGACCTCAATCCTATAGTAGCAACTATTGATGGTTTGAAAGCCATTGACGCACGAATAATTTTGAAATGAAATTTCTTCTTTCAATGCTAAATCAAATACTTTTTATTTTAAAGTTAGTAGAGAACTTGGTGACATTATGTCCAAGGTAAAAGCAAGTCATATTTTAGTAAAGAAGAGATCTTTAGCATCACAAATATTAGGTGAACTTCAATCTGGAGCTGATTTCAGAGAGCTAGCAAAAAAGCATTCAATTTGCTCATCTGGAAAGAAAGGAGGAGATTTAGGATTCTTCACAAGAGGAAAAATGGTAAAGGAATTTGAAAAAACAGCATTTTCACTAGCAAAAGGAGAGCTTTCAGGTTTAGTGAAAACTGAATTTGGTTATCACATAATAAAACGAACAGGATAACATCTTTTTTATTCTTGCAAGAGAGAAATATTTATATTTAACAAAACGGTGTGTATGATTAACGCACACACGATGGTGAATTAAGATGTCAATAGATGTAGATGACAATATCAAAAGACAAGTAAAAGAGATTTTTCAACATATGGAAAATCAAGTAATTGCAAAGTTGTTTGTAGATAAAGAGAAGTGTTTGACTTGTGCTCAAACAAAAGAAATTATGGACTTGCTAGCTGAACTAGCTCCTGAAAACTTACTAAAGGTTGAGCTTTACAATAAAGAAGAGAATCCACCTGAAATTCAGAAGTACAAGATTGAAAGATATCCAACAATACTTCTACATGGAAAGGAAGAATACAATGTTGTGATAACTGGTATACCAAGTGGATATGAATTTGGTTCCTTAGTTGAAGATATATTAGATATCTCTGCTGGAAAAATCACTCTCAAAAAGGAAAATCTAGAGAAAATTAAGAAAATTGACAAACCAATGAAAATTCAAGTTTTCGTTACACCAACCTGTCCATATTGTCCTGCTGCTGTAAGATTAGCACACAAAGCTGCAATGGCAAATCTAAATATTTACGGAGAAATGGTTGAAGCTACAGAGTTTCCATTATTATCTCAGAAATATTTCGTAATGGGAGTACCTAAAACAGTTATCAATGAAGGTGCTGTAGAATTCGAAGGATCTTATCCAGAAGATAACTTTGTAGAAAAATTAATGGAAGCTTATGAAAAAGCTTAATTCCATTTTTTTATCTTATTTTTAAAAATCAATCATCTTGAATAATTTCACCTGGATCTTGTAGTTCTTCCTCGGGTTCTGGCTCAGGTTCTGGCTCTGGCTCAGCTTCTGGTTCTAGTTCTGGTTCTGGTTCTAGTTCAGCTTCTGGTTCAGCTTCTGGCTCTGGCTCAGCTTCTGGTTCAGCTTCTGGCTCTAGTTCAGGTTCTGGTTCAGCTTCTGGCTCTGGTTCAGGTTCTGGTTCTTTAGTGTCTTCAACTTGATCCGGTAATACTATTTCTTCAGTTTCTTCAGCTTGTTCTTCTCCCTCTTCCTCCTCTTTCTCGAACCGTTTCTTATCCTTGAATAGTTTTTTCAGATTTTGTTCAACAATATCTACAACTGTTTTCTTCTGCATCTCTACTTCATTTAACTTCAGTTTAACGTCTTCTTCAGTCAGAACTTTTTTTGATTTTTTGTCTTCTTCGACAATCATAGCATTAACATAATCCTTTATCATATTCAGTCTCATATCTAATGCTTTGAAAGTTTCATGACTATCAACTTCAGTAATTTGATTTTTGACACCTTGTAATTCTAGAAGATATTGTTGTAGTTGAAAAGCATAATTTTCAAGCTTGTCAACCATTTGGAATACTCTCTTGTTGAGTTCTTTTTCTTCAATGTCTGCTTTAGTTACTCTTGCTTTTCTATCTTCTTTATCTGTGAAGAAAAGAATATGTACTTTTCCATAGACATAGAGTAAGAAAGGTAATGCACATAACATCACAAACACTGGAACAAAACTGATCAAGTAGATTGCAGCAATATCAGGTAAAGCTGGATATAGAGTGAAGAGAGGTAGCAATGCTTGTTCAAAAGCTGGAATAGTTTCATTTAGTATTATTGTGATAGCTCCGTAGAAGAGAACTACAGGTATTGAAATTCCTAGAGATTTCAAAAGTGGCATAAGCATATTAAATGTAGTATCTAATGAAACTTCATCTTTATACTGGTACAAACATTCTGTAACTGCTATTAATGCCACAAGAAAAGCTAGTGGAATTTCGAAAATTGCTAATATTAAAACATGTTTTCCAAAAACTGGTAAAAGGAGCAAACTAAATGCAGCTCCAACAATTAATGCGAAAATACTTTGATTAAGATTTCTCGTCATTCGAACATGAGGCATAATTATCATAAGACTTTGATTCAAAAAAAGGTTTTGCATGAAGGAAAAGAATTCAATTTCTTACTACAACCTTGTAATTCCACAAACTTTTATAATTATTGTATTTTTGATGTTTTAGAAAATGAATTCCAAATCAGTAGCTCTGAGTCTTACACTTATGTTTTTAGCAATCTCTATCATTCTTCCCCAACAAAATATCTTGTCAGAACAAGGAGAAATAATTGAACCACCTCAGTTGAATTACTATGCTAATTCTCCAGATGAGTTTTTCAATGAAACCCAAAATCCAAGATATGCTCTTGTCACAAGGCCTTTTGGATTAATCGAGTATCCAAATAAAGCAAATCCTTCAATTATTGTCTACAATGAGAATTTAAACATAATTGCAAATGCATCTAGTGGATCTACAAATTGGAATTTCTCGTTACATAGCCCCGGTCTATCTCAAATCTTGAATATAGTTTCTTCAAAATATGAAAATAATAAGTGGTATTTTCAAACATTACCCACACAAATGGTAGAAGGGCTATATGATTTACAGTTAAATTGTAGCACAGGAGATGATTATCAAACACATGCAGTGAAAATTGTTGAGGACAAAACTTATCCATTTACATTTGTTCATATGTCAGATCTTCATTTTCCTGCATATTATGAAGATTTCAATACTTCAGATGTTAATTTAGTGAAGATTGCAGAAGTTAAAGCATTAAATCCAGATTTTGTGATTGTTACCGGAGATATAATGCATGGTCCGACTAGATATTTTCTTGATCCTTCAAATGATAAAGTAATGAGAGGAGAAATTCAGCTTAAACTTGCACTTTGGGCTTTAGATACTCTCGATCTTCCCGTTTTCCTGATACATGGTAACCACGAACATTCTCAAAGTTTAATGGTCCCAGATATCATTGAAGATAATTGGTATAAGTATATGGGGCCAATTCGTTATCAAAATTTCACCTTCCTAGATTGGTCAATGATTGGCTTTGGTCATTCTTTTCCAGGATTGACTAGTGAAGAATTTCAAAAAGTAGATCAAATTTTAGCTGAAAATAGTGATGAAGCAACTATTTTGTACTATCATCATTTTGATTTTCCACAAGGAAATGGACAACCTTTAAGTTTTCTTCGAAGATTTCCTATAGAAGTCACTCTTTTCGGTCACGAGCATGTTGAACAACTTTACATGGACAATGGAATTCTTTATCATTGTCAAGAGCCTTTGTTCAATGGCGCTTTCACTGAATTTACTATCCTGAATGAAACTAGTTTGACAGTTGATTCACAGACTTTTACATTTGAGTTGATTCCTTATACACCTCCAACAACATCGAAAACAAGTTTGACTCCAATTCTTGTTATAATTGGACTAGTTTCATATTCATTAGTCAAGAAAAAGAAAGTCAAAGCATAATTTGTTTAAATTCATTAGAACAAATTTATATTTGCTATGAGTATGTAATATTGTAAAATTGAGGTGTTTGTTTGCTCGAGATTGAAAGATATAAAACTAGTTTAAGCAAAGTTTTTTCTATACAAAAAAAGTTTGAATTACAACTTCTAGTCGAAAAGGAGTTAGCTGATGCTAATTTCAAAATAGGAAAGATTCCTAAAGAGGCAAATGATGTAATTCAATTGAAGTGCACTCCTGAGTTTGTTAAATTAGAAAGAGTTCAGGAAATAGAGAAAGAAGTTCATCATGACTTAATGAGTCTTGTATTAGCAATTTCTGAGCAATGTGGAGAGTATGGAGGTTTTATTCATCTTGGAGCTACTTCCTATGATATCCAAGATACTGTAAGAGGCTTGCAGCTTAAAATTGCTAAAGATCAGATTTTAGATGCCCTAGATAAGACAATTGAAATTGTTAAAAACTTAGCTGAGGAACATAAAGAATTAGCTTGTATTGGAAGAACACACGGTATTCATGCTATCCCCACAACTTATGGAATGAAATTTGGAAATTTCTTAAATGAATTGCTCTTAGCTAAGAAAACGCTCTGGGAATCTAAAGTTGCTTTTGGCAAATTTTCAGGAGCTGTTGGAACATATGCCTCATATGGAACACAAGAAGTTGAGAAAATAATTCTTGAAAAACTTGGATTGGAAAGACAACCTATAACTACACAAGTTATTACTAGAGTAATTCATGCAAATTACATTTACAGTCTAGCTCTTATTGCAACTATTTTGGAGCATTTTGCTAAAGAAATCAGAAATTTACAAAGGACAGAAATTGATGAAGTCAGAGAATCTTTTGTTAAAGCACAAGTGGGATCATCAACTATGCCTCAAAAAAAGAACCCTGAAAAGAGTGAACGAATATGTGGTTTAGCTAGAATTATTAGAAGCAAAATCAATCCCGCATTAGACAATATTGGTTTGGAACATGAAAGAGACTTATCAAATTCTAGTGCAGAAAGAGTTCTTTTTTCTGAAACTTCAATCTTGACACATTATATTTTGTTACAGATGAATAACGTTCTGAAGAATCTATATTTCAATCTCCCGAAAATCAAAGAAAATCTCTATCTTCGTAGAGGAGCTCAATGTGCAGAACACCTAATGATCCAATTGTCTAATAAAATTGGTAGACAAAATGCGCATGAATTACTTAAAAAATTATCAAACGAAGAAAACTTTCTTGAAGCTGCAAAAGTAAACGAGATAGTTAAAGGGATATTTTCTCCCGAGGAAATTGATAACATCTTAGAACCAATGAATTATTTGGGATTATCAAAACAGATTGTTGAAGATCTTTTGCAATCTATAAAGTGAGTACCTGAATTATTTTTTTGGCTTAGCATCTTTCACTTCTTGAAGAACTTGTAAGAACCTTTTTTCTGTTCTCAGAATTTCTTCGATAAATAATGATTTATTAGCTTTTTCGAGAATTTCTAACAAAGCTGCTTTAGGAGATTCATATGATTTAGGCGCCCCTAAAATGGTTCTTATTCTTGATTCAGTATGTCCTTCCCACTCTCCAATATTATATTGTAAGGTTAGAAGGATATTTCCAAATTCTTCAATTCCAGTGCTAGAATAGTATTCAGAAGCTTGAACAACTATTTCATTATAATCACTCTCAATTAGGGACATGAATTGCCAAAGTAAATCAATTAAGAAAGTAATACCTCGTAAATAATAGAAATTCCCTTCAGTTACAATCCCCCTAATTAGAACTATATAGTTATTTACTTCTTGATAAACAAACAAATCTGCAAGGTTCTCTGAGTTAATTTCAATTACCAAGAGAATTAAATTGAACAGTATTCCAATTGAGATAAGGTTATTAGATTCCAAGGTTTGTTGAAGAATACTTGTAAGATCTGAATAAGCTTTGCTGAAGTCTCCAGCTTTTATGTCTTTGAGGGCTTCTAGATATTTAATCCAGTAACCAAATTCCTCATAACCCTCTTTATTTATTTCCTGAATCTGGGATATTATTTCTGTCACAAATTCATCATTATCTTCAAGAATATACATTAGAGTTTTTTCAACTAGATTCTGTCCAAGAAGTGTTTGAAATTTATTCTCTCTAAGATATCTTTCGACAAATTTGTAGCTCTCTTTAGCGATATCATTTTTTTCAGCATATTGACTTATTCTTGCTTTATTGAGTTGAATGATTACATTATCTAGAACATTATCATCTTCATTTAATAGTCCCTGTACCTTTGTATATCTCGCTAAGCTTTCTCTGAAATCACCTTTCAAAGCTAAGATATCTGCTATCTTCCTCAAACAACCAATCCTTTTATTTCGATCAAATACATCAGAGAAATGACTATAAGAAGACCTGAGTTTTACCAAAGCTTCATCAAATTTACCTTCATTAATATCAAATGAAGCTTGCAGCTCTTTAATTTCAGCAATCTTCATACTATCAGAAATTCTTAAAAAGAAATTCTTTGCATTATCAAGATGAATTTCTGCTTTACGTGAATTTCCTAACTTTGTATATCCTTCAGCAATTAGAATGTCACAATTAGCGCTACTGTCTTCATCTCCAACTTCTAGATACAGAATTTGACAAGCGAGAAGTGTGAATATATTCTTATTCACATCTGTATTTCGAGTAATATTGATTTGAGATCTTAATCTCAGTGCATCAGTTTTACCCTTTTGATATTGTATCTCTTCAGATAGGGTTTCAATTTGATCTGCTCGCTTTAACGCAGATTCAAACTTTCCTTGTCTATAGTCACTTGTAGCAATTTGTACTAAAGCTTGAGCAAATTGTCTTTTGTTACCTATATTTACAACTTGGTTGTATGCCTGATCATAAATTTCTTGAGCTTTTTCTTTTTCATTAGTTATAGCATAGCTTTCTGCAATTGCTAGAAGAGTTATAAACGATTTATTGTAATCGTGATATTGGTTTGCTAGAGAATAAGCCATATTCAGACTCTCTCTAGCCATCTGGTGATGGCCTAATTTTATCATTATTTGACCTCTAACAAAATAACCTTTGGCTAAATAATATTGAGATATCCCTTGTAATCTGTCATTTGTTTGTGCGGATAGGATATTTCCTGCTTTTAGTTCTCCTTTCAGAAAATGAACATGTGCCAAACCTATATCAACTGCTCCAATTAGAGGTATATTTGAGATATTTTGAGCTAAAACTTTTGCTTCAGCATATATTTTGTTTGAAGCAATATAATCTGATGAATCAAGTTGTTGTTCTCCTAGAATTAAGAGACCAATTAGTTGCCAAAATTGATCTTTTTCATTTTTCCTTTTGTAAATGAATTCTTCAATTCTCTTTATACCAGCTATATTGCTTGCAGATTGGAGATCAATTAATCCTTCAGTGAAATCCTTTAGATCTTGGATTTGTTGATGAATTCTTCTAGTATTTCTGGGATCAAAAATATCTTCTAGAATAGTTTTATAGCTATCTATATTTTCTGAATCACCTATCAAATGTTTTAGATAAACTAACCAGAAAATAGCTTCTACTAAAGGCATAATATCTGCTGTTTCTTTTTCAATTATCTGTTGTAAAGTAGAAATTGCTTCATCTACTTCACCTATTTCAAAAAGAGCAACACTACCCCAAACCCTTGTTCCTATTATTTCATCTGAAATTGCTTTAATTGCTAAATCATATTGGCCTGTAATAACACCAATTTTACTCGCAAGGTACCTTAGTTCATCATCTTTTTCATATACAGGATCGTCAATAACATTCCACAAAATTCTCCCAATTTGCTTAGAAGCGTCTGTAGTAAATTCTCCTTGAAGTGATTCGATAATAAAATCTGCTAATTCTGGACTGATACGGTTTCTATGAGCTGCTATTTCAGCAGGTAAAGATTCTGTCATTGATATTCATCTACAAGCAATAATCAAAAAAACAACGGAGATTGAAATAAAAAAGTTTGTGTAACTGTTACTATGTTCTTAGAGCTTCGAGATTCACGTTAACAACTTCTTTTACACCAGGAACTCGCTCTTTCAAAACTTTCTCAACATAACCTGTTAAAGTCATTTGACTATAGGGACATCCCCTACAAGCTCCTTGTAATTCTACTCTAACTGTTCCATCTTCTAGAACTTCTACAAGCTCGATGTCTCCACCATCTTGTTGTAGTGCTACTCTGATTTCGTTTAGTGTTGCTTGAACTTTGTCTTTCATTACAATCACATTTTTTGCTTGTGAAAGCATAAAGTATTGCATTTATAAAACTTGTTTATTATCCAATATTTGAAAAACTAGTCATAAAAGATGTTTTTGATACAAAAATCATTACTTATTATCTATTTGTTGATAGATTTCACTTGTAAATGGCACTAAAGCAATTATTATCTCTCTTTTGAAAACATCCTTTCTTTGAATTCTATTTCCAGTGAATACTGCTGTACTTCCACCTTTTTGCTTAACATTTTCTTCTCTTGTAATTCTATCCATTATATCTCCAAGTTCAACTTCTTTGTTTCTTAGAAGCTCATCATAAATTGTTTCTGGGAGAGGCATTCTTCCACCCCCTGCAATTGAAATCTCTCCAGAATCATTGCCTGCACAAACATACCATGTTAAGAATGCTCCATAACTGTCACAATCCATCCCACCTTCCATACTAATATAAAAATCTGCTTTTGTTTCTTTTCTGGCAATCTGAACCCTTTCTACTGCAGATTTAAGAGTCTCTTCTGATGTTATTGGTTGACTCTTTACATCTTTATTGTTGGTCATTTCAACACTAATAAAATTAATATTTTCAAAAAAAGAGCTAAAAGCTTCTCTAGCTGCCTCAATTTTTACCGGATTCTTGGAACATATTGCAACTTTCATCTATTTTCAGTCTCTAAATAATGATATCTTTTTTAAGCATGATGTACAAAGATATTTTAGGTGTTTAGGATGAATGAGTGTCATTACTGTAGAAACCCAGTACAATCTCATTGGAACTTTTGTAGAAAATGTGGCGCAAGACTGCTTCATAAGGATGAACCAGAACTAATTGTCAAGTCAGAAGAAGTCATTGAAATAGGTAAAGAAGATCCTTCTTCTCCAACAGGTATGATTTATGAACCACTGGAACCTGAAGTAATTGAAGTAGAAGACGAAAAAGAAGAAAAGAAAGATCTAACTGATGATGAATTAGTAGAGAGAATCGCTACTACAATAGTAAAGAGAGAAGATTATAATGCTCTTTTAAAGAGGAAAGTTGAAATTAATGACGAAATTGATAAATTGCTGGATAGGGTAAAGAATAAATTGATTCCAAAAAATGAAGCTCTACCTAGAATCAAAGAATTGAAAGAAGAAGTTGAAATAATTACTTCAAAAGAAGATGAATTCGAAAATTTCTCAGCAATTTTACCTATTGAAGAAATTATAGAAGATAGGAACAATGAACGTAAGAAGTTGAAAAAACTCTCAGGACTTAAGGGAGATAAAGCAGTTAGTAGAGCTACTTTAGAAGAGATGGAGACTAAGTTCAAGAAGAACATAGAAAATCTCACAACTAAACTGAATATTGAATTAGCTAAGATGCGCAAAACTTTTGATGCTCTTGAAAATAAGATGAAATCTTTGCAAAGAGATCTTGAAGTTCTCTATGTAAACTCACAAACTGGTGAGATCTCAGAAAAACAATACGAGAAACATAAAGTAGAGAAATCAAAAGAAATTGAAAGAATGAAAAAAGTAAGCAAAACTGTTGCTGAAATATTAGCAGAAGCTAGATAAAAAGGTGTCAAAAATGATATCTGATCCAATTCATGCAATAAACGAAAGAATTACTATAATTGATGGTCCCTCTGGAGATGGAGGGGAAAGAAATAGAGGGTATTTAGTTGGTAAGAAAGACTTCGCCATAATTAATACAGGAAGAAGAGGAAGTATAGAAAATACCTTTCTAGAAGCAATACACAATAAAGGAAAAGATGCAAAAGATGTGAAGTATATTTTCATTACTCATCCCTATCCTGATGTTATGGGTGGAGTATACAAGTTAAAGAAAATCTTTCCAAATGCTCAAGTTGCAATTCATGAAAAGTGTAAACCTTTGATGGAAGACCCAAAGAACTTGATTAAGGAAATAAACTTTAAGTTTTCGAGAAAAGAGAAGCTATACTTTGCAGTTAAAAAAGATCCGTTTGATGAATTAGATGCATTCAAACCAGATATTTATTTCAAAGATGGTGATAAATTCGCGATCGATGATACAAAGATAATGGTAATTAATTTTGATGGAATATGCAAAGGACACAGCATGTTTTTTGCTACTTCAGAAAGAGCAATGTTTACTGGTGATGCACTCAATATGTATCCTGCTCTTCCAAATAGTTATCTTATAGATTATTCTGGATCATACAAAGTATGGTTAAGAAACATCGAGTTTCTTGAAAAAGCAGATATATCAATTATCTGTCCTGCTCATGATAATTATCAAGATGATCGTCATGTTATTCATTATATTACTGATGTAAAAGAAGCCTTTCACCAATTTGAAAACCAATTGGAGATGGTGATGACTGAGCAGAAATATCTTACAATGAATCAGCTTATTGAAAGAGTACATAATTCACAAGGTATTGTCTGGTATCATCCTTTTGCACTGTTGGCACCGAGAGCTAATATGACTGCTCATCTAAACAAGCTTATAGATGAAAACAAAGTTCAGAAAAATGAGAAATCTGATCCTGTAACTTACACATATATTGCACCAAAAGATGATAATTTCTTCTAAGCATTGCTTAGAAGTTTTTTATTACATTTTCAACTACTTTTAGAGGATTCTCTATTCCTTGAATAGAAATTTGTGCAAAAGATTTATTCCCTCCTCCTTTATTTTCAGTAATCTCAAGAAGCTTCTTCACAATATCATTTGCAGGAAGTTTCTCATCTGAAGATAAGAGATACAAGATTTCGTTTTTTCCTATAATTGAAAGAAACACTCCTTCAGCTATTTCTTTAGCAGCTGATTGGATTGCTTGACGATCGATTTCAGGGATTTCAAGAAAAACACAGGAATAATCATTTATTGTCTTCTGCCAATTATGGATTTTACTAAAAATCATTTTCAATAATTTTACATTTCCTGTTTGTAAAATATCATAATTAACTAATTTATTGCTAATCATTTCTATTAGTTTATCATCTTTCTTCTGGGTTATCTCTTCAAGCTTCATCATGGCTCTTCTTTGTTTGTTTGCGAAAGCAAAACCATGTTTGTCAACTAAAAGTTTGATGAAATTTCCTTTTAGATTCTCTAAGACAATACCTTTGGATTCAGATAGATTCTCCACATGGATGCCACCACACCCAACAAGATCAAATCCATCTTCTTCACCAAGCTGAATTAGTCTAACTATTTTTTCTTCAGAGATTTTCCCCCTAATTTTGGATTTGTAATCCTTTTTGTATTCTTCTTGACTAACAATTATGGATATCACTTCAGTTCCAGATTGAATAATTTCGTTTGCATGTTTTATTGCTTCGAATACTTGATCAGGAGTTAGTTTTAAAGAAACCTCCATCTCAATCCAATTTTCTTCAAAATTTGCTTTCAAGGTTTCACAATTGAAGAGCTTCCCCAATACATGAGTGAAGAGGTGCTGCGCAGTATGAGCTTTCATGAATGAATATCTTTTTTCCCAATCTAGTCTCAGAATCACTTCTTTGCCTATTTCAAACATGCCAGTTTCAGCTGATTGAACCTTGCACCAAATCCCTTCTTCATCCTTGTAAGTTGTCACAATTGAATATTCTTCATCATTATATACAAGAACTCCAGTGTCAGGTAGTTGACCGCCACCTCCAGGATAAAAAAGTATTTGGTTGAATTGTAAATCGTTTTCCTTAAGTTTTGAGATAGCACATGTTACTTCTTTCTGATAAGGATGTTTCCAATATAATGGTACTGAAGATTCACTAATCATATCTGGAAAAAGCATGAAATAATAAAAAAAGTTGTGATTGGAAGCTTTATTTCAAAAAAGAGAAGCTCCTTGTTTCTTACCTAGTTTTGCACCACAGCTTACGCAAAAAGAATCTTCTCCTTTATTTGAAGTTCCACAGTTACTGCAAAATATTGAGTTAGATGTTTGAGTTGTTTGCAATTGTTGTGTTTGGACTGGTTGGTATTGCTGTTGTACTTGATAAGTTCCTCTTGTTTCCAGCTCTTTTTCTTTATCTCTCCAGACAAGATTACCTATTGCAGATCCTATGGCTGCAGTTATTATGAATGATATTGCTGCAACTACAAAAGCTATGATTAGAAAAATTCCTCCAACCCACCCTAATGTACCAATAACAAATCCAAATATTGCTTCACTTGCAGTTTCTATATCTCCTAGAAATGCTAAAGATTCTGATGCAATTAACACACCCATAATTATTCCTAGTGCTCCTAAAGCAATACTGAAGATAGTACTAATCCTAACACCATCGTTCTTATATCCTACAAATCCAACTATAAACCCTCCTACAAGAAATCCTGAAATTTTTAGTGGACTATCAATTGATGCATTTAGAGGGCCTAGAACAAACATTAAAACAGCTGCAATACCAATTCCAAGTATAAAACCTAAGATGTTTACCAGTGCTCTATTACGTGCCATGTTCGGTTATGGTACAATTTACTATTTAATCATTTAGAAATATGAAAACGATAATTTGCGGTATTAGTGCAAAAATTTTTAACAAAAAGAATTAACTTGTGTTTGATAGCTATGACTGCAAGGTTAGAGAATTTCTTCAATGCAGAGTCATTTTGTGTTGTTGGTGCTTCAACTACACCTAATAAACCAGGAAATGTAGTTGCTTATAATTTCGTTCATTTCTTCCCAGGAAGAACTTATCTTGTTAATCCAAAAGGAGGAGAGTTGTTTGAAAATAAATTGTATAACTCAGTATTAGATATAGAAGACACCATCGATGCAGCATGTATTATTGTCCCTGCCAGATTTGCTCCTTCAGCATTATCAGATTGTGGTAAGAAAGGAATAAAGAACATAATCGTAACAACAGGAGGTTTTAGCGAAATTGGTGAAGAAGGGAAAAAACTTCAACAACAGATGTTTGATATCATGAAGGAATATGAGATCAATGTTATTGGACCCAATTGTTTAGGACTTTATTCACCAGCTCTTGGTTATGATACAATGTTTTTACCATCCAGTAAATTGAAAAGACCTACTAACGGACCTGTATCAATTTTTACCCAAAGCGGAGCATTTGGAGCTGCCTTCATTGATCAATTATCACGCTTAGGATCAGGAAAATGGGTTTCTAAATTTATATCATATGGAAATGCTAGTGATATTAATGAGACTGATTCCTTGGAATACGTTGGGAATGATGTAGATACAAAAATGATTCTAATCTATCTTGAGGATTTCAAAAACGGTAGAGAATTTATGAAAAAAGCAAGAGAGATATCTCTGAGAAAACCAATTATGGGAATCAAAGCAAATCGCACAGAAACTGGAGCAAAAGCAGGAGCTTCACACACAGCAGCTCTCTCATCTAATGATGCAATTGTTGATGATCTACTTAATGACGCAGGAATAATCCGAGTGATAACTTGGGATCAATTAGAAGATTGTGTCCTTGCATTTGGAACTCAACCTTTACCTTTAGGAGATAGAGTAGCTATTGTGACAGATGGAGGTGGAGCAGGAGTAATGGCTTCAGACATGGTTTCTGACTGTAATCTTAAATTAGCTAAATTCTCTGAAGATGTTCAAAGTAAACTTGATGAAACTTTTCCATCTTTTTATGCTACTGGGAATCCAATTGATATCACTGGTAGTGCTACAGCTGAGGATTACCGAATAGCATTAGAAGCAGTTTATAATGATCCAAATGTTGATTCTGTTGTTAATATTTGCATACCTGTTATTCCTGATTTAGACATAGAAGAATACATCAATATTACAAAGAAATTAGCTAAGAGAAAAGAAAAACCCTTTGTGACTGCATTAGTAGGTGGTGAGGAAGCTGATTACGCAACTTCCGAACTATTGAAAGATGATATACCAGCTTTTGAAAGCCCTGGTAGAGCTGTTAAAGCTATGGGGATGCTAACTGATTATACCAAATATCTTCGAAAACATGGTGTGGATCCAAGAACTATTCAAGTGGAGGACTAAAAAAATGAATGAGATAAAAGAAATTCTTTCAACAATCCAATCTGAACAACGAAAAGCTGTTCTAGAATATGAAGCAAAATTAATTTTGAAGAAAATGGGGATTAATGTACCTCCAAGTATACTTGCTAAAACAAAAGAAGAAGCAATTGAAGCTGCTAGAGATTTTGGATTTCCTGTAGTAATGAAATTAATGTCAAAAGAGGTTATTCATAAGACAGACTTTGGGGCAGTAGTAATAAATTTGCATTCTGAGGATGAAATAAAAGCAACATATGATGATTTTATACGTAGATTTGTAGATATGGATGTTGCGGGTGTTCTTGTTGAAAAAATGGTTAGTAAAGGATTAGAACTGATAATTGGGACTAATACTGACTCAACTTTTGGTCCTGTAATTCTTTTTGGTGTAGGGGGAGTTATGGTTGAAGCGCTTAAAGATGTGGTTTTTAGATTATGTCCAACTTCTCAACCTCAAGCATTACAGGCAATAGAGGAAATTAAGGCAAAAGTTCTGTTAGATGGTTTCAGAGGAATGCCAAAAGTAGACAAAGAACAACTTTCTAATCTAATTGTAAAACTATCAGAATTAGCTTGGGAATACAGAGATTTTATTGCTGAAATGGATATTAATCCAATAATAGCAAATGAAGATGGGATTTTTCCCGTAGACGCAAGAATTATACTGAGATAATTCTTCTTCTTTTTCTAAAAGGAGCTTGAACTAAATTTCTTCAAAATACTCTTCGAGTTCCAATTCCTCTTCTTGATCTTCAGAAGAGAATCTTAAATCTAAAGAGGATATGGTTTCTTTCAAAGTTTCAAGAACTTTGGAATCATCTTCGTAATGTTGTGTATCAATTATTCTCTTGTAAATCTCTTCTGGGAGCTCTTCAAAATATCTAATTCCATATGCGATAGCATCTCTAACTCGTGGATCAGAATCATTTTCAAGAATTTTGATTATTTTTTCCATAGTAACCATATCGTTTAGGTAGAGTATACACATAGCACCTGTTGCTCTTTCAATTGGAAAACTGCTTGTAAGCATTGAAATAAGATTTTGATTTTCTGCATGTTGTTCACCCTTTTTAGCTAAAATTAGAGCAAGCCAAATTTTCAGATAAGGAGGT
Organism: Candidatus Heimdallarchaeota archaeon; assembly: GCA_016840095.1. Lineage (GTDB taxonomy): Archaea > Asgardarchaeota > Heimdallarchaeia > Heimdallarchaeales > Heimdallarchaeaceae > UBA460. The sequence continues at coordinate 22,186 of JAEOSZ010000111.1, forward strand.
GCTTTGTAGAAATTCTTTTCTAGAGATGAAATGTCTAAATCTCTTCTGAGTAACAGCTCCTTAAGAGCAGTATCTTTGTTATCTCCTGCTAAAGAGAGTAATAATGTTCCGAGTTTATCCTTTCTAAAAATTGCTATTAAAAGATATGGAACATAGAATAGTGCAATTAGAGGATAGATAGCAACCTCATTATAGACTAAGCCATTAATAGCATAGAAGAAGTATATGATTCCTCCAATCAACCCTGCTACTTTCAAAGGGTATTGGTAATTGAAATTGCTTCTTGCAATAGGATTCTTTACCCAGAAATAACTTAATGAGAACGCAATGAAACCAATGGAAATAGGAATAGCTGTATACAGAAATACAGTAGTTCCTATAGGTGTCGTTGCTGTAACAGCAGTAGTCAAATACATGACGCCAAAGTAGATAGCTAGAGGAATTGTAGTACCTAGAATTAGTGTAGTTAATCTTCTTCTAGTGGGTTTTTCTTCTAAGAATTTTGTTTGATTTTTCAATGAAGGAATAACCGATTCACTCATCTGGAGGGTTGCTTGAGTCATTGTCGTCATTAGTGCGGTAAAACTCTGTTTTCCATATTTCTTCGTAATTAATGAGTTTACTAAACCAACCATAACTATGAAAATGATTAGTGAAAACAAAATACCAAGATAATTAAAGATAAACTGTAATATTACCTCAATTACAAGAATAACTACGAAAAATATTAGCATTACAACACCTTGATTTCTGATTGTGATATAAGCTTTTTTGAAGAAAGCAGCAGTGTCTTTATAGAATACAAGAGGATATACAAACATACCTGCTAATCCCGCATACTGTAATCCTTGTAACGTTTCTACTAATATCGAAGCTGCATATGGATTCTTTGGTTCAAGCAATAAATCAATTAAGTATACTACTATATTTCTATTATCAAAACCAAATGCAAAACCAAGAAACAGGATTATTACAGTTAGTTCAATTCTCCTACTAAGATGATAAACCAAAATCGTTACAAGTGCAATAAGAGAATAATAAAGTACATCATTTAGTAAAGGTAAAAGAAGAGTATAAGATTTAGTTTCAACTGCTGTAATCATATACTCAGGCATTGAATATTGCGATAAAAGATAGAACATCAATAGAGTTGATGCTGTTACAATCGCTACTCCATCAAGAGTTTTTGCTTTCTTACTTATTGAATACATTATTCCAGCATAAAGAAGAGCAAACATTGCTCCTACAGCAATCATTGAAAATATAAAAATAGCATACTGACCATTTGAATCAAAGATAACATCAGGGGTACTTCCATTTCCTGGGTCTCCATTTCCGTTTGTGCCATTGTTTTCAATCCCAGCTATAGCATTAACAGCTGGTTCAAGGAAGGTGTTATACAGATATGAAATGCCAAATACAAAAGATAATCCAAAGAATGCAACTTTAGCAATATTGAGTTTATTCTCAGCAATTTTTTTAGGTGTATTTATTTTGACTCCAAGTTTAATAATATAATAAACAGATAAACCTGCAACAGCTATTAAAATACCTATTTGGAGAGCTATATATGATTTTATACTAATAGTCTCACCAGGACTAAATAGGTCTTTAAAGAAATTTGCACCAACTATATAGCCAACTAATGCACCTAATAAAATACCAAGAAGCTGTCCACCAAACTGAATCGTCCAGTCCATGAAAACTAGATCTCTTCCTAAAACTACACTGAAAGATTCGAATTGATCTTTTGGTACAACTCCCTTAGCTTTGAATATTAGCCAGAATCTAGCTAAAGATTCTTTTATCCTTTCTTTCAATTTCAACTTTGTTTCAGGTTGTTCTAAAAGTGGATCTTCAGGCAATTCTTGGGATTCTGGCAGAGTCATTTATTATACCTCAATATCACTTAAAATAACATCAAATTGTGTTTTCCTTCTTTTTCTTAATTTCCTAAGTCTTTTAGTAATTCTATATACTACAAACAATACAACAGCTGCAGCAACTGCACTCCCACCATATATAATGTTAAAATTTCTGGATACCTCAACAAAAAATTGATAGGAATTATCAAATTCGTAGAGTTCAAAAATCTGGCTTTGAGAATCTACAAAAATTGAGATATTCCAAATTTTCAACCCAAATCCTTGGAATTCTTCAAAAGTTATTGGAATAACTTCCATAATATCAAGTCCATTCTCTAGGTTTTCACTAATTCTTACAGTATCATTTACAACAACTGACACCCAAAATGGTGCTGCAGGTACACTTCCATTGTTTTGAACCATGATATCAAGCTGTAATCTTCTAAACTCTGTAGCATTTCTTGGACTTTGGATTACTTCTTTAACATTGATATTTGGAAATCTATACCATGAAGGAAAGAATGTTGATGTGTTATCAAAATATGAATACAAGTTAAGAGGGAATAAATTGTTTGCAGAACTGTTCCAATTAGCTGTTTCTGGAGGAGAAGTTAGAAGAAAACCATGAAATGAACCATTTCCTATAATTCCTAGGGAATTGTTCCAAATATATGTCACTGAATCACCAAGGTTCGTATCAATATATCCACCTAGATCAAAGAAAATCGTTCCATTATCTACAGATACCATTGGAAGCATCCAAGATTCTTCTCTGTGAGTGATAATGCCTAGTTCTTGATTTCCGTAATTCAAAGCAGTAAAGTAAAATTCAGCATACGTCATTTTCTCTGATGCCATATACTGCAATGTTGCTAAATGGTTAGTTCCATTAAATGTATAGTTATACATTATAGTTAATGAATAATTAATGAAATTACTAGTAAGATTGAAGTAAAATTCTCCTGGAGCAAGAACACTATTACTAAGTTTAGTCACACCATTTTCAGTCAATGTTTCATATGGATTATTCAGGTAATTTGTTACAAGATTAATTAGCTCTCCATCACCTATTGTGGATAAGGTTAATTCAGTATCTCCTTGCAAAAGTGGTATGCCACTAATATCTTCTGCAGGATATACATAATATTGTTTTCCCCAGAGAAATCGAGGGATTGCTGTATAAGCGAATGATCCTTGTGAGGTTGAAAGAGAGTAAAAAACAACACCAATTGGTGCATTTGCTTGTATTATAGTCCCTTTTTGTACATCCAATTCTAATAAACTACCAACAAATGGTAGGTCATAAAAATCAGCAGTTTCTCCAGGATGAGTAACTGTGACATCAGTTAAATTAACTCCTGCTATTATCATTGCTTTCATGTTATCATATTGACTCTGATACTGTTTTCCCCACATAGACATTACCAAGGCTGAATAGGAGAATGAATCATCATAAGATGAATTGCTGAACGGATGATATACACTAATCTGAAGAGGAGAAAATGCTTGGATTAAAGAACCATTTGTAAGATTTGGCTCAAGTAAAGGGTCAATAATTAGAGTTTCATTTGCATATAGAATGGTTTCATTACCATATACAGAAGATTCAAAACCAAAGATTATTGGCACTCCATCATAGAATGTATTAATTGTTATCAATGTTGGAGCAAATGGTCCTGATTTCAGAACAAGTGGTATTCTGTAATTAAGATAAAGTCCTCCAGCAGAACTTCCTCCACTAGTATCGTCACTTCCTCCTTCGGGGGGAATGTCTCCAGAACTGGGGCTCGCAAATGTAATATCAACTGAGATACTAGCCATAAGATTTGTTGATGTAATAATGAATAGTAGAATTATCAATGATTTTATTCGGAAGGATTTCATCTTACCAATCCCCTCCTTTTTGATCCAAAATATGTGAGTAATAGTTTTTCAGTAAGAACAGTTGTTGGAGCATCTATTACTTCAATATTCAGACCTCTGATTTTTCTTTTAAATTCATTAATTTTTTTGATTTCAAGACCAAGTTCAAACATAAATTTCCCTCTCTCAAGTAGGTTACTAAAATTAATAATTTTGATTTCTCCAGTTTCAGGATCTTGATATTTTACCTGTCTTGGGTTTTTTGGAAAGAGAAATTCTTCAGGATCGTGAATGTGAAAAAGTTTTACATCATGGTGCTTAACATTAGCAACTTTGAAACCATCAAGTGCTTCTTCTAGATTTCCATGCAGATCCGTAAGAATTATTATAATTGATCGTCTCTTCTGTGCAAGAGCAATATCTTTTATTGTCTCACCAATGTCTGTGTTGCCAAAAGGAGCAATTTTTAGCATTTCATTAAATATATGATACAGATGAGTTTTTCCACCTCTAGCAGGGATATATTTATGAATTTTATCTGAAAAAGATACCCATCCAAAATTATCCCTATTGTTCATAACTGTATAAGCGAGAGTAGCTATTGCTTCTACTGCCATTTTTATTCTAGGATTTGGTTCCCCTAATAACATAGAATAACTAGTATCCAGCATCAGAATGACATTGGTATTCCTCTCTTGTTCATAATCTCTAACAATTAACTTGAAAGGAACTCGTGAGGAAGCATTCCAATCTATAAACCTGAGATCATCACCCTCGGTATACTCCCGTAAATCAGCATATTCAGTACCAGGTCCTCGAAAAATAGATCTTCTATGTCCTTGAAGAAAACTAGTAGATCTCTCTCTTGCTAGAATTTCCAATCTTCTAAGCTTTTTAAGAGGGATTTTTACACTATCTTCCTTCTCCTTCACTGTTCTTGGTTCCCCTGCTACAGTCATTGTTTCACCTTTGTTTCACAAGTTCTTCATAGACATTTGTTGCTGAAGCTAGAATTTTATCACCTTGTTTCAAAACATAATTGTCATCCCAAAGTAAACTATCAACTACTTTGAAAACTTGAATCGCTTCCTTGTGCAATTGTTTATCCTCTTTTACTATGTCTTTAATAAGGTCGTTCAAACCTACAAGAGATACAATGTTGACCTCTCCTTTTACAATCCTAGAAAGCATTTTTTGATAAGTCTGAATAATTTTTGTAGCTTCTTTTCCTTTCTTCTTAATTTTACTCATGTCAATGATTAAAGGATCCTTTTCCTTTGCTCTTCCCTTCATTTCTTCTTCAAGAATTTCATCAAGTTCCTTATCTACACCTCGAGATATTCGTACTTTTTTCTTGAGTAATACTGCGATAAATGCAATTAATGGAAATAAACTGTACATCCAACTTGGTTCAAAGATTCCTTTTTGTTCCAAGTATTTTGTGAAATATCGGTTTAGTGATAGAATCACTACAAGGATAATAAGAAATAGATTACATATGATCATCCACGAAAATGAAGGGTTATTCGCATTCATGAAAATCATTACTACGTCGCTTAGGAAGAACCATATTGCCATAGTTATGTAGATATAACTTTCTTTCTGCCAGTATATCCATACTCCTAGAACACTTGATACTATTGTAACTGCGTAAAATATTAAAACTTGAATAATCGTAATCCCAGACCAAAATGTGAAGTAAAATCCTACTAACATAATTGAAGCAAACATTGTTGCTCCAATTGCAATTTGAAATAGTTGTCTGGTTTGGCTTTCAAACTTAATATCTTGTCGTAATTGTTGTCTGTCAAGGCTTCCTCTGAATTTCTCAAAATTTTGATAGAGAACAGCAAACAATAATCCTCCAAGAAAAGCTACATTCAAAATAGAAATCAGCTTTGTAGTTTCAATCAGAGCACCTGCTTCAACTTCATACACTTCTATGAATTTTGAAAAAATATCTCCGTGGAAAGACATTGGTGCAAATATAATAATTAACACAACATACATCAACCAAAAGAGGTTATTGGCAGAACTTACAAGATCAAGAATAACAGGAGGTTCAGCTACCGACCACTCTGCTCCACTGAGAAATCTTGGCATTCTATCTTGTATATACCTAGCTCGAATAATCCTTTCTAAAATCTCTGCACCTACTATTATTGCTCCAATTATTGGCAGTGCTATCCAAATCCCTAATCCATTTGAATTTGTACCTAATAGAAGCAAAAATAGATTAATACCAGTTGCATTAGCAATAGCTTCTCCAGCTCCAGGTACAGTTGCTTGGAGTATTGAAATAAGTATAATAATGAAGAATGGAGTTAATTTAAGGAAGGTATACCAAATTTTTTCAAGTCTAACACGAATACCTACACCTCTAGCAGTCTCTACTAAGGTTGCATTTAACTCATAAGGATAGAGTTTTCTTGTTCCTTTTACAACGGCTCTAGATTGCCCCTTAAAGATTCTAGTTCTCATACCAAATGATCTCATTAATACATCCATTTTTTTCATGGATCTTTCTAATGGGGTTGTCGTTTCTTTGGAGCTCATTTTTTCTCCTCTCCTTTTTTCTTTCTATTTTGCGTGATTTCCTTAATTTTCATAACACCCACAAAAATTGCTGGGGAAGAAATCATTACTATTGCTACCATGAAAATGAATATCCATCTAACAAATGTCTGGGGATCGGGAAAACCCGGTAGATTGATTATTGGAGCAGCTTTACTTTTTTCAACCTCAATGTAAGGCTCATCTCCAGGAAATTCTGCAAAGAATTCCTGAGAAGTAGGAACCCCAGTACTGTTAGCTATTACTTTAATTGTTATGTTAAATTGTATTGGATCTTGAGGAGTAAATGTCTGGTTGAATTCATATTCTTCATCTACCGCTGTTAAGTTTTGATTGATAACCTTTGCACCAGATGAATGGGGGAGAGGATCATCTGGGTAATTAAACAGAAATGAAACTAATGTAAGTGAAAGATTTTCTCCAGCAGCTAATCCTGTAGTTTTGATAGTAACTGTTACATTTTCAGACCGATATTGTTTCCATTTCAGAGGAGCTTTGGTTACCACTGTAAAATTTGTATTTGGATCAATTTCAAATGAATAAGTAGGTGATGTATATACTCCTTCTTGTCCATTTGTGTCATAAATTGGGGAAAAATTTCCAATAAATAGTGATATTAAAACGAAATAGAATATTTTTGATTTATTTTTCATTTCTGTTCCTTTCTCCATTTTTCAATTTTTTCAATTAATTTCATGACAGATTCTAAATAATCACGAGATTGTTGTTTATTATAGTAGATTTGTTCATTGTTGATCCAACTGTTTGAAACTGCTCTTCCAACCGAGAGAATTTCCAATGTTTCTGAGATTAGATTTGATGGAACATATTGTCTTACAGTCTTTTCATGGAGATCTTCAGGTGCTGCTAGAAGATTAACTGGAACAATTCTACTCAAATAACCTAAAAGCTCCCAATATTCACCCAACATTGCTTTCCATGGTTCTGTTGAAGCATCAATTTCCTTAGCTTTATTCATAGCTTTCAGTTGAATCTCCTCAACCGAAACAAGCATTTCATACTTCTGTTCTTCTTCTTGGATTTTCCGCAGCATTCTCCTTCGGATAATAAAATATGTCAATAGAAAAGCTAGTATTGGTGCAATCAAACCCAATAAACTAATATAAATAAGATTTCTACTTAAGGAAGCTCTTTGTTCCTCATTTATCTGTGTTTCAACTTTGAAATGTTCAAATCTAGCTGATTGATTTTCTATAGCGTCAATAACATCAATGAATGAATATGTTATTTGTGTTGAAAATAGATCATGATAAGGATCTATTTCTCTATCTTCATCTGAAAAAGTAACCTTTCTTCTTCCCTCAGGAGTTTGACTTAAAGTTAAGATGCTTTCTGGCGATGCACTGTATAGTATAGCTCCTTCTGGTGCAATCACTGTATATTCAATATCTGCTTTTGAATAAATATTCGGTTGCCCCTCAATTTGTATTTCAGGATCTAAAAATAGTAACCAGAAATAATCAAGAAAAACTAAGATATTGCTATTATTGTAATAAGTATAAGGTCGTACTATATCATATTCTATGTACCCTTGAAGATTTCTAATAAGAAATCTATCACTATATTGTTGATAAGATAATGGGGCATGTAATTCATTATATGCTCTGAATTCAACTACTGATGCTGTGTCTATCCAGATACTGAAGTTATCAACAGTAAAGGGAAGTTCCATCGTAACAGTCTCAAATGCTATACCGTCTTTGCCTAAATCAATTGACGATTCAAATTGAATATCTCTATCACTAGTTATTACGGGATTATAACCTTCCATTGATACCATTCTATTATTAGCTATCCCTTCCACGTCTAATATCACTTCATTATCCGTCTGAAACATTGGAGAAATAAGTAAAATGATGAAAAAAGCATTGAAGAGAGCTGATACTCTTTTTCTTGGTTCCATTTCAGCCTCTATATCCTTCAGCATTCTTTTAGGCATACTTCTTGCTTCATTTAGTTTAGATTTGAATTTTCGTTTAGCTCTCATATAACCGTAGAGAGCAGCAATAATACTAATAGCAACTGCAATAAATGCAATAGTTTTGAAATAAACTTGAAGTAAATCCAATAAGCTATTAATCTGTTCAATTTCTTGTTGCTGTGATTGATTTTCGAACATTAGTTCAGTAAACTGTAAATATATTGGATCAAAACTGTATGTAACTTCATATGTTAATGGATCGTGGAAAGGATCCATAGCTCTTTCAACATAATCCCAAGTGATTCCGAAAGATTTGCCTTCTCTAATAATTACAGCATTGTCCGTTGGAGCAAAGCTCACTAATCCTGCATCTTCTGGTAATAATTGTTTGTTATGATAAGTAACAGGAGCATATACTTCAGTCCCATCAGGCGCTAAATAACTGAACTGAGCCCAAAAAGTGTCAAATATTACAACGAAATTGGTATCTAAGAAATAGTCTGGATAATAAGCACTCCTGATTCTATAATTCAATGTAGTTGTTCTGGGATATACTCTTATTCTATCTGGTTCAAGTTCGTAGTCCGTATCTTCAACCATATTTCCAATACCATCCCAAAAAGCTATTTCGTACATATCTGAAGTATTTCCATAGATGGTTAAAAAACCGCCTGGTGAGTTTAAATCAATCCATTCAATATACCCATCTGTCCGCATTGTGTCGTTTTTGAAATAAAATTGATCCTTTGAGATAATAACAGTGATTTCGGTATCTTGTGCTATTACAGTATCTGTTTTTGCTTTGAGAACATAGACACTTGTTCCAACTAACAAAACGATTTCTAAACACAAAACTATTAGTAAGATATACTTACGGTTTAGCTTCATTGTTCTCAAACTCTATTGTTGAATACTTGGTGCGGGAGTATGTTTTAGAATTCTATCAATAATTATTTCAGATGTGGTTCCATCAAACTCATACTCGGGTTTGATAAGAACTCTGTGACGAAGAACATTCTTAGCTACCTTTTGGATATCTAGAGGATTCACATAGTTTCTTCCATCCATAGCTGCAGAAGCTTTTGCTGCAATTGTCATCCAAAGACTTGCTCTGGGGCTTGCACCCATGTATACTTCTTCACTTTCTCTAGTTAAAGTAACAATTCTAACAATATACTTTGATAGCTCTTCAGATATACTAACCTCTTTACGAACAAACTTTTGAAGATCAATTACGTCCTTAGCTGACAATATTGGTTCAATGTCCTCTAACTTATCATATGAATCATATTCTCCTGTAAACCTATTTACAATCTCAGCTTCTTCATCTTCCTCCGGATAGGTAACAAGAATTTTGAATGCGAATCTATCTATCTGGGCTTCGGGTAGAGGATAAGTACCTTCAGTTTCAATTGGATTCTGTGTTGCAAATACTATGAATGGATCAGGAAGGTTTGTTGTTCTCTTTTCAATTGTAACTTGTTTTTCCTGCATACTCTCTAGCATAGCTGCTTGAGTTTTTGGAGGTGCTCTGTTGATTTCATCAGCTAGTAATAAGTTAGTAAATACAGGTCCTTCCTTAAAATAAAAATCCCCGGTTTCCGGTCTGAAAGCCATAACTCCTGTTACATCAGATGGCATAAGATCTGGTGTAAACTGTATTCTTTTAAAATCGGCTGAAATGGCTTTTGCTAAAGCTCTTGCCATTAAAGTTTTTGCAATTCCTGGCACTCCTTCTAGTAAAACGTGACCATCAGCTAAAACAGCTGTAATCATTGCATCCATCACTTCTTTTTGACCGACGATAACTTTGTTTATGTTTGTGTTAATTTCTTCTATTTTAGTTGAAATTGTTTTCAAACTAATTTTTGAAGTTTTAGTGCTCTTTCGAGATGTAGTTTTCTCCTTAGAACTCATTAATCCTGACACTCCTTAAGATGATGTGATAAATTCCCTTATAAAAGTATTTTAATGAAAGAAATTAAAACTAACGGAAAAACAAAAAAATTTAACTCATGTAGCTTCTTTTGCTTTCTTCTTACTAACATCTGCTAAGGTTTCTACTTCCCATTCTTCATCGAAAGTCCATTGAGAAAGAGATAATGTGAATGTTGCATCAGTTTTTCCAGGACATTCGATTCTAATAGTTAATTGGTCTTTAGTTACTTCCTCAATCTCAGGATGTAAACAATTTTCTTTTAGAATATCCATCAAAGCTGCAACATAAGTATTAGAAATTGTATTGATACTTTCCTCTTGTATTTTCAAACCTACTTCATCTAATTTATAGCATGTTTTTCGTCCTTCGCTAAATTTAGCAATTAACTTAGCTTGTACCATTCTGTCAGTATGATGACGAACTGTATCATGGTGAATTCCAATAGCTTTTGCTATTTGGGTTTGATGAATACCTTCATTATTTAAGATATAAGCAAAAATCTTTCTTGCGGTTGAATGTTTAAGAACAACAAAAGCTTTTTCTACATCTTCAGAACGTAAAGTGCGTGAAAAATAGACCCTTTTTCCACCAAATTTGGTAGACTTAATTAACAAAGCTTCTTCTAATTTTCTCAAGTGCCAATTAATAGTACCATGCGGTGCAGTTAAGGCACTAGATAATTCAAAAAAATATACACCAGGGGTCTCACAAACAAGACGGTAAAGCTCTCTACGTAATGGATGGAGAAGCAAAGTGAGACGTTTTTCCTTTACTCTCCGTCGAACCAAGACGGTTCGCTCCTTTAGACAGTCAAGGCATCAACTTCGACGCTTGATACGCCTTCAATTCTCTCTAATTCATCCTTGATTTGATCAATGCTAACTTCCTTAAGTTCATCTGAATCGATGTAACCCTCATAAACACAGGCAGATTGAGTAAAACATAAACCGGTGCTATAAAGTGTTTTAATACCGAGCCTGATGAATATAGATCCCATTTTACGTAGGAAGTCAGGAGAGAGTTTTCCGATGTTGATGTTTATCTTAGCTACTTCATTTGTGCTTGTTGGAATAATTCTAATAATTCGAGTATTTGGTGCTAAGATCAGTACAGCAAATGTTTTGCCATCTGGTTTAAGAGCTGATAAGAATTCTTCTGGAAGTTCAATTGGCTTTTCGGCCTCTAATTTCACCATCTTTGCGATTGTTACTGATTGTTTTTCGCTGCTCATTTTTTTATTCTCCATCTATAACTATTATTGATTACGTTATGTAACTACAATAATAAATACTTTATGCCTTTCTTAAATACTTTACGCTACTGCGAGTAGCTTCTAACTACTTCATTTTTATAATCGAGTGATTAACTAGAAGAAAACTTGGATAAATTATATCTAACTCTAAGGCAATTTTAACCATAAATTTTAATATCACTCCCGCACTCTTTCCATCATTGAATATGGATCAAGTCAACATGACAAAAGAAACGTCAGAACAACCTAGTGAAGAAGAAAATTTGTATATTCTTCCTCATCCAAAATTATCACTCATTGGAATTCTAATTTCAACTTTCTTTCTAAGAGTAGCTTTTGGTAGTACAACAGTTTTGATGCCTATTTTTATCTGGAAGCATTTAGGAATGGAAGGTTGGGCAAAAGATATTTCGGTAATTGTTGTTGAAGTCACTTATGCAATAGCAGTCATTATTAGTTCTGGATTTTTCGGTTTCAAATCTGATACTTCTGATGCTAAAAGGTGGATTCTCTTAGGAACAGCAGCTGGTGGATTAATCCTAGGAGGGTATGGAATCTGTGCTCTTAACTGGACTGGATGGATAGGAATTATTCCATTGGCAAATGGGTTATTGATTTTTGGGATGAGTCTTTATCATTTCCTTCATGGATTGGCGGGATCATGTAAAGTAAATGCTTCATACGGGTATATCTCTAGATTTTCAGTTTATGAGAATCGAGCAACCAGAATAGGTTTTTACAATGTTGCTGTAACTGGTGGCCGTTCTGTTGGTGTAATCCTTGCAGGAACACTTTATGATTTCGTTGTAGGTGTATCTGAAAAAACTAAATGGTCAAGGGGCCGGGATAAAATCATCTTCAGTTTGAATGATATTACTCAAAAGAATTTTCTTGATTATTGGGATCCAGTTGCACCAACTAGATTAGCATATCTCTACCTCCTATTTGGTTTTGCTATAGTTATTTCTGCAGTTGTTGTATACTTCATGATTGATAAAACAAAATCAGTAGTGAAAGAAGAGAAATATAGTTTAAAGAAGGAATTGTCAACATCATGGCGTTTAATGACTCATAAAAGTAGAAGAGGGATAATACTTCCCCTTATTGGAACAGCATCTGTTTTAGGAATTTTAAACAACTGGGGATTTCTTATTTTATCACTGGAATCTACTCCTGGAACAGCAAGCTATGCTACAGTAGGTATAACTCTAGCAATGGGTGTGCCAATGGCTTTGTGGGGTTGGGTTGCCGATAAAATTGGAAGAAAGAGGACTTTAGCTATTGGAGTATCTGGTTTGATTTTACTTATGGCAGGAATAGGTATTGCTTTCTTTACAAATATGCTAACAGGCGGGCAACCATGGAATGATCCTGCCTCTCAATTTGACCCAAACGGTCTTTATAGTAATGTGTGGATTATTATTCTCTTAGGAGTAGCAGTTTTAATGGGTTCAGCATATTTTCCAGCAATTAGTGGTAGACTTGGAGATAGTAGTTCATTAGAATTAGAAGATGATACAAATAGGACAGAAGAAGAACTAGAGAAACAAGCTGAATTTCATGGATCCACAATGAGCATCCAACAAACAGTTATGTCTGTTAGTGAGATAATTGGAATTATACTTGGTGGATTAGCATTAATAGTTGTCTTTGCTATTACAAAAGGAGATGATACCAATTTTGCATATAATCTTGTAGGTATCTTTGTCCCAATAGTCATTCTCCTAATATTAACTGCAATATCCACTTTTCTATGGCCAGCAGAAGAGGATTTTGTTGAGACAGCTAAAGTAAGAAGAAAGAAAAGAGCAGAGAAAAACTAATTCTAAAAAATGCTCTGACCACCAATTTTTTAACCTAGTAATAGTGGCAATCAAATAATGAAGAATACATGGCTGTTTCTTAATCAGATGTCTATCGATTCAACTGTTATTGATTCAAATACCACTGTAATTTTGGGATTTTCTGGTTATGGGTCAGTTGGAACAACTGTGCTTAATCATGTAGTAGAAGGGCTTAAAGTAGAATCAATTGGTTTTTGGGGAACCTTGTCATGGTTTCATAACGGAAATCTCGAGTCACCCATTACTATGTATCAATTGGATGCAAAATCTGATGATCCAGAAGAAAAATTTGTGTTAGTGACTTCTAGATTACCAATACCAGTTGTAGGTTATAATGCTCTTCCTGATGCTTTCTGGAAATGGATTACTCAGGAAATCTTATCTTGGGATGCAAAACGCTATATCATAATAGGTGGATTAAGAGAAGATGTTCGGAATTCTTCAGATGATTCTTGGGTTACTTTAATCCCAACTAAAAAATATACAGAGCTCTTTGGTACTAAGCGAACTTTTAGAGATGACTTATCAATCAAAGGTCCAATTAGTTTTCTCCTCGCTGAAGGAACCGCTTATAGATATCCAGTTTTGAGTATACTATCCTACTGCAATACTTACGAAATTGACTTAGATGCTTCTTTAATGGCATTGAAAGAATTGGAAAAACTATTAAATTTGGATTTGGATTCAAAGGAGATAATTGAATTTGATTTTTCATTCCTTGAAAGCAATTTTGAACTCTTCCAAGATGAAGAATTTGATGAAGAATATGATGAAGAATTTAATGAAGAATATGAAGAAGAATTTGATGAAGATTTCAAAAATTTTAGTAAACGAAATGACTCACCACATGCTAACAAAAAATTCTCTTTCAATGTAAATTCATTTTTCTCAGAAACTAAGGATGAAAGAGAAGATCTAGAAAAATACAAATGATTATTTTATAATCTCTGTATAATCCTCTATTTCCTCAATGGATACAGCTCCAACAGGGCAAACTGCAACACAAATTCCACAAGTTTTGCAATAAACATTGTTTATCTTAACTTTTCCATTATTCCTGTAAATTATCCCTTCAGGACAATGAAATAAACACTTTAAACATTCAATGCATTTTTCTTGATTTACTAATGCTTTTTCTTTACTCCAAGTACCAGTTTTCCTTTGCTTGGCAGCACCTGGTCCAATTTCTTTTCCATTCGGGAGAACAGATTTTGGAAGAATGGTTCCCAAAGGAAGTTCATCTACTGTAGGTCTCCATGGAGTTTTGTCTGAATAATTTTTTCCTCCTTTAGAAACACCGAGAGTAGTTTCTTCATATGCAATTCTTGCTATTTCTACATTCTTTCTTGCCATTGTCTCCCCTAATCTTTTTCTAAAAACTGAATAGATACCCTTCTCAAGGTCTTCAAGTGTAATGATATCTGAGCTTTTTACTAGAGCTCCTAACATGGCAGTATTAGTTATAGGATCATCAAGAATGTCCTTTGCAATTTTTGTTGCATCGACTACACTTAAATTGATAGATTTAGAAAGAACTATTTCTTCAGGTTTTTTAGTTGTATTAAAAACACCTATTCCTCCCAAGTTCAGCCCCTCAATAACATCAACTAAATCTGGAATATCTTCATTGAGAACAACAACAATGTCTGGATTGTAAATCTGAGTTCTTCTGTAGATTTTCTTATCATTAATTCGGACAAAAGCTAAAACAAGTGAACCTCTTCTTTCAGCTCCAAAAGAAGGAAATGAAACAGCATACTTCCCCGCATAAAAAACAGCTTTTGCTAGAGCCCTAGATGCCAAGACTGAGCCAAAACCTCCACGCCCATGGAATCTAATTTCTAACATAACTGTCACTAATCATCGAAAGCTTAAGTTTGTAATAAAATTATTGGAATAACATTAGCAATTTAGTCTTTCATTTTGAAAGTATCTGAGTCATCCAACCATTTTTTGAATTCTGATGCAAGAGATATTTCATTTCTCTTAATTTCACTTAATTTGTTTAGATTTCCTTCCCTCTTTTGTTGTTCGAAGAATATTGGGATGATTTTGGTAAGATCGACAGCATATAGGTCAAAAAGAAATACTATTGGTTTGAAGTATTTTTCTAGAAACAATTCAAATTCATCAAAACCAATCATTATTTGTTTGTAGATATCTCTGGAAACAATGAAATTGATTAGAGTTACTGTTTTATTTTTCAATCTTGAATCTTTTGCATCAAGGTTTTTCAGATTGATTGCAAAAGCAAGCAAGAATGTTTTTTCATTGATTTTAGTTGTAGCAAGCCCCTTAATTTCTTGATCTTGCATGATACCCATTAATGTGGGATAAGTAGTAAGCATGGTTTCTAATTTAACATCATCCAAATTTGATGCAAAGATTTCAAATCCTTGGTCAGCAAAATATACAATCGCAAACCCCTCTTTCTCTACATTATCAGCATCAAGTAAAGTAGTCAACCTAAATCATTATAGTTCATTTACAATGTTATAAAAACCCCAAAGTAAGAGCGATTAGGAAGAAATGTCACAACTTATAAAAATGAATTATCTAACTTAATTGTAATGGATAAAGTAATTGTAAAGAAAATGAAGAAGTTTAACAACACTCCTGATGATAGTAAAGTTGAGTTTTTGGAATTATTAGGGAATGAAGAAAAAAATTCTGATATCGTTGAATTTCTGGTAAAAATAATTGAATCAGATACTTATTATAAAATTCGAATTAAAGCAGTATTAACTCTGGCTAAATTTGAGGATGATGAAATTGCACAAAAATTAAGCGAAATTTATGCATATGAAAGAGATAGGAATGTTAGATTAGCAATTACTGAATCACTTGGAGATATGTCAATTGAGATAGATGAAATGCTTCAAAATATTTTGAAAAATGACTTAAATGGAATTGTTAGAGCTGCAGCTCTTAGAAAACTTCATGAAAGAAAAAAACTCAAGAAAGAAATATTAAGAAAACTGGTATTAGAAACTATCAATAAAGAGAAGGATACTTTTCCAAAACAAATAGCACTAGGTTTACTGCCTTCATATTCTACTCAAACTGTCTATAATACACTCAAAACTATTTATGATGATGAAACTAAGTTTAAAATGCGTTCACTCATTTATAAAACAATTACAGAAGTAGCTTCTGCTTTAAACATAGAAGTTGGTGTTGAAGAACCTTCTAAACCCAAACCTACTCCTGAGCCTGGTAAAAAGAAAAAACGAAGAAAGAAAAAGAAAGATAAAGAGCCTGAAGAGCATTTGTTCTTCTAACAACATTTACTGCTTTTCAGGTTTTTGGGCTACAACCCAGATATAACCCCTTCTGTCTTTTGGACTAACAAGTCGAACTTCTTTAGCTATTGAAAATATCTTCCAACCCTTTAATGCTTGTTTAATCTCAGTCATCGTAATAAAGCGAATTGGAGGTTCTGTTCTAAAATGAGGTTTTACATTACCACCAAAGAGAAAGAAACCTCCTTGTTTAACTGAATCAAGAAGTTCATACAATTTTGACAATGCATTATCATAAAGATACTGAAGACATTGAATTGCTAAAATTACATCGTAGCTTTCAGGTTCCAAAACTAGATTTTCAATTGTCTCACATAATATGTCCATTTTTTCTTCTATTTTTAGTGCTTTAGCCCTTTTTTTAGTTAATTCTACTGCAGATTGAAGTATATCTATAGCTGTAACATGATAGCCCAGTTGAGCTAAATAACATGCATCAATTCCATCTCCAGTTGCTAAATCAAGAGCCTTTTTTCCAGTTACATCTTGATCATGAGTAAAAAATGAGAATTCTAGTGGAGCATAATGGACAAAGTGAGGTGAAAGTTTGTCTAGTTGTCCCTCAACTTGTTTCTTGTAAAGATTATCCCAACCTTCCATATATTTATCAGGATTTAATGTAGGGTACTTCTTTGTCATTATTCCAATTCACTATTAGATACTTATAACCTTCATGATATGAATTCATGAACAAAATTATGGGAAAAAGTTTAGTATTCGAAATAGAATTTTAATTGGGAGATATTATGAATCTAAAAAGAAAATTTATTGTTTTTCTTCTAGCTATAATTGTTTTGAATCTATCATTTTCTTTTGCTGAAGCAAGAGAACAAGAAACTCCATCATCCATTCCGGAATTAGATTATTATTTCGAAGTTCCTTCTATGTACACAGAGATTACAATTCATGAAGATGGTTCTATAGACATTTATTACAGAATGGAATTTTACACTCCATCGGAAGTAATAGATGTAATAGATATTGGTTTTCCAAACGTATACTACAAGTTGAAATCTGTTAAAGCTTGGTTAAATGGAACAGAAATCCAGGATATAAGAAAAAGTGAAGTAGTAGATATTGGTGTAGAAGTCTGGCTTGATGAAGTTGGATATATTTATGCTGGCCAAACTGGTGTTTTTGAGATTGAATGCCACAACCCAAAAATGGTTTACAAAGATAATATAGACGGTTTAGCTTCGGTTGTATTCTATCAGACTTGGTACGGTTATGCATATTCGTATGGCACAACAAACAGGACTGTTCGATTTTACTTTCCTGAAGATTTAACTAACATAGCAGAAGTAGATTATAGAATCGCAAGTGGGTCTGAATTTACTAGTGTAGCGAGCTCTCCAGATGGACCATATGTACAATTTTCTACTAGTGGTAATCCATATGATTCCTATGATGTGGGTGTAGCTTTTCCTGAAGAATATTCAAAGACTTTCAATCCTTTCTGGACATTGACAGTTTGGGGAAGTCTTGTTAGATACCCTATGGCTACTGTTATAATTTCAATTATTATTTTTGCGATAATTATCGCTATTATTAGAAGTATAAGAAATGCTAGAAGATATCTCCCACCTTCTATTAGTTCGTTAGGTGGAGGTGTAAGAGAGGATCTATCTCCATCTGAAGTAGCTCTCCTCTTTGAACGACCTCTAACGCAAGTAGCATCATTAATGCTTTTCGAACTGATGGAAAAAGGATATGCCCATATCCAAACAAAAGAACCTGAATTAAGACTAGAAATTACAGCAACTGATCCAGTTATTGCTGATTTTTCAAAACCTCATAAAACATTAGCAATTGGTATAAGAAAAAGAAATAAAGAAGATGAGAAATGGAGAAGAGGTGCTGCTTCTGGAGCAATACCAAAAGAGCCAGTTCATCAAACAGATTTAAAAAATGCACTCGTTGCTCAAATAAAGAGTTTAGCTAAGAAAATGAAAGGATTCTCATCTAGAAAAACCAGAGATTATTATGAATCTATCATTGACAAAGCTTGGCAAGAAATGAGTAAAGAAAATCCTGAATTACAAAATGCTTTCCTCTGGATCATGGTAGATGAGAAGTATGAATCTAGGTTAGAAGAATATGGAAGAGAATACTATTATCCAAGATGGTATGTCTATAGCTATTTCTACTATGTTGGAGGATCACGACCTTCAAGAACTTCTGGTAGTACATTTTTGAGAATAAACCAAAGAGGAAATATTTCACAAATAGCTCCTGTCCAATCATTCATGTCAGGATTAGTACATAAACCAGGGTCTTTACGAGATTCTGTAAAAAACATAACTCGACCAGCTCCTTCTAGATCAAGTGGTAGCAGTCGAGGTTATTCAGGAGGAGGGTGTGCTTGTGCATGTGCTTGTGCATGTGCTTGTGCTGGAGGTGGTAGATAATGGTTAAATCTAAAGTATTCCATCAAAGAAATCTAGATACAACAGCTAGAATGCATCTAAGAAAAGAGAAAGGTGGAACTGGTATTTTACTAGTCAATGCCACTATGATTCTTCATCTTAATAAAACAGCAACTGATTTTGTATCAAGAATAATTGCTGGAAAAAGTGATATTGATATTATTCTAGAAATGAAGAAGAAATATAGAGTTTCAGTAGAACAATTGGAGATTGATTTGGAAGATCTTAAAACAAAGATTAATCAGCTCATGACTACTCCCGATATAGATCCTGTACAGCATTTGGCACAAGATATCAATCCTTTATTTGAAACTCCTTTCTCAGCTCCTTTAAGAGTGGATTTAGCTTTAACCTACAAATGTAATAACAAATGCACTAAATGTTACGTGGAATCTACAAGGGAAATTAAAGAACTATCTACAGAGGAATGGAAACAAGTTCTCGATAATTTATGGGACATAGGAGTACCACATGTTACTTTTACTGGAGGAGAACCTACACTTAGAAAAGATTTGCCAGAATTGGTAGAATATGCAGAAGATTTGGGGATTATAACTGGTTTGATAACTAATGGAAGAGCACTAAAAGATAAAGATCTAGTAGATAAACTTGTAACTGCTGGAATAGATCATTTTCAACTAACTATTGAGAGTCATGATTCGAAAATACATGATAAACTATCTGAAGCTGAAGGTGCATGGAAAGAAACAGTTCAAGCTATAAAGAATATTGTTCCAACTCCAGTATATATTATGACTAATACAACCTTAACACCATTTAATATTAAAGACATAGAAAAAACAGTCGAATTCTTGGGTTCATTGGGGATTGATCATTTCGCTGCAAACAGTATAATAAAATCAGGTGGAGGAAAGCAGGAAGAGTTTGCTCTTACTTTCGAAGAGTTAGATGATACTCTAACTAAAATTCTCAAAACAGCTGAAATGCAAAAAATGTCATTTATCTGGTATAGTCCTACAAGGTACTGTGATTTCAATCCAATTGAGAAAGGACTAGGGATGAAGCAATGTACTGCAGCTCATATTGCAATGGCTATAGAGCCTGATGGATCCGTACTTCCATGTCAAAGCTACTTTGAACCTTTAGGAAATATTCTTACAACCAAATGGAGAAAGATATGGAATCATAAAATTGCTAAAAATTTGCGTAAAATGAAATACCTGGACGAAGAATGTCTTGATTGTCCTGAGCGAGAATTATGTGGTGGTGGATGTCCACTGAATTATTCAGCTCCATCAAGTATTTGCAAGGAAGCATTTTCATGAAACCTAACAATGATGTTGATTGGGGATCAGAAATCCATGAGCAATTTGTTAGACAAGCACAATGGACAGAATCTATAAGGAACAAAATTTATCCACAAGTGAACCTGAGAGGAGCTAAAAAAGTTCTAGAAGTGGGCTGCGGAACAGGAGTAATCACAAACGAAATAAGAAAGAGAACACAGGCAAAAATAACAGCTATTGACTTAGACAAGGAAATGCTACAAACAGCTGAAGAAAATGTGAAGAATGTCACATTTAAACAAGAGGAAGTAGAAAAACTATCAATGAGATCAAATACATTTGATGTAGTTTTATGTCAATATCTCTTTCTATGGCTATCTGAACCTGAAAAAGCAATTAGTGAAATGAGTAGGGTTTGTAAGAAAAAAGGATTTGTTGTAGCTCTTGCAGAACCAGATTATGGGGGGTGGATTGAATACCCGGATTTCCAATTGGGAAGACATCATATGAATTATCTAAAACGAGAAGGAGCAGATCCATTCATGGGAAGAAAGCTTAGGTATCTGTTTGAAACTGCAGATCTTGAAACATCACTTGGGGTTATTGCTCAGACATGGGACAAAAAACATCTCTTAATGAACATTGAAGAAGAATGGAAGCGTGTTTACAGCTCAAAAATAATATCAGAGATGGAATATAAAGACATGATAAGGATGGAAAAAGAAGCAATTAATGAAAACAAAAGAACTATTTTCATGCCTGTTTTTTATGCAATAGGAAGAAAAAGGTAAGGTGGTCGGGCTTCCGTGATTTGAACACGGGACCGCTCGGTGACTGCTGACGACTTGATCACTGTTCACAAGTGTGTCTTCGACTACAGCCGAGTGCTCTAAGCCACTGAGCTAAAGCCCGTTATTTATCCACACATTTTTCCATTCTGCTTTGTTCTTAAATTTTTCTTTTCTATCTTGTTTGTTGAAATCTATTACAGAATGAAAAAATCCCCTTAAATTATCTGTTTTGTCCCCTAATTAAGTAAACTTAAAAATAAGTTCAATCAAATTTTACTGGATTATTATGAGTGAGTCTAACGTTCAACATTTCAAACTTTTAGAGAAGAAATTTGATATAGAAGAAGACATCTACAAGAAGCTTGGAAACCTTCAAGACCTAAAGAAGAAAATTGCTAAAGAAAACAAGCATCGAGCTAGAGATAACCGAGAGCGAGAGGAACATCTCATCAAAAAGGCTGAGTATGAGAATCAAGGTGTACCTGATAAAGCTTTGAAGAGTGAAGTTTCTGCTAAGAAGAAAGAAGCAGCTATTGCAGAGAAAGATTATAAAATCAAAGATCTGGAAAGAAAAATTCAGAAGGTCGAGGAAGAATTAGAGAAGCTTGAGTTTGAACTGAAAGAAGCAGAAGCAGATATTGATGCTCATGACATGGGAGAACCTACATCTAAATTTGAGCCAGAACCTGAACCTGAATACAAACCTGAACCTGCATCAGCTTATGTGCCATTAGAACCTACAGTTCTTGATGATGAAGATTATTCAGAAGATGAAACCGATGATGAAGATTATTCAGAAGATGAAACTGATGATGAACCTCTAACAACAACATACGATGATTACAGCTAGTAATCTCATTCTATTTCTATTTTTGTCTTTCCAAGAAATTTATTTATAGCTAAATTTTTCATTCACTAGGTGAATCTTATGGATTTATATGGAACTGCCGATTGGAAAACAGAAAAACATGTACCTGTTATTGAAGTAGCAGAGGTAATTAAAACAGGAGAAAAAACTCCAGTAACTGTTAGTGTTGGAAAAGAAATCGCACATCCAAACAAAACAGAACATCATATTTCTTGGATAAAACTAATGTTTTGGCCAGAAGGAGAAAAATACCCCTATCAACTTGGTCTTGCTAATTTTGATGCTCATGGAGCTTCAATAAAGGGACCAGACACCAGTGGTGTTTACTCAGAACCTTATGCAGTGTTTCAGTTAATTACTGATAAACCAGGTAAGCTAATTGCAACTTCTTATTGTAATATACATGGTTTTTGGAAATATGAAAAAGAAGTAAAAGTAGAGTAAAATCTCTTTTTTCTTTCTATTTTTTGTTTTATCTCTTTTTTCGGAAAAAACTTTAATGAGTTATTCAAGTTAGCAATATGGATTCTGATTCTAAAGAGACAGATGAAGCATTTGAACAGTTAATTTCAGAAGCAAAAAGACCTCTACATGGATGGGATTTCTCTTTTGTTAACAATAGAGTAGTTTCAAGTCCACTAACTTGGAGCTATCATTCAGAGATCTTAAAATATATTAGAAAAGTAGATTCAGTATTAGATATGGGTACTGGAGGAGGTGAGTTTTTCTCTTTACTAGAGCCTTTTCCTGAGAAAACCTATGCAACAGAAGCATATGCTCCTAACTATCCTATTGCAAAGAAAAAATTGGAACCTCTTGGAGTTAAAGTTGTTAAGATAGAGGAAGGTGGAAATCTTCCTTTTGAAGATAAATCATTTGAGCTAATAATTAACAGGCATGAAGAATACTCATCTAAAGAAGTATATAGAATTCTTACTGATGATGGAATATTCTTGACTCAACAAGTTGGTGGAACTAATGATAATTGGTTAAGAGAGTTCTTCTTAGGTGATGTAATTAGTGAGTATCAAGAATGGAATTTAGAATTTGCTAAGACTGAATTACAAAATAATGGCTTTAAATTACTTCAAGCAATGGAATGTTTTCCAAGAAAAAGAATCTTTGATGTTGGTGCAATCGTATTTTATCTACATGCTGCTCCATGGGAAGTACCAGATTTTACAGTAGAAAAATATAAGGATAAATTATATGAATTACACCGTCAGATTCTGAACGAGGGATACATCGAATACTCGAGTCATAGATTTTTGATTAAAGCAATCAAATGATTCTAATTTAAAAAAGATCAAGCTTTTTGTGTTCTATCAGAAGATACACCATAAATCAAAGAATCTAATATCCAACCAATTAAACTACCAATCATTGCTCCAAGTAGTCCTCCTATAATGGGGTTCCACAAACTCTGATCTCTTAAAATGCTACTGCTTTCTGCAACTCCAGGAAGTCCTCCTGATGTCATTGCTAAGATAGGAGCAATAAAAGCTAATGAGACAGCACCTATGATTGCAAATATTAGACAAAAAAAGAGAGTAAAGCGATAATTTGAAAGATCTTCCTCAATGTGATCTTTAAACTCTATTGGAGGTAATTCATCAAATTCTGAACCGTGGTAGAGGTAAATATCCTCAATTTCCTCTTCTAGGTACTCTTCAATTTCGAAGGAATCAGAATCTAACATAGAAATCTCCTAAAGTAATAAGCACAATTAAACAAATAAATATTTCTAGCAGCAGCTTAGTTATAAGTGAAGGATTATGTTTATTAAGGCCTCTTCCCGATTTATATTTTGAAGATAAAATAACAAATACTTCATCAGGGGACAATTGAATGAAGAGAAGAATATTTGGTTTATTCTTAGCATGCATGATTCTCTCACAAAGCTACTTCTTCTCAAATGCCACATTTGATGATTCTTCTGAACTCGAAATTCAATCCATGGGAGAAAGAGTTAGATGGAATTATGAATTAGACGATTGGATTGGAGGGTCACCAACTATAGCCGATTTTGATAGAGATGGCTATTTTGATATAATTGTACCATGCCTAGATGGTACTCTGCGTTGTTTGGATTATCAAGGAAATGAAAAATGGTTTTTTGATGCAGGTAGTCCCGTCAGAAATCCACTCATTATTGACATTGATAATAATGGAGATCTAGAGATACTTTTTGGAACTAATGGAGGTAGAGTATATTGCATTGAACCTGAAGGGACATTAAAATGGAGAAAAACCCTTGATACTGCTGTATATGATATCAATGCTGTTGATTTAGACAATGATGGAGTTAGGGAAGTTATTGTAACATGTTGGAAGAATGTGAATTGTCTATCAACTGATGGTACTTTGTTGTGGAGTTTCTACTTAGAATCATTAGATATTAGCCATGAAATTGCCATAGGGGATGTGGACGGAGATAATCAATATGAAGTTTTAGTGGCAGATTATATCCCAAACGCTCATTACTCATCTCTCTATTGTCTAAACTCAACAGGTGGAGTTAGGTGGAAACGAGATTACAATCTAGGGTTAGGCAATTTAGTAACAGCAGATGTAGACTCAGATGGGAAAGATGAGATATTCAATTCTAATTACAATGCAATTATGTGTATAAGTGAGAACGGACATGAAGTTTGGAGAACTACAACAGGAGCCTCTACTTTTAATAAAATTTCAGTTTGTGATATAGATAATGATTCAGTGTTGGAACTTGTGTTTTATCGAAGTAGTGGAATGATTCAACATATTAATGGAATAACAGGAGCTTTAGAAAGGACCTTAGATATATATTATAGTACTCATGGTAATAGTTTTAGTATAGCTGATCTTGACAATAATGGAAAATATGAGTATATTTATACTACGTGGGATGAAAAAAAATTAGTTTGTTTAGATGATCAAGGAAATGATAAGTGGGTTCATTCCGCAGTTTATTGGCCAACAGCTGTACCATGTGTGGTGGATCTGGACAATGATGGAGTATTTGAAATTGTATTTGGTCAATCTAAAATTAATGATTTGTCCAGAGTTACCTGTATAGAACTTTCTGATGTAAGTGAATCAGGAAATGCTCCTTGGTATTGTTGTGATGGAACAGTAGCAAGAACAAATTTTGGAGATTATGATTTTGATCTGCTAGATACTGTAACTGAAAGATTCTATGGAACAGATGAAACAAACCCTGACTCGGATTCAGATGGTCTATTAGATGGGATAGAAGTATTGAGTATTTATAGTGATCCTACAAACCCTGACTCGGATTCAGATGGTCTATTAGATGGCTGGGAAATTGAATATGGTCTGGATCCAATAGTGAGTGATGGGGCGCTAGATTTTGATAATGATGGTTTAACAAATATAGACGAAGTAATGTATGGAACAGATGTCTTTTCAAATGATACTGACTCAGACGATTTAAGTGATTATGATGAGATATTCATCTATTTCACTAATCCAGTTGAAAATGATACAGATTCGGACCTTCTAAATGATTATGAAGAAATTTTTACATATTTTACGTTACCAGATAATAATGATACTGATAATGACATAATGTTAGATGGGTGGGAGACGATAAATAGCTTAGATCCTTTAACAAATGATACAGACTTAGATCCAGATTTGGATAATCTAATTAACCTGTACGAATTCCAACTTAAATCTAATCCCCAAAACAATGACACGGACTCTGATTATTTAGCTGATGATGAAGAAGTGTACATCTACAATACGGATTTACTAAATGATGATACAGATTTTGATAACTTAATAGATGGTGATGAGGTTTTTATTCACCTGACTCTACCAAATGACAATGATACAGATGATGATTCAATAATTGATGGGTGGGAGGTCCTATATGGTCTGAATCCCTTAGTCAATGATTCATATCTGGATGATGATTCAGATGCTTTAGATAATTTCAACGAATTTGTGTATAATTGTAATCCAAATTTGAACGATACAGATTCTGACAATCTTCTTGATGGAGAAGAAGTTCTGGTATATGGTTTAAATCCTCTATCTAATGATACAGATTCAGATCTTTTATTTGATTATGATGAACTATTTATTTATTCTACAGATCCTGGTTTAAATGATACAGATTCAGATAACTGTCCAGATGGCTGGGAAATTTTCTGTGGACTCAATCCGTTTCTGAATGATTCCTATTCAGATCCTGATATTGATGGACTAACTAATATTCAAGAATATCAATACTCAACTCTTCCCTTAGTTAATGATACAGATTCAGATTTGATGCCTGATGGTTGGGAAATAACCTATGATTTGAATCCTCTAGCAATTGATTCACTCTACGACTTGGATCTTGATGGGTTATCTAATTATTTAGAATTCATTTTTGGATCGAATCCTCAAGAAATTGATAGTGACAATGATATAATGGATGACTTTTTCGAATATACTTATGGTCTTGATCCAATGAACCATTCAGATGCTTTAGATGATGCTGATGACGATGGATTGATCAATCTGAAGGAATTTTACGAAGGATTTTCACCAATTAACAACGATACAGATTCCGATAGCATGCCTGATGCCTGGGAATATTATAACAGTCTTAATGCAACAGATGCATCTGATGCTTCAGAAGATTTCGATGGAGATGGGCTAA
Source organism: Candidatus Heimdallarchaeota archaeon (assembly GCA_016840095.1). Classification (GTDB taxonomy): domain Archaea; phylum Asgardarchaeota; class Heimdallarchaeia; order Heimdallarchaeales; family Heimdallarchaeaceae; genus UBA460. The sequence goes on from JAEOSZ010000111.1 coordinate 48,753, forward strand.
TTAATTCATTAGAGTTCTATTATGGAACCCAACCTGATGATGTAGATTCTGATGACGATGGTTTTTCAGATTTTAATGAAATCAATAAAGGTTTTGATCCTCTTGATCCTAGTTCTAATCCCGCCATCTCCCGTAGAAATATGTGGATAGCTCTGAATCTTTCTGCTTCTTCACTTCTAGCACTTCTTCTTTACTATATAATTTGGAATAGGAGAAAACAGAAGAAAAAACTTCTAGTTGAGAAAGAGAAGATGATGGGTTCATTAGGCTTTACTTCGATGGAAGAAATGAATCGAATACAATCCTTAGGTTTTATTTCCAAGAGTGAGTATAACACGATTAAATCAATGGGTTTCGATTCTAAACTTGAATATTTGACAGATCAATTAGGTTATTTACTTCTTGATTCATGGCTGAAGGCCGAAGAGCATCATACATATAAGACACAAATTGCTAAAACTAAATCCACTGCCAAGCTTGAAGAACTTCGAGAAAAAATTGAAGATATTAGCAAATTTCTCTCAAAAACTCAATATTTGATAGACGATTATGGTTTGTTGGAAGATGGGTTATTCAATGATTCTTGGATATCATCAATTAGCAATGTTCAAAACATGAGAGTTGAAGTTGAAAAAACCCTTAATCTTTTGGATGAAAAAATATCTTCCCTTAAGAAGAAATAGATACTTGTTTTCTTCCCAAAATTCTTTTGAATATCAACCAATATTATAAATTGTGACTAATATGACTTTTGATGAAAAAAATCTGGATTTTCCCCGTCCTGGATCAGCTGAGTATAATCTTCTTTTTGGCGATTCTGAAAGCCAGAATAAAACACTCAAAACTTGGAAACGTCTAAACAAATTTTTCACTATACCATTGTATAAACTGAATATTCTTCCTCTATTTGGAGCTGGAAAGATTTTCTTACTTCTTTATACTACAGGAAGAAAGACAGGTAAAAAGAGAATTACTCCTGTTGAATATAGAAAAAGGGAAGGTGTGATTCATTTCGTTGCAGGAAGGGGGAAAAAAGCACACTGGCTTCAGAATATGTTAGCAAAACCAGATGAAGTAAAAGTCAAAGTTGGGTTCAAAAAATATCAAATTAGCTTTGAGTTACTTTCTTCAATTGAAGAAAAAAATGATTTGTTCAAATGGTATGTTGAAAAATATCCTAAAGCTGCAAAAATGTTATTTGGCTGGAATCCAAAAGAAGACGACTTAACAACTGCAGATTTTACCTCTTTCTCTGAACTAGTTGAAATTGTGAAAATAATGCCTAGATAATGCATATTTTGGATAGAAGTAAAGCTTATATCCTTAGAGAACGTGATATAAAATTAACTTGAACTCCAGTACTACAGAATATAAGGGTTACAGAGGTAAGGTAATAGTTGTAGATTTGTCTACACAATCTATTACTGTTGAAACCACTGATCCACAGTTGATTGACGATTTTTTGGGAGGAAGAGGATGGGCAATTAAATATCTCTATGATAATCTTAAACCCAATATTGATCCTCTTAGTGAAGAGAATATACTTGTTATAAGCCTTGGTCCTTTAACAGGAACTTTAGCACCTTCAACAGCTCGTTATACAATAGCTGCAAAATCTCCCTTAACTGGTGGGATTGGGTATGCAAATTCTGGAGGACACTTTGCACCAGAACTAGCTTATGCGGGTTATGATGCTATTTTCATTCACGGAAAGTCGGAAATACCAGTTTATCTTTATATTGAAAACGAAGAAATCGAAATAAGAGATGCTAATGATTTTTGGGGTAAGGATACATGGGAAACTGATGAACTTCTAAGAGAAAAACTGTCAGACGATTTCCAAGTTTTATGCATTGGACAAGGTGGAGAAAATCTTGTAAAATATGCCTCGATTATGAATAATCTTTCAAGAGCTGCCGCTAGAACTGGAGTTGGAACAGTTATGGGTTCTAAAAAATTAAAAGCCATAGCTGTTAAAGGAACTGGAGGAGTAGAAGTAGATAATCCACAGAAATTTAACGCTTTTATTGATGAAACTTTGGAAAAAATCTATGATGATCCTGCTTATCCAAGTCTTTCTTATTATGGAACATCATTCTTAGTTGATTTAGCATACATAAGTGGAGGTCTTGCTACTCGAAATAATCAATCAGGGATTTTTGATCAGTATGAGAACATTTCTGCTGAAACTTTTGATGAATTATATCGTATCAAATCTGAAAGTTGTTTTGCATGTCCCATTCATTGTGGTAAATACTCCAAAGTAGAATCAGGCAAATATGCAGGAACTAAGGGTGGAAGCCCAGAATATGAAACAATAGTTTGTTTTGGTTCTAAATGTGGAATTGGTGATTTAGGAGCAATTCTCAAAGCAAATGAACTAGCAAACAGATACGGTTTAGATACTATCTCTCTAGGAGACACAATTGCCTTTGCGATGGAAGCATATGAAAACGGAGTTATTTCATTAGATGACACCGATGGAATAGATTTGGTTTGGGGAAATGATGATGCTTTAATTGAATTAATAAGAAAAGTTGCATATAGAGAAGGTTTTGGGAATGATCTTGCTGAGGGAACAAAGAGATTTTCTGAAAAGATAAAAGGTGGATCAGAAAATTATGCACTTCATATTAAAGGAATGGAACCTCCTGCTTATGATGTTAGAACAGCTAAAGCTTTCGGTTTAGGTTGGGCAACTGCCACGAGAGGAGCTGACCATTTAGCAGCTCTTCCAAATTTTGAGTTATTAGGTTATGAACCTGAAAAAGGTTTAGAGTGGTTTGGATCTAAAAAAGCTGTAGATCCATTCTCTCCAGAAGGAAAACCCAGAATGGTTGTTTGGCATGAGAATTTTGGTGCAATTGTAGATTCAGCAGAAATGTGCAAATACACTTGTTTTTCGGCTTATGCAGTAAGACCTGAAGATATGGCTATTTTTCTAACTTATGCAACCGGAAGAGAAATTTCTACTGAAGAATTATTGCTTATAGGGGAGCGAATATACAATCTAGAACGCTTATTTAACCTAAGAGAAGGAAAAGGGAAAGATGAAGATATTCTTCCAAAGAGATTTACCAATGAACCTTTCTCAGAAGGACCAGCAAAAGGACAAATTGTAGAATTAGATGTGATGCTACCAAAATATTATGAATTAAGAGGATGGGATTCAGAAACAGGTCTTCCCAAAGAATCCCAACTTAAAAAATTAGGGTTACTAGAATCTGCAAAGAAGTTCAAATTGCTTAAGGAGGAGAAATAAGATGAATTCAGAAATAAAAAGAAGGATTTTCGTCCAAAAAGAGAAATGTAATGGATGTCGAATTTGTGAATTACGTTGTTCTTTTGAACATGAAACAATCTATTCTCCGCATTTATCCAGAATTCATGTAATTAAGGATGAAGTTGAAGGAATTACCATTCCTAAAACATGTGTTATCTGTGGTAAATGTATAGATGCATGTCCAGAGAAGGCAATTTCTAAATCATTATCAACTGGAGCAATAGAAATTGATGAAGAATTGTGTACTGGTTGCAAAGTTTGCGTAGATGCATGTCCATTTGAAGTCATGAGATTTAATTCAGAAAAAAATCTTGCATATACATGCGATTTATGTAATGGTTCTCCACAATGTGTAAAATATTGTCCAGAAGAAGCTTTACATTTCATGTCTGCAAAAGAATTTGCTGAATATAAGAAAAAGGATCAAGAAGAAAAAAAACCAGATGTTATACCTTGAACATGTGTTTAAAATTATTTCTTTTTGCTTTTGGTGCTGTCCGTTTTTAGAGCTTCTTCTACATCACCAAAAAATTCTTTGTCATGAATATAGAGATCAACTTGTTTAGTTATATCTTTTGCAAGTTTTACCCTGAGATAAATGTAAATTGTTTCCAAAAAGTTCGTAATCTTAGGAGTTAAGGGCTTAAGTTTTATGTAACTATAGACAAGAACGCCGATAATTGAAACCCAAACTGGAACAAGATATCCTGCATAAAGCCTTATCCAATTATCAAACTTCTGCGGATTTGAAGCTCTCTCAAATTCTTCTATATTTGTAAATCCATCTTTATCGGGATCATCAAAAGTACTGTTCTGAAGTGGATCCAGGAAGTATTCTACTTCCCAGCTATCTGGAAGAGAATCATTATCTGTGTCAACAGATAGTCTATCTGTATGATATAGATGAGTCTCTGCATAGTCGTTCAAAAAATCACCATCACTGTCAGGATTTCCATGTCTGTAAAAACTCCCTCCATATGTCCACCAAGAACTAGTAGAATTTGAAGATTCTAATAGTTCAAAACAATAAACATCTTTCTTTGTAGGTCTCGAGATTATCACTTCTAGTTTTCCGTCAGTATCAATATCTGCTACTAGAGGTGCTTGAGGTGAAATACCTTCAATATCTCTCAATATAATTCTATCTCCTAGGTGGTCTAAACCTATGAAAAAGCTATCTCCTTCGCTAAAAAGAACTTCTAGTTTTTTATCATTATCAATATCTATTGCACAAGGATTACCAACACTAGTTGTAGAATTGACTATCCATTGAAGGTGTCCAGTTTCATTTAAACAAAAAACGTTTCCCTCGCCTGTAATGGGATTGTATGCACTAGAAACAACTTCTAAACTCCCGTCATTATCTAAGTCTGCAATACAAGGATCAAAGTTCATTAAATTACTTCTATTAAGAACGAAATCTTGAGAATAACTCCATTCTATTTCGCCCATATGATCAAAGCAATACAAATGATAAGTACTTCCAACAATTATCTCGGTTGTATTGTCTCCATCTAGATCAGCAACCCCTATAGAGGAATCACCCCTAACAATACCAGTTACCCATTTTTCTTCTCCTGAAATAGTTAGTGAGTGAAGTTTGTAATCGTTTCCAATAATTAAGATATCCAACATCCCGTTATTGTCAATATCTGCAATAGTGGGCGATGACCCAAAATGTAGTGTCCAATATCCAGAATATTCCATAGTTAAATTAAAATTATATGCAAATTTTCCTTTTCTAGTTAAAACAAAGGGTTGACTAATTGTGTCTGCAGTTGACACAATTATGTCTAAATGTTTATCACCATCAATATCAAAAATACAAGGTGTAAATTCTTTGAATTCAGATTCTGTTTTGTATTCCCAGAGAATAGATCCTGAGTGATCAATACAAATTAAGGATGATTCTGCTGTTAATAGTATGTCAACTTTACCATCTTCATTCAAGTCTCCAAAGTTTATTCTACCTGCAAGAGATGTGTCTAACTCTAGAGACCAAAGTATCGTTCCTAAATTATCCAAACAGAAGATGTAATTTTCAGTCATAACTATTACTTCCACTATTCCATCTCTATTCAGATCAACAAGAGAAGGAGATCCTTTGATATCTCTCCCAAAAGTAGTTGACCACGAAGGTCCCAAGTAGTTTTCTCCTATAACGTCAGTACCCTCTACTCTATTTGGTGAATTGAACATTAATAGAGAGAAAAAAAGTACAAATAATAGAATGAATCTAGTTTTAATAGATTGTGGGCTAAATTTGTACTTTCGATTGAACACAGCATAATATTGTTTCAGACAGTTAAAAACTTACTCAAAATAACATTAAAATCAGTTTCCTCCAGCAATTGCGGGCATAAGCGCTACCATGTCACCATCATTCAACTTGGTTTGAAATCCATCTAGAATGTTAATATTTCTCCCATTTACTATAATGCGATAATGCTTCTTCAAATTGCCATTACTATCAAGAATCTCTTCCTTGAGAACCTCTCCATATTTTTCAAAAAAACTTTCTAGTAGTTCTTCTATTGAATTTGTTTCAAAATAGAACTTCTTTTTTCCTATTATTTCTTTTATTTTCGTGAAAGTTATAATTTCAACATTAGCCATGAATCAAACCACTTCAATCTATTCGTTGAGAAAATTGTTCTCAAGATTGAGATTGTTCTTCTAGTAAAAATAGCTTTCTTAATTCTTGCATAGCTTCGTGATGGTGTAAATGTTCAAGCTTTCTTGCTGCTTCAAAGTGCTCTCCACAAAACCATTCCATAAAAGGAGGATGTTCTACAATGCTTTTCTTCTTAACCCTCTTCTCCCATTTTTTATCCTGTTTTGTTTTTTTGAAGCTGACAGTTCCTCCCTCTTCTCTGTGATCAAATTTGTTCATGCACAGCTCACAAATTGGCGGTTTCATCTATAACAAATCCTTAGAGAATTTTTCTTTTAATATCTCCATTGCTTCAGACATTGTTAGTTTAGATAATTCCTTAGCTGCCTCATAATGTTTTTCACAAAACCAATCTGCGTAAGGTGGATGGCCAGTCAACCCCTCAACTTTCATTGCTTTAATCCACCTTTCATCACTTTTACTCTTCTCAAAATAAACCAACCCTCCTTCATCAGAATCAGTAAATTCTTTGTAACAAATAACACAAATTGGCGGTTTCATGATGAGTTTTTGTCATGTAGTCATATAAACTTTACATTGTTGAGCTAATTTCATAGTCGATGTGGGTATCATTCCTGGTGGGTCCACACACACCCTACGTGGGTACATCACATACCCTCCTACCCCATCAGCACTTCTGGTGGGAAGTGCATTAGGATCGCTTTTAATTAGAATATTGTACGCAGCATTAACATCAGCATTGATCTTGTAACCTAGAGCAGAAGTGAATATCCCTCGAGGATGACGTTTTCCAGTATATGTAGCACGTTTCTGAGGGAATTCATTATCCAGAAAACTGCATTTGGAAGTGTAGTCTTCCAGCACAGTATCTACAAGTATTCCTCGTTCTTCCGCTTTGTACTTCAATTGGTGGATAATCTTCAGGAAGGGGATGTTAACGAACAGCTGGGTGGTCTTCTTTCCTAAATTAACCTGCTGTTTCCACTTAGAATTATACCCTACAATCACTTCTTGAAGCTCTCGTTCAACAAATAACTCGACAAGATAGCTCGTTAGATGGTGGAGAGCATTCTTGAGCATCATCCTATATTTTTCTCGTAAATGGTAATAAGCTTGTCCATAAACTAGTTTTTGCTGGTTTTTTAATTGTTTCTTCTGCTGCTGTACGTACCGTGCTCGTAATTCTTTCTGCCTTTTCTGATAATATTGTATAATACTTTTGATTCCTTTTCCGTGGTCCTTGACAACAATCGGTTGAAATCCGAGGTTATCCACGAAGGTCACGAGGTTGTTAGTCCCTAAATCGATTGCTCCCTTCCTAGTTCTCTTTTGTATCTTTTTTGGTAGGATTTTCTCATACACCACTTCTAGAGTATACCCCACTGTTCTAGGAACTACTCTCACTTCTTTCAATCTACACCTAGCTGTTAAGCGTGTTTTATAGTAAAATCCTACTTTCTTAGGTAAGATTAACCATCCATTTCTTAATCTAGTCTGTTGGTTGGTTACAATCGCCACTCCTTCTCCATCCTTAGATTTGTATCTTGGAGTTTTTGGTATAGCTAGGAACTTCTCAGGATGGTTTTTCCACTCTTTCAATGCATGAAAATACGCTTTCCAATTTCTCACTAGCAGTTTAAGGGTGTGTTGTGCTGTGTGAGCTGGGAGAACTGAGTAAAATTCTTCTGATTTGAGTAACTTGTTGAGTTCGTAGTAATTTAGAAAATTATTGCTTTTGGTGAGAGCTTGTTTTATCAGATAATTTGCTCGATTATAGAGATTCTTCACTTGATGACACAGTCTACTTAAAACTAGTTTATAGGATAGTTCTATGCTTTCTATTCTCCATACTACTGTCATCATTTTTTTTACTTTATTTTTCTATAAAAGCTCCCGTAATATTTAATCTTCACCCTTCATTTAAGTTGATTTATTATCACTTTAACATGACTATATGACAAAAATTGTTCATAAAATCTACTTAAGAGAATAATATAAAAATTTTAGGGGAAAGCGAATAGACTATTCTAATCTCATAGTTCTTCTAATAGATGTCATTGTTTCAGTTGCCATCAATCTGTTGTTTGAATCCTCATCATTACGTGCAATTTCTCCAAGAATATCTAGAGCATTAGGATCTTTGAGCGCTCCAATATTGCTTATTGCTTCAAATCTTACTCTAGAGTGTTCATCATCAAGTGCTCTTAAATTAACATCAAGTATACGTGAATCTTCTATCTCTCCAATATCTATTAATTTCCTGATTTCTTGGAGAACTTGTAATCTAATTCCCCAATCATGGTCATCGTAAGCTTTTACTAAATGGGGTACTGGATTCCCTTCTACACGATATGTTAGGAATTCAACCGCTACTTCTTTTACTAGCTTATTGGAATCTAAAATGAAGTTTGCAACCAGAGAAGCTGGAACTTTGATAGGAAATCTCAGAATAGTTGATTTTGCTTCGTCTCTGACAGATTCAGTGTCATCTCTTAATCTTTCAAATAATGGTTCAATCATTGCAATGTCATCAAAGTTCTTCAATGCTTTAGCAGCAGAATATCTAACTTGTGGATGCACATCTACCAAAGAATGTATGATGAATGAAAACGTATCTGGATTTTTATGTTTTCCAAATGAATCAATAGTTGCTTTTCTAACTCCCCAATGATCATCTTCAAGAGCTTGACTTAAAGCAATCAACACTTGGCTATCTGCAATGTCTCCTAGAATTTCTGCAGCATAGATTCTTACATCTGGGTCTGAATCTTTTAAGGATTGGATTATTTTTTGTTTTGCTAAATCTTCATTTCCAAATGGGGCTAATTGTTCTAGAGCAAGTTGTCTAAGGGCTGGATTGGGATTTTCAAGTAATTTAATAATTTTCATTATCTCTTCATTTGACATCCTAACACTTCAAGTAAACATGTTATTTGAAAACAAAAAACTTTGGTTCTAGGCTTATGATTTCTTAGCATGAGTCAATTTACAAACTCTTAAATAAAATCAATAGTACAATAGTATCGTTCACAGCAACCATTGCTTCAGAAGGATTGGGTACTTTGCTTACACTGAGACAAAAAATTTACTACTCCATTTGTAGAACTGGATCAACAATACTTCTGAATGTAGTTTTTGTTGCAACTTTCTGGATGTATACAAACCAAGTAAATCTAGATCCTATGTTAAATGGAATTGGAAATGCTGTAGGAAAAGTCGTTATAGGGGTTTCTTCTGTAATATTTGGTTTATTATCAGATAAAATACCTTCATCAGCAAAAATTGGAAGAAGAAAGTTCTTCATTTGGACTGGAGCTCCTGTTTTAGCTTTCTCATTCGTTATGCTTTTTATTCCCCAATTCATCATTCCTTCAGGCGGTCAGACTGCAAAATTTGCTTGGTTATTAATTTGGAATTCTATGTTTCATTTATTTTATGGATATCTGCTAATTCCCTATCAATCGTGGATGCCTGAAATTACCTCTGATGATGAGAGAGTTCAAGTATCAGGATTGATGAATACTGTTAATCTAGTTGGGGCAGCTATTGGTTCAGGTTTCGTTTTACTGATGTCTGGCTTTATAAACAAAGATCCACAAGGAATTTACGGAGTATCTGGCAAATATTTGTTTATTTTCGCCCTTGCTTTTGGTATTGTAGAATTCCTGTTCTTCTTACCCGCACTACTGAAAATTAAAGAAAGAGATGTTCCTGAGAAAGAAAATAAAGCTTGGGAGGAAATCAAAGTTGCACTACGAAACAAGAATTACATGATTTATGTAGGAGGATTTACAATCCTAAATGTAGGAGTTACGATTCTTTCAGCATTAATTCTTGATTTTCTTGAACAAGTACTAGGTGTTATTGATGCACTACAGAAAGGGATATTCTCTGGTGTTATGCTTGTTACTGTCGTAGCTAGTTTCTTCTTCTGGGGAAGTTTCTCTAAAAAATTTGGTAAAAAATGGTCTTTAATAGTATCTTTCAGTCTTTTATTAGTCTGGATGCCATTGACTCCAATTATTGGTCGAATTCCTCTCATACCGAAAATTGTCCAAGGTTATGTGTTTAGTATTCTTGCAGTTTTTGCAGTTTCTGCTGTATATCTTTTTCCATATGCAATTATGGCTGATTTTGCTGATGAGGATGAGAGAAGAACTTCACAGAATCGTTCTGGTCTTTATACAGGATTCAAAAGCTTACCTTTCAATATTGCACAAGCTTTAGGGTTTATTTTAGCTGGTTTTATGCGTGATTGGGAAAAAGTAGTTGGAAGCGAAACAGTAAACCTTGGTCTTATGTGGCTTGGACCAATCTGTACAATTTTCTTGATAATTGCTTTTCCGATTATATGGAAGGCGGATCTTGATCCATTTATGCAAGATGCTAAAGTTAAGAATACTTCAATATTCAAACAAATATTTTCAAGAAAAAATCGAACTTAGATTATTTTTATTTACTTCTCTCTTGTTGTTTATACATGAAAAAAATTCTCTTCATTTGTGTTCATAATTCGTGCAGAAGTCAGATTGCTGAAGGCTTTGGAAAAGAACTCGGAAAGGGCATTATAGAAGTTCGTTCTGGAGGAACAGAAAAAGGGCATCAAGTCGACCCTCTAGCCATTGAGGTTATGAAAGAGAGAGGAATAGACTTATCTGAACAAGAATCTAAAGAAGTTGATTTTTGGGATTGGGCAGATAGATTAATTGTGATGGGATGTGATGCCGAGGAATCATGTCCGGCTCTTTATGTTCCAAAACTAGAGAATTGGGACCTTGATAATCCAAAAGGAAAACCAATAGATGAATACAGAAGAGTTAGAGATTTAATAGAAGAAAAAGTTAGAGCGTTAATAAAAGAAGAAAGAAAAGGTTAGTAGTTAAATACACCATTTTTTGCAGCTAAAGTTAGTTGATTTACTCTTGTATAATCGTTTTCTAACCTTTGAACTAATTTTTGATTTTTTGTTTTGCCAGTTTTGTTTTTCATTGCCATTTTTTTTGCACCTATCATAACGTAAACACCCCTTTATTAAAGGATTTTTTTAATTAATTCGATTAATGGTTAAACTATTTGGTCGAATTACACAACTGGAATCGACTATAATAGAGCCTAGAAATTAAAGAATTTAAGAGATAGGTACATTGGTTTAACTCATTGGTTAAAGCTCAAAAAATTGACAGCACACAAAGTTTAAGACATAAATAATGTATTCATTGTATGAAAGAAATTACTTTAATTTCTTGGAATGTGAATGGTATTAGGGCTGTTTCTAAAAAAGAAATTTCAGAAGGATCCAAATATAATCCTATTCTACAGAAAGAAGAAGTCGTTAAGCTTAGATTCACTGATTGGCTTCATCTTGTTTCTCCAGATGCTTTATGTCTCCAAGAAACTAAAGCTCATCCTAAACAGCTTTCGAGTGACTTGATAAATCCTCCTGGTTATATGAGTAATTTCTCTTCTGCAGAGAGAAAGGGATATAGTGGAGTAGTTACTTATTCAAAAACAAAACCTACTAGAGTGAGTACTGATTTAGCAGATGATAGGATGAATAAAGAGGGAAGAGTAATTGAAACTGAATTTCCAGAATTTGTGTTGTTAAATGTTTATTTCCCTAATGGAAAGCTTAGTGCTGAAAGACTCAAATATAAACTGGATTTCTATGAAATATTTCTTGAACATGTAGTTAACATAAGGAAACAAGGAAAATCTGTTATTATATGTGGAGACGTCAATACAGCACATACAGAAATTGATCTAACGCACCCTAAGTCAAATGAAACCATATCTGGTTTTCTTCCTGAAGAACGAAAGTGGATTGATAAACTGATTAGCAATGGTTTTGTTGATACTTTTAGACATTTCAACAAAGACCCAGAACACTATAGCTGGTGGTCAGCTAGGGCTATAGTTAAAGGTGTAACAGCAAGAGAAAGAAATGTTGGCTGGAGAATTGACTATTTCTTTGTATCTGAAGATTTGATTGATAACTTAGTCGAATCAGTAATGATGAATAAAGTAATGGGCTCTGATCACTGTCCTGTCAAAATAAAATTGAAATTTGACTGACTGAATTAAGATATCTATAATAATAAGGCTACGATGTGTGAACTAATATGCTTCAGATTGTTAGATTAGAGGATCTAGAAATTGAGAAATTCTGGGATTATGTTCTTAGTGACATCCCATTGTATTTTTTCTTCATTCTAGATTTGAAACAGTATCCTGAAAAAAGCAAATTCGTAGTAGCAGTTGAAAGTGATAAAATTGTTGGTTTATGTCTTATATGGATAAATAAAATTGTACATGTACGTGGTCAAAATGAGGAAATTGTGAAAGCTTTATTCCATGCAATTCCTAAAGATGTTCAAATTGATCAGGTTAATTTTGAAATAAGGTATCAGAAGTTGTTATCTTCTTTAATCCCAAAACCAAAAACAAAGCTGTTTCTTCATAGAATGGTGCTTCGAAAAGATAAAATGATTCCTAGATTTCAATTAGATAAACCTTTTACACAAAGAAAATTAACTGAAAAAGACGCTTCAGTGATTGCGAAACTTATGGCAAAAGCTTCTCCTGAATATTGGAGTAAAATAACTGCCAAGCATCTAACTTTTGATGAAAATCAGAACTATACTGGTTTATTTGATGGTAAAAAGCTAGTTTCTTTCACTTTATCCTGGATAGATGAAACAGCTGCAATTATTGCGAATGCAGCTACACACCCTAAATATCAGAATCTAGGGCTTGCAACTTATCTAGTTAATGAGAGTGTTCATAACATGATGAATCATACAGAAATAGCGATTATTCATGTGCTTACAGATAATGAACCAGCGATAAAAGTATACTCCAAAGTGGGGTACGAAATATATGCTTCATTTGTAATGGTTGGATTAGAATAACTCATAATTTAGATTTCTTCATTGCTTTAACAATTAGGAAATCAGGAAATATATCATCATCCTTGTAAGCCTCTCTAGGAAATTTCTTGACAAGTTCTTCTGAAGCTTTTGGTTCACAAACCTCCATAATAACTAAATTGTTTTTTATCAGTTCATTAAGATAGGAACTTATGGTTCTAGGGAAGTAAAGACCTGGATTATCCCAATAGTGAACTAGAGTTGGTCTTTCATCAAAATAATCCACTACTACTCTTAGTTTATCCTCGTTTCTTTGGCTATCTCCGGGAACACGAAATGAAGTACAAGTGGGCCATGCAAAAGCTGGGTGTGTAATGCTAAAAACAAAGATTCCATCCTCTTTCAAAATATGAGCAATTTGTTCAATAGTTGTTTCGTAATTCTCAATATCCATTAATGCCATATTGCAAACAACTTTGTCGAATGATTCTTTTGCAAATCTCTCTGTTAGTTTTTCAGCATTTAATTTCAAGTATTGAATTCCTAGTTTTTCTTCATTTTCTCGTTCTATTGCAAAATCAAGAAGCTTTGAGAAATCAATACCTGTTACTTGTCCTCCTTGTTTTGTTAGGGCTCTTGCAACATTTCCCTCACCGCAGGCAACATCTAAGATTGTCTCATTTTCATGAATGTCTAGTAAGCGAAATACTTCTGGTAGAATCTTATATTTGTGATGATAATCTCCACCATCTCTAAAAAGAGGCTCCCACACTGGTGCATTAGCATCCCATGTTTTCTTTGGACTGTATTCTCCAAGTGCATCAAGTCTTGTAAACCTTACGCGCCTACCTAATGCAAGAATTCTCTCCACCCCCCATGCTTTATGAGGAAATTCTTGGGATTTTAGTTGATTCTTATAAATTGGCATCCAAATTACTATCTCTTCATCAGGTTGAAGATCCCCAATTTGATATGGATGAGTTCCATTATACTCAGCATAATCTAATGCTGGGTTGAAGTTTCCACATTCCTGGCACGGGATCGAATAGTAATAATCATAAGTTAAAAATCTCTCTTGATGCATTTGTTCATTTGCACAGGACAAACATGTGAACTTCTTACAAGTTGGACACCAGGATATTCCATTAAAATGAATATCTTTTCCACATTTACTGCATTCATATTCCCAATGAAGAAAGCATCTAGGTGTAAAGGAATCAACATCCTTTGTAGCAAAATTAACTGGGTAATCTTGAGCTATCTTACTATATTCAGAACAATAAAAACAGGGAGTATATTCTGAAGAGGACATAAAAAGAAGAAAGAATAGAAGTATAAAAAATACTCTATCACTTAAGTTTTTTAGATAACACCCACACTCCATATTAAATTAAAAAAGAAAAAGAGATTAGGAAATTAATCCCATAATAAATGGAAACAGCAGTCCTAGTGCAGCTAATATTAGAGCAACAAATAAGAAAGGCATTGCAATTTTGTTTCTCTTTGTTTTAATCATTGATTTATCTTTGAATATTTCTGCTTTAATTTCAGAAAATTCTTTTTCCCTTTCTTTATCATTCAATTGTGTTGCCATAGCTGATGCAAGAATTGTTGTAACTGTAATTAACGATACTCCGTAACCAAACACACTACCCTTACTTTCTAACTCAGAAATAACGATTTTTGAATTTGAAATTTCTTCTTGCAGTGCATATAGCGGTTGGTCCAAAAATTCTCTGAAGTTATATGATTGCCAAAAGTAGTATTCAGTAGGAATAATACCGTAAGCAATTATTTCATCACTAAATGACCAATTTGCAAGTATAACGCTTGCTGGTACTAAGTATAAGAAGCTTTTACTAGCATTAAAAGTGTCATAGTCTTCTTTTGAAAAAACTAATTCATAACCATCTTTATCCTCTGTTGCAAAATAATAATCAGAAGTATTGCTGTCAGTGTACCAAAAGTCGTACATTTTTACAATATTAGTTAAAGATACAAAATAGTTGAAATTTTCCAATGCTAATCTAATTTGATTCATTAGTAAATCTCTTTCTTCAACTGAAAGCGTATCATTAGTTATTTCTAATTCAAGAGCTATTGATTTTGCTAATAAGAATTCATCAGATGCTTTCCTAGCAGATATGCGATCATCTTCTACTATCTCCCTAATTCTTAGATCTATCCTTTCTAAATCGAACTCTTGTTCTGAGACTTCTAATTTCAATGTTTCAGCTTCTGAAAGTACACCCTCTTGTAGAAATCCAGCAGCAAAAGCTAGACCAGAAATTAAGATAATTATTACTGAAGCGATTGTTCCCTTTGATATTTTCATTTTACATTTCTCCTTAATATAATCATGAGTAACGACATACTCTTTTATGTAGTTATTGGGGGTTACATATATCTTTTTTGGAAAAAACTAAAAAACAGAGAAAGCGATTTTCATTATTTTGCAAAGGAGTATTCCTTCTAACAAGGGTATCTTTACAAGAACTACCCACCTTTTCGGCAGTAGAAATGACCTCTACTTCTTATGGAAAAAAAAACTGTGATTTATTTGATTCCTACGCCACGAATTCCTCGATGAGCTATCCAATTAATTATTTCGTTCCTGATTTCTTCAATACCTTCTAGTGTAACACATGAGGAATTAACAGCCTTGATATGATTTACATCAATTGGGAGGTTGTGATCAGCTATGTATTCGTATATTGTAGCAATAATCTGATCAATATCCTTTTGTCTTGGCTTTTCAAGGTCTACTTTATTTGGAACAAGAAGAATCAAAGTGTCCTCATAAATCCATTCCTTGACTATTGCAAATCTTAACCAAACTTCTAGAGACTCTAAAGTACTAAATCTAGTAACATCATATATTAGTAATAAAACTGAAACTCTTAATAGTGCTGGAAAACAATCAAAGACTGATAGGATTTCATCAAAAGTAGTACTTCTAGCAGATGCTTTTTGCCTTTGCCCTGGAAACACATAGAATTGTAGTGTTGCAGTAACAGGTAAGTTTTCAACATCCACAACCTCACTACTAAACTCGATTTCAATGTTATAGGATTTTTTGGTTTTTAGAAGGATATCATTTAACTCTTCATCAGATACATCTGGATTTATTATCAAACGTGATAGAACTGATTTTCCTGTAAAACCATCTCCCAATGGTATTACTGAACCGGTAGCATAGTGTTTGAATTCATCTGCCATAGTATTCGACCTCTAAAACATTTTTCCAGACTGTTCATTATTAACAAGTGTATTTGTGGTTAAAATTCTTTTCAAAGAAGCAACCTTCATTTTGTACCTATCCCTTGAATACCATTTTCAGCAATCCAAAACAGGATCTCTTCTCTTAAAAGCTTCAAACCTTCCAATGAGACACAAGAAGTATTTATAGATCTCACCTGATACTCATTGATTTGAATTCCCTTATCAAGAATCATAGAATAAATGCCAAACAGTAATTGCTGAATATAATCTAAATTAGGTTCTTTTAAATCGATTTTATTCGAAATAAGTAAGACCAGAGTCTTTTCATGAATCCATCCTTGTGCTAGTGCTACTTTTAGCCACATCTCTAATGACTTCAATGTATTTGATCTTGAAGAATCATACACTAACAATAAGACTGATATTTTCTGCATAGCTGGAAAATAAGAGAAAATTGAAAGTATCTCATCAAAAGTTGTAATTCTTTTAGATTCTTTCTGTCTTTGACCTGGAAAAACATAGAACTGTAAAGAAGTATTTATCTCCTCTTTGCCAAAAGAAATTCTCTCACTAGAAAATTCTAATTCAATGTTTAATGATTTTTTAGTGTTAAGTATGATATCTTGATGTTCCTCTACTGTGATATCTGGATTGATAAGTAGTCTAGTTATAACTGATTTTCCAGTTAAACCGTCCCCTAAAGGTAAAATTGAGCCGGTTGAGTAGAGTTGTGTCACAATCGTCATCAGTATCGCGCAGGATTCTATATTTTTATACAATTATAATATTTTTCTATGTGTCAACAATTGAACACACGATTTTAGATTCTTCCTCCATAAATGAGTCTGTTCTCTTCAACGCTTCTAGAAGCTAGATTATTATCGTGAACTACACAGATTTCTCTTCTGCCATCTTTGCATTTATGTACGGGATGTAGCTTGTATGAGACTGTTCCAAATACTTCTTCAACTTGAATTCCTCTTTCTAATGTAAATGCGTGATCTCTGACTACATCAGCAACAGTATATGTTAAAACCTTATTACAGTTATCACACTTAACTACAAACATTTCATTAAGATGTGTTAGAACTCTATCAGTGTCGGTGATTTTTAGAAAAATCCCTATGGCTTCTTCATCTGGTATATGTTTCCCTAAAATATCACGAAGCATATTTCTTATTGCTAAGATTGTTACTATAGTAAAGATTCCACCAAAGAAGTAAACAAATGAAACAATAAGCAAATCATTTGCAACTGGAATAATATCAATGCCTCCCATCTCAAGAGCATTAATGATATAACCTACAACGAAGAAAACGAGCATGATTTGTACAAAAAACCATCTTCTATTACTAAAAGCTCGTCTCCCTAACAATCTCATTACAAGGGTTAAAGTTGTGATTGTTGTTATCAGGATTATAACTCCTACAGCTGTAAGAACGATACCTATTATTACATCAACATCCATGAAACTTTTACAAAAACATTGAATATAACACTTTGCAAAGCACCAATTTACTAATCCATTTCAACATTGTTAAGTCTCATTCGAAGGATTAAAGGAGTTGCTTAATTTTTTCTACTCCCAAGACTCTTCCTTCAATTATTACTTTACCATCTATTCTTAATGCCGGTGTCATGAAGACATCAAGATCTGCAAATTTAGTTACATCAGTAAAATGTTCAACTTTGTATTCATCTTCTTTTCCTACTTCTTTAACTGCTTCAAGAACTAGTTCATACTGTTTTTCACATTTCTGACAGCCTTTTCCGATAACCTGTATCAATTTCATATCTGACATATTTTCACCTCATATTAAAAAAATGTTATTGGTTCTTTCGAAACTATCAAACCGAATAATAAACCAGCTAACACTGTAAATATAATTACTAATATTAAATAAACGAAATTTTTCTTATCTCCTATGAACTTTCGAGTTACTAAAATGCTTTGAATGGATAGTTCTGGATCTGCCAGTAGATAAGCAAGTAAGACCCCTCTAGCCATTCCAAGATCTAGAAACATTTGAGCAATTGGTACTTCCATTAATGTAGGAAAATAAGCAACTACACCAAAAGTTACACCGATTAGATTTGCAGTTAGTGAATTTCTACCCACAAGATTCTGAATCAATTCTGGTGGAATTAATTCTTTCAACATCCCTGCTATAAAGACACCAATGATTAGATAGAGGAAGATTTTCTTTACGAAAAACCAGGTTTCTCTCATCCATTCCTTCCTCTCTTCTTTATCAATTCTTTTTATAACATAAACGACCATTGCAATTCCAACTACAATTGATAGTACTGCTTTTATCCCCATATTTGATATATCTACAACAAATGATTCCGATTTGAAATACTCAAAAGAACCAGGTAACACTGCATTATTAGGATCAGAAATTGTGAAATAATTAATTTGGGAAGTACCTGTAAATAGAAGATAAATCAAACCTGAGAAAAGATTGATTTTATTGTTCTTTACAATGAAAAAACAACCAATTAACAAAGACAAACCTGCACCCCAGATAATAGTTTGGATTAATGGTGGATTGGTAACTCCCATGGATTGAAGATTATTTCTATTAAAAACAGCAATTAACACCCCTACAACAAGCACAGATAAAACAAGAGCTCCTTTTCCAACTGTAAAGAGATTAATCTTCTTTCTTTCCTTAATTTCGGTTTTAGATTCTTCAATATCCATTTTAGATGTTTCTACATCTTCAATCAATTTCTTTTTCTTATCTTTGAAAATAAGATCCATTAGAAGACCAATAATAATTGCAAAAGAAAGCGCAAGTATTGCTCTAGCTATAGCAATATCCATCCCAATTAGTGTACCTGTATAAGTTAAAGCCAATATATTCACAGCTGGTGCAGAGAATAGGAAAGTCATTGCTGGTCCAAGGCCTGCACCTTTTTTCTTAATTCCTGCGAATAAAGGTAGAACAGTACAAGAGCATACCGCCAACAACAAACCTGAAATTGCAGCTACTGGATATGCTACTATTTTTCTAGAATCCTTACCCATATACTTAACGATAAGTTCCTTTGGAACAAATACTATCATTGCCCCAGCGATAAAAAATGCAGGAATTAAACAAAGAAGCACATGAAGAGACAAATAATCTGCAAGTGCAAAAACTCCTCCTTGTAACATTGATAAAACTGTTAGCCAAAATGCAGAAGCCATTTACTTATTCCTGTTTCATATCGAAAAAACACGATATATAAATTTGTTGGTTTTACTGTCTGGAACATACTTGATTCTAACTTTCTTATAGAAACTTTTATGGCTTTTAACAGAAATTATATTTTGAAAATGTCTAGCAAAGAACACCAGCAATCAACTAGAGAACTTGAACAGAAACTAAATCAGTTACATGAACAAGGTATTGTAAGTGAAGCAGCGAACGAGAGAATAAAAGAATTAGAAAGGATTGAAGCAAAAGTGCCAGAAATGAAGAAGGATAAGGAACTCAATAAGATGTTAAAATTATTCAAGGCATTGGCAAACAAAAATAGGTTACTTATTCTTAAACTACTAATAAATGGTGTTAGATGTGCATGTGAAATTGAACACTTGCTAGGGCTTTCACAGTCAACAGTGTCTCACCATATCAGTACTCTCATTGAAGTTGGTGCAATTGAAGCAATTAAGAGTGGAAAATGGAATCTAGTAGAATTACCTGAAAATAGTTTTTCAAAGGAGTACTTTTTTTCATTAATAGAAGAAACTTTAGCTTAAGTTATTTTTCAAAACCAAAATTCTAATTTCATTTTTTTCTTCATCTTCATTCAGAAACTTTTAAAGAAACTAATCGCCATTTCGATGTTGACTATTATTAACCGTGATGTAAATGTATGAACAATTCAGAGATATAGGTCCTCATTTTGAGTTATCAGATACACATAAAATGGTAAAACAAAGTGTGCGAGAATTTGCTGAAGCAGAAATTGCACCGCATATAAAGGAGTGGGATCAAGCCCATACTTTTCATAAGCCAATTTTAAAGAAGATGGCAGAACAAGGGATATTAGGTTTAAGTATTCCTGTAAAATACGGAGGAGGAGGTTTAGATTACATATCACTTGCCATTGCATGTGAAGAACTAGAAAGAATAGATACAGCCTTCAGAGTCATTCTATCGGTACATAATGGACTTGTTACATCAACTATCTGGCAATGGGGAAATATGGATCAGAAGAAACAATATTTACCAATGCTTGCAACAGGAGAAAAGATGAGTACTTTTGGATTAACAGAAGCTTCTGCTGGGAGTGATCCAGCGGGACTCAAATCCACATGTAAACTTGAAGGTGATGAATGGATACTCAATGGGGAAAAGATGTGGATTAGTTACACTGAATCTTCAGATGTATTCTTAATGTTCGCATATGAAGTAGATGTTCGTCACAAAGGTATGCGTGCTTTCATTGTTGAAAGAGATTTTGGAGGAATTACAACAGGTAATTTGGAACATAAGATGGGAATAAAAGCAGGTGAAACTGGTTGGATAGCCATGGACAATGTTCCTGTTCCCAAAGAGAATCTAGTAGGTCTACCCGAAGAAGGTTTCAAAATAGCAATGGGAGCTTTAGATTGGGGAAGATACACTGTTGCTGGTGGAGCAGTAGGTGGAGCTAAAGCTGCCTTAGAAGCTGCTGTGACCTATGCTAATGAAAGAGAGACCTTTGGTAAGAAAATTGGTCATCACCAACTTGTTCAAGGAATGATTGCAGAATCTGTTTCCGACATCGAAGCTGCAGAATTATTAACTTGGAAAGCAGGTTGGACAAAGAACTTAGGGAAAGTAAATACAAGAGAAACAGCTTTGGCAAAATGGTATGCGACAAATGCAGCTGTAAGATGCGCCGATAGAGCTATACAAATTCATGGAGCTTATGGTTTTTCCGATGATTATCCTGTCGCTAGATATTACAGGAATGTTCGTGGAGCAACTATCTATGAAGGAAGTAACGAAATCCAAAAGATAATCCAAGCAAGATATGAACTTGGCTACTATGAGGATAAGCCACTTAGATGTATGCCACCCAAATACGACCCAGATGAATGGGCAAAAGAAGAAACAGACAAATTTTAGTCTTTCTTTCTATTTTTTTATTGTTTTCTAATAAATATTAAATATAACTCCGGAATATTCAAAATTATGTCAGATGATAATGTGTTCATTGTTCTTTATGATTTATCTGACAAAAAGTTAACTGAATCTTTATACGATTATAGTGATATAATAATTAAACATTGGAAATTTCTTAAGGCATTAAAGAGCGAAAAAAAATTGCTATTCTCTGGTACAACTCTTGATTCATTCCTTGAATTTGCAATCATTAAAACTGATACAAGAGAAGAAGCACAAAGACTAGTAAGCAATGATCCTTTTGTCTATAATCGATTACTCCAAGTTTTTCTTTATGAATTTAGAACCTCTCTTCTAACAAAGGAAAATACTATAGAAGTATTGGAAGAGGAATTTTTAGATATTGAATCTATTTATGATGAAGATACAGAATTCTATATGGGAACCATAACAGCTAGGCCTACTTTTATTAATGATATGACAGAAGAAGAAGAAAAAATAATGAGTGATCATTTTGAACATCTGAAAAAGAAATTTGATAATAAGCAACTATTACTCGCAGGACCAATTTTATCTGAAGGGCAATTTGGAGTATCAGTATTTACAGCTGAAAATCTGAATGAGGCAGATGAATTTGTGCAAAATGATCCAGCTGTTATTGAAGGAATTATGAAACCTGAGGTTCATCCTTTTCGAATTTTTCTAATTGAGAAAAATAAGGATTAAGAGAATTTTGCTTCTATCTCTTTTATTGCATCTTTCATTATTTGGTTAACTTCATCAGCAAGCTCATTTAGTTTATCCACTTTAACAACGCTCATAGCTTCCTTAGGATTTAATGCAGAAACAACAATCTTTCCATTTTCGTTTTCATAGATAATAACATTACATGGTAATAATGCACCTATTTCTGGAACTAGAACAATAGCTTTGTGTGCAAATGGAGGATTACATGCTCCAAGAATTTTGTATGGACGAATATCTGCATCAATTTTCTTCTTCAAAGTTTCTTTAGCATCTATTTCAGTTAGTATTCCAAATCCATGATCTGCTAGCACTTTGCGTGTGACCTTTTCAACCTCACTGAATTTATCATAACCAACATTGAGTTCTGTGGAAATAACAAGTGACATAAATAATTGTATGTCACCCAACCAAATAAGTTTTTACATTAGAAAGATTAGTTTCTTTTTTTCTTTCGCAATATAAAAACCATAAGTGAAATTGTCATTAAGGCTAGAAAGATTGTATATCCTGAAGTTTTCTCTGTTTTCTCAGTTACTGTAATGAGAACTTCATCAACCATATAATTGCCACTAGTGTCAAATACTATTAGTGTATAATTATACATGCCTTGAGACCAACCATCAATGTTGAATACTATATCCTCAGAATTAGTCCAAACTCCTGTCTTATTTGATGTTCCATTGATGTATAGTATGTAGTTATCTGGTTTCAGATCCAAAGCTACCCAGCTTAAGACATTCCCTAAACTTCCTTCTTCATAACTCCTATCAGATGGTCCTAAAAGTTCTGGAAGAGTTGTATCTACAACTACAACAAGGACTTCATCAGTAATCATATTGTTGTATAAATCATAGAATTCAATTTTGTAAATATACTCACCTAGTTCATGTCCATCCAAATCAACAGTTATTGGTACTCCATTACTCCAACTAGCAGCTTGGATATTCACATCATTGATATAAAGAATATAGTTATCTGGATTAATATCTTGAGCATTCCAATCTATTTCAAAACCGACATCTCCCAACTCAAAGAATACATCTTCTTGTTCAATCAATGAGGGAACATCAATATCAGGAAGAACAGTTACATTCACGAAATCAGATAATGTATTGCTGTAAATGTCGTAGAATACAATTTCATATGTATAATTACCCTCACTTAATCCATCAATATTTACTACAATTATCTGACCACTAGAATATGATCGACCAAATTGGTAAACATCATTAAGATATACTAAATATGCAGCTGGTTTTAGATCAGTACCAATCCAGGTGATGGTATTTCCTGTACTTCCTACAATATAACTAACGTCCTCTGGTTGTGTTACAACTGGAGCAGTTGTATCTTCAACAGTTACTATTACTTCGCTGGATGTAACATTGTTATCGAAATTATCATGAATTTCAAGATAGTAGGAATAGGTTCCCACATCTAAACCATCAACACTTATTTCTATCAAGTCAATATTAGTCCAATTGCTCTCATATAAGAAAGCACTATCTCTATAGACTCTATAAAATGAAGGACTTAAATCAGTTACATTGTAAAATAGAGAATTATTAATTGAACCCAATTCATAGGTGAAGCTAACTGAACTTCCTAAAATTGTAGGGTAGACATTATCTATTGTTATCTGTCCAACTACATCCGTGGCAGTTAAACTGACTTGATCAACAACTATTATCTGAATTTCATATGTTGAGTATTCTGGTAAAGATGATGTGTCCCAAAGCAATGGATTATAGAAATCACTGTCAGAATCAGTTATGTTTTGCCAACTTATCCAATCTAGACCATCCCAATACCGATATTGCCAAAATGCATCTTGAATATCTGCAAAGTCTGTAGTCCACTCTAGAGAGACCGTTCCCTTCAGAATATCATTATCATGTAAACTCGTAATGTTAACATTCGGAATTGTATTGTCAACTGTATATTGTTGAGTTACAGCAGAAGTAAATGTATTACCAAATAAATCTGTAACTTTGACTTTGAAATTATAATTAGCACCATCAGTTAACGTTGTAGTGTCTAAATCGTAATAGTTGCTAGTAGTAGTTGCTAATGATGTAGAATCAACAAACCACTCATAATTTGCTATGTCTGGATCATTGCCAGTTACGCCAAGTCTTGTGATTCCACTGATATATGTAACACTTTGGTTAATATATGTAGGACTCACATTGGATAATGTTATTTCTGCACCATGATGCTCAGCTTCATAGTCCATTATTAGTACTTCACCATATCTAGTTAAAGGAGATGTTTTTCCTAATCCGTCATATAACTGAAAATCAAGGAAAAGTCGTTGATCATGTTCTCCTGCAAGTTCTGTGAGATTGAAAAGATTGTGTATTGTTGTAGTAAATACTTTGTGTCCACCTATAGTATAAATATATGATAAACTAGTCAAAGTAGTTTCATAAATAATTGTATCAGGGAATGGAAATGGGTTATCCAATACAATTCTGAAGTACATGCTTTGTATTTCGTCATCCCTTTCATATGCTCCTACATTATCGTATGCTGCTACTATCCAATCTGTTGTTTCATGAACATAGACATTATCTCCCACCATATACGAACCACTGAAGTGTGATGCACCTTCATACAAAACAGGTCCTTTATTGTTAGTCTTAATCCAGATTGCTGTATTTGAATCGCCATTTCCAAGTCTATCCTCAGTATAATAACTCATTTGATAACCTGGATCTGCGTCAGGTAGATTGTTTACATTCCAATTAATAACCCCGTCTCCCGTTCCAATAGTTTGCCAGGTATTGAAGACATTTCTATACATCCAGATGTCTTCAGTTCTATCAACTCCACAACCATAAATATCAATTGGGTTTGCATAATCTTCAGATAATTCCAAAATACCTGAAGTGATATCATTTAACGAAGATGAACTAGATTTCACCAAATTATCATAGTTGACATCTGAAGATGTACTAATATAATCCCAACGGAAATACTCCCCATAAGATCTTATATTCTCAAAATAGGTATCCTTAACCTCAAAAGTAACTAATGAACTTCCCGAACTGCCTTTGTTAAACCAAGGACTAACACCATAATCATTACTAGTAGGTGTCCAATCACTCCATGCATCTGAATCAAGTCTCCAACGGTATTCATGGGTTCCAGTTCCAGGGATACCTTCTATGGGAGTAAAATCAGCTCTGAATTTCACACTATTTTTTAAATATTCAGGACTTGTGACATGTGATCCACCATAATAATATATTATGTCATCAACAATTGGACCTTCCATTGTTGGCGGCTCTCTGTCGAATACTTGTAAGTAATAATCCTCAGCTAAAGCTGATGCAACAACAGTTAAATCAGCAGCTTGTGTTTTGAAACCAAACCATAATAACCGATAATCAAGGTCACCTGTACTCCATGAATTCCCATCATCTGTCCAAGCTGAAAGATCTAAATCAATGTCTATTTTCATCCCAATACAATAGCTTCCAGCAAAAGTAGTTTCTTTATTGTGCATGTAAACATAATCATCATTAGGGTCCCCAAACCATCTGTAACCAGCTGCTCCAAAATTGATATAGTCGCCTACATCTAAATCACTTACTTCAAACCTGAACAGATTTCCAGGTAATTCATGATAAATAATTCCATGAATCCTATAAGTTTCAGCTGTAAGTCTTACTATTGATTCCCCTGTGGCACCCCATTTATTTATGGATGGATCATAATATGCTTTTGTAACTTCGTGAAGTTGTACGTCTAGTTGTATTTCCGCATCAACTCCTAAGAAGATTTCATATCCATGACCTTCAAAATGACCTGAGTTTCCTTCATACCCTAGTTCTGAAATAGAATCACTGCCAAAAATAGCAGAATAATAACCTCCTGCTTCTCCTTGTATTTCATCATTGATTCGAATCAAAGATGATGTTTGAGTTATATAACCTTCAATTGTCTCTATTTCAGCAGAAATAGCTTTCAAACCGGGCTCATCAAAATTGACTTCTAGTTCCCATCTCTCTGTTGCTTCATTCCATTTACTACTACCTAAATAAACTGGATTCTCAAAATCAGTTTTATCATAAAAATCTACTTTTTGTATTCTTCCTGATGTTTCAGATAAAAATAAGTTATCTACGAACAAAGTAATAGGTTCAGTGTAATAATGATCCGATGAAATTGAGTGTGATTTTAGCTCAATATCTGATGAATCTTTGTTGACAATATTAGTTGATGTTTCTTTCAATAATTCTGTTTCTGTTGAATGAAAATCTGTTGTATTGAAATTTGCTTGATTTTCATTAAATCCTGTACTTGAAAACGAAATACTGCTTAGTAAAAATAGAAATAATATAGCAACACCTAAGCTTCTTCTCATATTAACTCCAAAACACTTAGGAAATATAAATTTACTTCCGTTTTTGTTCAAAATTCTCCCCTCTGAGCAAAACAAACTGGAGAATTATGGTAATATCGACTATTTAAACGTTCATAATTAAAAAATAGGGGATTTTGGAGTAAAATAAGAGTAAAACTATCTCATTTTATCCTTATAGTAATAATTTGGCTTGTACGTCAGAGGCCATTCTGGTTCATTATCCAAGATTTCTTCTATTTGAGTCAAGACATCTTTGGATAATTCAACATCAGAAGCCTTTACGTTTTCTATAACGTGTTCTGGTTTGGTTGCTCCAATAATTGCAGAAGAAATTTCTGATCTTCTCAGTATCCACGCAAGTGCTAGTTGCCCCAGTGTTATGTCTAATGAAGAAGCTACTTCTCCAAGTTTTTTGACCTTTTCAATAGTTTCCTCTGTAAGATTTTTCTTTAGAAATTCTGACTTGTCTGCTCTACTTCCCTCAGGAATGCCTTCATTATATTTTCCGGTTAACAATCCTTGAGCTAGAGGGGACCAAACAGTGAATCCCATACCATGAGTTTTTGCTACTGGTATAATTTCCAATTCTATATATCTGACAAGCATATTATACAAAGGTTGTTCTACTATTGGTTTATGAGCTCTAATATCCTTGGCAATAGCATTTGCTCTTTCTAGTTGAGCAGCTGTCCAAACAGATGTACCCCAATATCTAACTTTACCATCTCTTATCAAATCATCTAGAATTTCTACAGTTTCTCGTAATGGTGTCATGTAATCATATCTGTGCATGAAGTAGATGTCAATATAATCCATGTTCAATCGATCAAGTGTACCTTCAATCGCATTCAACATATTTTTACGACTTAGTCCCCATCTATTAACATCATAATCATTCATTGCCCAGAAGAGTTTACTCGATATAACCAAATCTCTTCTATTGAAAGTTTCATCAGAAAGGAAATCTGCAATGACTTTCTCTGCTCCTCCTCTGGCATAAATTTCTGCTGAATCGATAAAATTGATTCCATTTTCAATAGCTGCTGTCATACATTTTTTAGCCATTTCATCTTCAACAGATCCACCATAGGTTAACCAAGAACCTAGAGAAATCTCACTAACTTTCAAGCCCGATTTTCCAACTTTTCTATATTTCATAAAATCACTTTTAGAGTCTAATACAGAATCAACTAAATTTGTCTGAAATAAAAAGTATGTGGATTACCAAAAACCATTGTTAACTTAGTCATGAAATTGAATAAAATCAAATGAACACTATTTCTCTGAAGAAATTTAATTCCTCTAAAGACATTCGATTAGGATATTTGAATTTCTTAATATATGTTCGAAATCTTGAATTCATAACATCATTCTTTATCAAATGTTGTGTTTTGTTCTCAGGAAAAACTACAGATACAACATAATACTGCCTTCCCTCAAATCGAGGATCCGCTATGTTGTCATCTTTACCCCAGAATGAGAAAACTATCATACTATGATCTTTAATTGAAGGGGCAGGGAGTGGACCATATACACCTGTTTCATATCTTTGTCCTTGACCAACTGTAACATAACAAAATCCAATAAACTCATCCATGTTTATATCAAATGAATCTAACTCTGCTCTAATTATCTCTCCCCCAGCCATTCCAAATCGAAATAATCCGACACCAACATTTTTGCCATAAGCTATTTTTCTTTTCAAATCGATATAGTCTGACGTTTCTTTTGTGTATCGAATGAATTTAGTTCTTCTTTTCTTAGTAGGATAAATGATAATGAAAAGTATAATTCCCAAAAAGATTACAGGATATACTATAATGGAGAAGTAAAAGAACCAACTTCTATTTTCTGGTAAATTCTGAGGAATTTCAACTGCTTCATTCAGAGGATATAGATCAAATTCTTCCATGGAACCATCTATAGTATAATCTCCTACTCCCAACCATTCATTCCAAAAATTCCCCTCCTTTGAATTTTGGTCAAACCAATAGTTTTCGCTGCCATCTATGGAGAATGCTTGACTTATCCCTCCAAGATTATTTTCTATGAAGTTGTTGTGGTGAATAAGATTATTTGAAGAATAATTTAGAACTATTCCATATCTATAATTGAGTGTTAGGAAATTGTATGAAATTTCATTCTCATTAGAATTAAATAAATAAATTCCGTCATCGCTACTATCTAGAATAGTGTTATTGAATATGGTAAAATCATGTGTATCATCTAAATAGAATCCTATAGAATTATTAAATGATAGATTTTCTTTAAGTTGAATGTTATCAGAATCTTTGAAATAAAATGCTGGTCCAAGATTATTGGCAATGGTATTTTGAATAATAGAAGTTAATGATATTTCCCATAGATATAACCCATTTTCTATATTTTTGAAGCACAGATTCTTTTCTATTAGTGAATTCCTACTAAAGAAAACCTCAATCCCTATTTTGTTTGTTTCACAAAAGTTATTAGAAATTATTACTTCATCACAAAATCTACTTGTAGCACCATTGCCAGAATTCATCGAAAGAATGTTATTGGTTATTTGACTTTCATCTGAGTCTATACAATTTATCCCATCTGACCCACTTGCTGTTATTGTGTTGTTATCTATTACAGTTCCTGGTGCTCCCCAAATGTCAATTCCATAAATATCGTGTTCTATTATTGTATTATTGCTGATTTCTGCAGTTCCAAATGCAATCCAAGAAATCCAGATTCCAATTTGTGTAACATTGATAAAACAATTTTTGATAACAAAAAAATTTGTTGTATCACTGATATTTATACCACATGTTTGAGTGTTTGAAGAGATATTGAGGTTTTCAAGTCTATATGGATCTTGTTCGGTTCCACTTCCCGGAAAAATTGAGAAACCACTGTCATTGTATATGTGAACTGGGTTACTTTGAATTAAGTAGGAATTAGGATGAATTTGCTCAGTAAAACCATTCACTACAAGAATAGACTTGTCATGAAAATTCACCATTGGAGAGATAGTATAGCCTACTACAAGCAATAAGGTTAGGAGACAAGAGTATCTAAAGATTTTTTCCAATGACATTTTTTCTAATAAATATAGTGTAAAAGAAATTTCTTAAATGCTGCTATATTACTTTCTTACATATAATTTTGATTTGATGATACACAAAAAAATTCATAAGATGCCCATTCAAAATATCCAACGGGTATATAAATGGCATCTGAAATTGAAATCATTGCATATTTTGAGACTCCAAGAGATCCATTGCCTTTAAGCTACATAGCTAAAGGATTAGCAGGAGTTGAAACAATTATTGCTGCTATCAATCCAAGGGCAACTGAGGAAGTTATTCGAGGGATATTAAGATCAGCAAAGAAATCCAAGTCTGTAGTGATATTTGAATTAGCCTTAAGTGAAATGTCACTAAGTGGAGGATATACAGGATATACTCCCCAAAAATTCGCAGACCGATGTAAATCGGCAGCAGAAAAAGAAAAATGGTTTGCCTATTCTTTACATGCTGATCACCTTACATTGAAGAAAGGTACAGATGAAGAAATGGCATTTTTAATGATGGAAACTAAAGCCAGAATTGAAGCAGGTTTTACAGGTTTTGCAATTGATACTTCTTTCCTCTTTAACAAAGAGGAAGTAACTGTAGCTGGACAATTGAGTGAAATTTTATCGAAGGGGCTCATTTTATTCCAATTTATCAAAGAGTTAATGGGAGAAAAACCTTATGGGCTTGAAGGCGAAGTTGGGGAAATAGGTATAGCTGATTTTACTTCTGTTGAAGAGGCAGTTCATTATGTTACAACTCTGATAAGAAGTGATATTTTCATTGATTATCTAGCAATAGCAAATGGGTCAACTCATGGAGTTAGTGTTGATGCTGAAGGAAAAGTCGTTCCACAACTGGGAATCAATGTTCAAAGAACAGTGGAGATTACTGAAGAATTTAAGAAATTGGGAATTGATACAAGAATTGCTCAACATGGAATTACTGGTACTCCTGTTGAAGTCATAGCTTCAACTTTCCCTCATGGTAGCATAGCAAAAGGAAATATAGGCACATTCTGGCAAAGACTTGTTCAAGATGTACTTGCCAAATATGAACCTGAGCTTTATGGCAGAATAAAAAGTTGGGTTCTTGAAAAATATGGAAAACCGGATGTTGATGAACATAAAACCTTTGCAAAAAACTCTAAATATGCTTGGAAAGAATTCTTCAATGAAGTTGAGAATATTAGTGAAGAAGCTAAACAAGCTATAATCACACAAGCTGAAGCTGATATGGATGAATTCATAAAAGCTTTAAAGATGGAAAATACAGCCAGTTATTGCATAAAATATATGGTTGATAACTTCCTCACAAATACATACTAAGGTCAGAAAAATGTCTATATTGAAATATCACACACTTGAAGCGTACTTAGAAGATATACCAGAAGATGATCTCAGAGAACTAGTAAGAGAAATAATTGATATTAGTCTAGATGTACCAAAACAGATACTAACTTTTCTAATAGGAGAAAATGATTATTCAGGGATTATCAACATCTCTGGTGATGAACAATTAAGTCTAGATATCGCAACACAGGAATTATTCATGCAAAGAATTCCAAACAATCTCTATTCTCTATTGCTGGGTGAAGAGACAGATGAAAATAGCATAATGGAAGGAACAGGAAACTTAATCGTTTTAGGTGATTTCATTGATGGTTCTTCCATTATTAGAACAAGGAGTCCTGGAGCAATAGTCAATATTATTGATCAAGAAGGTCATACTCATGCAGCTTTAACAGTAAGCTTCACTTTGTTCTTGCGTTTTGATCTGGCCACAGAGTTGGGTTTCATTCAATTTATTTATGATGGAGAGAAGTTTCGAGTAATTAGAGATGAACTAGATATCAGTCCAAGTAAAAGCCCTGTTTTTGGATTGGGTGGAAAATATAATGATCATTCTGCAAAACAAAAGCTATTCGTGGATGCTCTGGATATAAAAGGAAAGAACAGATATGGAGGATGTATGGTCCAAGACATGAATAATGTTTTTGAAAAAACTGGTGTCTTCGGATATTTTGCTCCAAAACTTAGATTCTGCTATGAGATTATACCTTATCTTTATATCTTATCCAAAGTCAATGGAGATGGATTTTATATTACTGCAGATGGACATGAAATCAAATTCGAACGAATAAAACCATTAGATGTAAACAAACTTACCTCTATGCACTATCTGCATCAAAGAGCTGGTTTTGTTGGTGGATCTAAGGATTTAATAGAACTTTGGTTCAAAATAGAAGATCTCTAAAACCCATATTTTCTTTTTATTTTATTATTTTTTCAAGGTTCTTGAGTAAAACTTTTAATTAGGAAAATATAATATGTATTAACGACCCGTATTATTTACTTAAATGTTTAGGTGCGTGCATTTGGTTAAAACTACAATAAGTCTAATTAAAGCTGACATAGGATCAAGTCCTGGTCATGTTACTGTTTATGAGCCTTTAATGGCTAGAGCGGAAGAACTAATGGAAACGGCTAAGGATGAAAATATCATTCTAGATTTCGTTGTGTTCAATGCTGGTGATGATACTGAACTCCTTCTATCTCACATTAAAGGAGTTGATAATGAAGTTATACATAAGCTTGCTTGGGATACTTTTATGACGCTTGGTAATGAAGCAAGAGAAATTGGTCTTTATGGAGCGGGGCAAGATCTCTTGAAAGATACATTTTCAGGTAATATAAAGGGTATGGGACCTGGATGTGCTGAATTTGAGTTTGAGGAACGTCCAGCTGAACCTCTTTTAGTTTTTGCTATGGATAAAACTGAACCTGGTGCATTCAATTATCCTATATTTCAAATGTTTGCTAATCCGTTTAATACTGCTGGATTAGTTATTGATCCAAATATGCATGATGGTTTTTCCTTCACTGTTATGGATGTTTATATTAGTAAATTCGTTGAATTAAGTTGTCCCGAACAAATGTATGACCTACTTGCATTAATTGGTGCGCCAGGAAAATATGTTGTCAAATATGTAGATAGCAAGAATTCAGACATCGGAAGAGCAGCAGCAATATCCACAGATAAACTATCTTTAGTAGCAGGAAAGTATATCGGAAAAGATGATCCTGTTGCTGTGGTTAGAAGTCAAAGTGGATTTCCTGCAGTAGGTGAGATAGTTGAAGCATTTACTTTAGGACATCTAGTATCTGGTTGGATGCGAGGTTCTCATCGTGGTCCTCTCATGCCTGTACCTTTGGATTATAGTCAGTGTGTTAGATTTGATGGCCCCCCTAGAGTGGTTGGATTAGGTTTTCAATTGAAAAATGGTATGTTTAAAGGAGGGGTGGATCTCTTTGATGATCCATCATTCGATCCTACACGAGCAAGAGCAAATGAAATTGCTGAATACATGCGCCGTCATGGACCATTTGAACCTGGTCGTCTTCCTCTAAGTGAGATGGAATATACTACTTTGCCTGGAGTATTGAAAAAACTTGAAGATAAATTTCATGATTAGAAATTATTCACCTTTTTCTCTTTTTCTTTTTTCTTCTCTTGTTTTTTCTTCTCTTATCTCCTTCTCACTCAGAAGCATGTAAATGAAGTATCTAATTGGTTCATGTAGAGGTTGGTATATGTTAGGATCAAAATCAATAACATGAGCACATAAGTCATCAATAACGAATTCATCGGTATCGAGATCATAAATTAAAGGATAATATCTGCAGCCTTCAGGTCTATTTTCATAAATTGTGCATCTATTTTCCTTCAGGAAAAAACACTTACTAGCTATATTCCTTAGAACCATGAAACCATCTTGCTCTTCTAGAAATTCATCAATTTGGAACCCTAATTTTTCAATTCTTGTTATGTCTCTCTCTGCTAATGGCATTTCTGTTTCTAGACAACATTCGTAACATCTATCAGAGAATGGACAATAGAGTTCTAAATCAGGGATTGTCATAGTTTTACCTACTTGATTGAATTTCTGTAACAGTATCCATAAGTTGTGTTTTGAATTCTACTGATAGTTTTTCTATGGTTTCTTTGTCATCAGCTTCTATTGTCATTCTGATTATAGGTGATGTATTTGAGGGTCTAATTAGAACCCATCCTTCTTGTAAATTGATTCTAACACCATCCATAGTATTTACATTTTCATATTTTGATAGAATTTTTTGCTTAAGTAAATCCACCACGGCAAATTTCAAATCATCGTCGCATTGAATTTCTTCTTTCCTTAATGGATATGATG
The DNA here is from genome assembly GCA_016840095.1 of Candidatus Heimdallarchaeota archaeon. GTDB lineage: Archaea > Asgardarchaeota > Heimdallarchaeia > Heimdallarchaeales > Heimdallarchaeaceae > UBA460. The sequence goes on from JAEOSZ010000111.1 coordinate 82,237, forward strand.
GAATTTCATCCACTAAAGTTGACATTCCTCTTTTTTCTCTATTAAGTATTTCTGCAATCTTAAGAGGAGTTACTATGGCATCATCGAATAAGAAATATTCTGGTAAAATTATGTGCCCACTGGATTCTACTCCAAGAGGAGAATCTTCCTTTTTGGCCTCTATTGTAAGAAATGTATGACCAACTGGAATTTGTTTAACTTTGTATCCTAAAACCTCAAGTTGTTCAGCTACTGATTTTGAACATTCCACATTTGCAATAATTGTCCCTTTCTTTTGTGCTAAACCGTATTTTCCGATGATAATTCCTGTCTGATCAGCTGAAAGAATTCTTCCTAAATTATCTACTATAACTGCTCTATCTCCATCCCCATCAAAAGCCACACCAAAATCACATTCATGTTTTTTAATTGCATTTACTAACTCTGTAAGGTTTTTTGGTTTCGGGTCAGATGGTCTTCCTGAAAATGTAGGATCAGTTTCACAATAGACTGTTATTATTTCAAGTCCTAAGGAAGTAAATATCTTCGGAGCTGATAAGGTAGTACTACCTCCACCACAATCGATTGCAACTTTCAGATTATCTGTAAACTTAAATTTTTGCTTAAAGAAATTCTCATATTCTTCTTCTATATTATAAGATTTTGAATTTCCTATATCTCTCCAGTCAACAACTGTATATTTCTCATCTATAGCGATATCTCTAATAGCCATTAGTTCTTCTTCAGCAAAACCAACACCATCAAAATGATAGAATTTGATCCCATTCCATTCAGGTGGGAGATGACTTGCAGTAACAAAAGCAGTTGCTGTTTTCTTCAAGAACCATCCAGCATAAAGAGTTTGACCAAAAGCTGTAGTTCCTACATAAATGACATTAATTCCTGTTGCTGTTACACCTGAAATAAATGCATGAACCAAAGGAAAACTTGATTGTCGTATTTCATTTCCAACCACTACTTCTTCCCCATTAAGCATTTCTTTCACATATGTACCAAAAGCCAAACCTATTTTATGCATAATAGGTGCTGTAATGTCTTTGTTGTAAACTCCACGTATGTCATATGCTCGAAATATATTTGGAGAGATATCGTTATTCATTGTTTTAAGAGTAGATAAGAGGTATAAAAATTTGCTTACACGTAAATCTTTTATTTAAGTAATATAGTCATCGAAGCTATGCACATTGCTATAGTTTATCTTCTAGTTTTTATTAGCTCATATGTTATAGGTTCTATTCCATTTAGCTGGATAATTACTAAAATTAAAACTGGAGAAGATTTGAGAAAAATAGGTTCAGGAAACGTAGGAGGAAGAAATGTTTATCGAGCTACTAAATCTAGAAACTGGGCATTGTTTGCTGGTTTCTTAGATATCTGCAGATCTTTAACAGCTGTAGCATTAACATTTTATCTTTCAAATATATTATATTTCAAAAATCACTCGAAGTATAATTTACCTATAACTGGTTTCTTTCCAGATACTGCTCTTGCATTTAGTCTTACTATAGCTGGAGTTGGGGCAATTCTTGGACATAATTGGTCTCTATATCTTCTTCCTGGTCACGGTGGTAGAGGTATTACTGTAGTTCTTGCTTCAATGTTGTATGCTAATCCAATAATGATTGCATTTTGGATTGTATTATGGCCAATTGTGATAACCATAGTTGGTTATTCCTCAATTACTTACATTGTTACTACAGCTTTGGTTGGAGTTATAGCGTTATTTTTCCCAGTAGTAATGCCTTGGGTTCCTTATAATTTGGCAATTGCACTTATTCTATTTAGCATATCACTCGTTATGATTAGCCGACAAAGGGACAACATTAGGAAGATTAGAACCGGTGAAGCTAAGAAAATGAAAATCTGGAAGGCAGTTTTTGGGAAAAAGAAGATGTCAGATGAGATTCTTAAATAAATCTACATCCTATGGTTTGAAAGCAGTAACTGTGATGCTTTGAATAGCATCCCCAAGAGAATCTATATCCTCTTTGATATCTTCATAATCTTCTATTTCAAGTGGTTGTCCATCAACCACAAGAACCTTTTCTCCTTGTTTGGTATCAATATCTCCATTAAACTCCTTTTCTACAAGAAGCCCTGAAGTCTTCTCGGTTACTTTTATACCCACAAATCCTGCTTTTTTAATGAGTTCTAGATATCTATCTTTAAGCTCAGCTCCAGCAACACATCCAGCTAATAAGTCTTCGTTATTCCTTAATGAATCAGGAAGTTCCTTGAGAAGTACTATATCGGAAATGGATAATCTTCCTCCTGATTTAAGAACTCTGAAAGATTCATTGAATACTCGTTGTTTCTCTGGAGATAAATTGATAACACAATTTGAGATGATAACATCAACAGAATTATCCGCAACCGGAAGATTCTCAATCTCACCTAGTCTAAATTCAACATTTGTATAATCATACTTACGTGCGTTTTCTCTTGCTAGGTCTATCATATTTGGTGTCATATCTACTCCTATTACTTTTCCCGAAGATCCTACTTTTTTAGATGAAAGAAAACAATCCAGACCTCCTCCAGAACCAAGATCTAAGACAACTTCACCTTCTTTCATTTCGGCAATTGCTGTAGGATTACCACAACCTAAACCCATGTTAGATTCTTCAGGGATTTCTGCTAATTCTGCTAAAGTGTAGCCAATTGCTTTACTCACATCTTCTACATTAGGGGTACCACAGCAAGAAGATTCTTGAGATTTCTTATCAGTATCAACTTGAGTTTCAGAGCTATCACCACAACATGATGTTCTCTGAGTTTTCTTAGCTTCAACAACTGAGTCAATATTCCTTTTTGCTACATTTCCATATCTATCTCTAACTACTTTTCTGACTTTTTCTTTCTCTAATTCTGTCATTTAATCACCTTAATCTTCAATTAATTCTTTCATTATTGGTTTGAGTGATAGTTTGATCATACCATCTATTGGATTTGTTTTCATTAAAGAGATACTTGCTATCTTTCCTCTATCATTCATGCTTATTACTACGAGTTTATCTCCTTCCTTCAAATCCATTTTCTCTCTTAGGTTTTTGGGCAGAACAATTTGTCCTCTGCTATCGATATTTACAACACCTTCTATATGACAGCAACCTGAACCCTCACTACTCGAACTACAACAATCTTCAGTTTGTTTTTTATCACTCATTTTGTTCATCTGTGATATAGATGCAATCAGACATATATAAATTTTCCGAAAAATCAGAAAAATCAGAAAATACACATATTCATAAAAAATGCTTTTAATGTTGTTCAGAAACTAAAAGTCAATGAAAAAAGCACTAATTCTTACTGGAACACCAGGGACAGGTAAAACTACAATCGCGGATCTATTGGTAGAAAAAGGTTACAGAGCAGTTAATATTGGAGAATTAGTAAAAGAGAAAAAGCTATTTGATTTTTTTGATGAAGAACGAGAAAGCTATGTAATAGATGATGATGAGCTAAATAATGCTCTTACTGATTTAATTGAAGAAAATACTTCATCCCATGATTTGATAATAGATGGTCATGTAGCGCGACTCCCTCCCCAGTTGGTATCAAAGTGTATCGTTTTTCGTTGTTCTATCCGTAACCTGAGACAGAGACTTGTGTTACGTGGTTATACTGATTCAAAGATTGACGAGAACGTTGAAGCAGAAATAATGGAAGTTATTTACACCGACATGATGCAACTATATGGTAAAGATTTGGTTAGAGTTGTCTCCACAGATGCTTCCATAGAAGAAACATTTGTGGAAGTGTTATCAATTTTAACAGGTTAGTATTTAGGATCTATCCAGTTATTCTGATGGATAGTACTCCTCTTTTATCTTTGATTACTGAAACTGCTTCATTTGGAGCAACTATCGTAAATCCTTTGTTTTTGGTTCCTTTACCAAAAAGCTTAGCCCATTTAAAGTCTTCTCCATTCTCGAATGAGAACATCTTGACACCAACAAAGTTTTTGTAATCAATTTTATTCATGGTTCTTTCAATAAGATTGAGCTCCTCAGTGTGAGAGAGCCCATCCTCTAGAATCAATATGCTATTCCTCATCACTTTAGATAAGATGTAACTGATTTTTTCTTCACTTGAAAGATCATCCGTTTCTGTATATGGAATAAAATCTACTCTATACTTCATCCTTTTCACCTTACCTTCTTAGCCATTTCGGCTATTTTATTATACAATTGCTCTATGCCATCACCCTGTAACGCAGAAACAGGGATAACATGGTAGTCACAAAAAGCATTTTTGATTTCAACTATATCAGCATCAGGTAGATCAATCTTATTTGGAACTAAGATGAAAGGTTTCTTCTGATGTTCCAAGTTACCAATTATCGTAAAGTTTACCTGATCAAAAGGTGATTTTGCAGCATCTATCACAACGAGTGCTACATCCACATTTTCTAGAAACTTAATTGCCTCCACTATTCCTCTTGTTGCTTCTTTAGCTCTTTGCATCGCTTCTCCTGCAGAAAGTCCATGCTTCATGAATTCTTTTGGATTTACAGAGGATGCTATACCAGGCATATCTATTAGCGTAAGATCTAGAGATGTTCCATTTGAAGAGAAGTTAACCTTCTCAAGCTTCTGAATTGTTCTAGTCTCGTGTGGAATTTCACTGACAGTTCCAACTTCTTGCTCAGCCCAATCTATTCCAATTTTGTTTGCAAGAGTGGTTTTACCAGCATTTACTTCACCGTAGAACCCCAAATTTATTGATTTTGGCTTTGATTTCAGCCACAATCTCCATGACAATTATTTCACCTACACAAGCTTACTCACTTGTTAACTTAAAACGAAATATTATTGACATCACACCCTCGTATTACGTTGTCAGTTTCTGTTACATTTCTTGGTTTTTTTTGCGAAATGGTCATCTAATAAGATTTATTAAGTCAAAAAGAAAGAAACTCGAAACAAGGATTACCTAATTAGGTTGTGGTTAAGATTTTCATAATGGGTGCTAGTATCAAAGTATGGTTGAGATTTCTTTGGCAGAACAAATTCAACATCAGCTGGAAATATATCCCGCGAGCATTTGCAATAACGTTGGTTACAGCATTATTTACACCTCTTATAATCTATGAACACCTAAGATTTAATCGTAAAGTTAGAAGAACAGAGATTAAGGAACCCCCAGTATTTATTATGGGTCATTGGAGAACTGGAACAACTCACTTACAAAATCTCCTCCTCCTCGACGATAAATATGGATACTTAGATCTAGTTGAAGCAACTTTTCCTCATCTAATGCTAGGAAGTTACAAGTTTATTGCAGCAGTAATGAAACCATTAATTCCTGCAACTCGTCCCATGGATAACATGTCCATGACTGCAGCAACACCACAAGAACATGAGTTTGCCATAGTTGATCTATGTTTACTCTCCCCACAGTCAGGTTTGTTCTTTCCAGATAATAGAGACAGTTATCTTAGGTTTGGTACTTTTGAAGAAGCTTCAGAAGAAGAAATTAATGAGTGGAAAGAAAACCTAATGTTCTATTTGAAAAAATTAACATATAAGGAAAAAGGCAAACCATTACTTCTAAAAAACCCTCTAGATACATATAGAATCAAGCTTCTCTTAGAGCTCTTTCCAGATGCTAAATTCATCAACATTTATAGAAACCCATACAAAGTCTTTTTCTCAACTGTTAAGCTCCATAAAACCAATACACACTTGTTTTGGCTACAAAAACCGGATTATGAACTTTATGATTTCATTCTTGATTTATATGTTGAAATTTATGACAAGTTCTACAAAGATTTTGATTTGATTCCAAAAGAGCAGATTATTGAAATAAAATATGAGGATCTTATTGCAAACCCACTAGATGAATTATCCAAAATATACAACTATCTTAACCTAGGTGATTTTGAGCAAGTGAAAAACAAAGTTGAGACTTATCTCTATTCTTTGAATGACTATAAGGTTGGAAATTATGAAATATCAAAGAAAGATAAAGAGCTTATTTACTCAAGATGGAATGAAACCATTGACAGGTGGGGTTATGAAAAACCCTAAAAACTATCAGTAAACGTTTTACAAGCAAACCATATCTTTTGGGGTATTTGATAATCGAATTACACCATCTTTAGTAACAACACAATCATCTTCTAAACGAATACCAAAATCTCCAGCAAAGTATAAACCAGGTTCTACAGTTATTACAGAGTTTTCAAGTAATTCTTTAGCAGGTCTTTCTGGATAAGCTCTATAAATACCCACTCCGATATCATGTGTCTCAATACCAATTGGGTGACCTGTTGAGTGAATATACAACTTCTCATGATCATATCCATATTCTTCAAACTTATCTCGAACTGCCATTTCTACATCATGAGAAGAAACTCCTGCTCTAATTTTTGTGTATGCAGCTTCTTTTGCTTCATGTACAGCTTCATGTGCTCTAAGAACTTCTTCTTTTGGTTTGTTACCTATCCAATATGTGTGAGTAATGTCTGAATTAGACATCTCGTAGGCTACTCCATAATCAATTAAAAGCACTTGATTTTTCTCTATCTTCCCTGTTCCTGCTTTATGGTGAGGTATAGCTGCATTTGGTCCTGATGCTACAATGGGCTCAAAAGCTACTCCCCCTCTTTTGTTACATTCAAATTCTATTATAGCTGCTAATTCTTTTTCAATCATACCAGGTTTGATTAAAGGTTCAATAACCTCTTCCATCAATTCTTCAGCTAGCTTAGCAGCAATTTTGTGGTTCTCAATTTCCTTTTGTGTTTTAACAGCTCTTACATCAAAAATGATATCTTTAGCAGAAACATAATTTAGATTTTTGTTCATACTAGTTAACGCATTAAAAGTTCCACTGGTTAATATATCAGAACTAAATTTTGAAAATACTTCACTAGCCTCAACGTAATTTAATGCAACTGTGGATTTATCTAAGAAACCATTGAATAAATTCTGTACTAGCTCTGTTAATTCACTACCTTTTTTGTATGCTTTGACTTCGTAAATTTCTTCATCTACTAGCATTGCTTCCATCTGAGATGTTATAACTGATGGTTTTCCTCTCTTAGGAATCAGAGTCAAAGTTGGTGATGCAAACCATTTTTCTAGTAAATATTTTTGGTGTATATCGTATGAATGGTGGCAAAATACTATCCATCCATCTACATTATGATTGTCTAAAACTGCTTGAATTCTATCAATTTTTTCACTCAAAATCCACACATTCCTTAACAATTTGTTTAATGTTATCCGGTAAATAATCGTTCTTTTCTAAATCTATTAAATCTTTAAATTTGTCTATATCACTGTATGCGTTTTTACTTTCTAAAATCTCAAATGATAATTCAAGTTTCTCAAATACATCTCTAAATCTTAAAGCAGAGTTCTTACCAAAAACTAATGGGAAAGTGTCTCCTTTATTGAAAATCAAAATACTAGTTCCATTGTCCTTAGTAGGTCCAAGTAGTATTTTCCTCTCATTATAATTCTTATCAAGAATAAATTGTAAATCTTCGGATTTAATTAAAGGTAGATCTGCCATAACAACAGTAATTATATCTTCTTGAATCTCCTTGAAGGCTTCATTTAATGATTCATTTAATTCATCCCCCTTGTCATGAAGTATAGAGAAATATCCTGAAAAATCTAATTTTTTCTTTTTTGTAAGGATATACAAATTTGCATCATGTTCAAGTTTAGCAATTTCATCTATTAGATTCTGAGTCATATGATGAAGCAGTTTTTCAACCGATGAATCTTTTAAACTGGATCGTAATCTACTCTTATCGTTTATTGTTCCTCTGTATGGTATTATTATTGCTTTCATCAGCTATTCTTCCAGTATAATCTGATACTAAATATTGCATAAATTCTGGGTTTTGCATTAGTGGTCTAGCAACAGAAGCTGCTTTTGCTCCTGCTTTTAGCATTGTATGAATGTCATTTATTGTTCGAACTGAGTTATTTCCTATTATTGGGATATCCGTTAATTCTACAAATTTTCTAATTATTTTAATGTTAGCTCTTTTTTGACCTGGTAACATAGCATCAACATGAATGTAGGAAATAGAATAATCTTCCAAAATCTTTGTTAGACCAGAATAATCACCAATAATATGTCCTCGAATTTTTATTCCTAGGGGAAAAGAGGGTAATAGTTTTCTTATCGAATCAAGCAGAGTTTCAAGTTTTTCAGGTTTTAAAAGTAAATTATGCCCACCATTAATTTTTAGAATCTCTTCTTGTCTACAATGAGCATTAATTTCTACAATATCAACAAACTTTGTGACTTCATTTAGCCATACTTCAGAAAAATAATCTGCATTTATGAGTCGCACATTGAAACTAACTAGTTGATGATTAGTCTGTTTCTCTAAATTTAGGTTTTCTAAACACCATGATTTAACTTGATCAACTTTGAATTGGAGGAGGAATTCATCTCTACCTCTTTCTATCATTCTTGTTGTGGTTAGATGTGATTCACGGTCTATTGAAAATCCTCCTAGTGTTACCATTCCTGCTCCATAATTTAGAATCTTTTGGCAAAAAGCTCCATCTGAAATTCCTGCTATAGCTGATTGAACAATTGGTGGTATAAATCTAGGATTTGCACTCAAGATAGTTTACCCCCTATTTAGGATAAATGATGCTAGATTTTTTGATATACCTTTTTCATTGAATAAGATATTCTGTGTTATTACTTCTAAGTTTGTTTCATTTTCTATATCTTTCCTGAAATTTCCGTCCGATTCATGAATAATTATTGTGGAACAAACATCTTTGTAGAGCCTAGCAATACCTAAAGGAGATACCTCAAGTCCTTTTGCTTTCATCAGATTTTCTGTTGGTCCGCTTATTGGCTTATCCCCTATAATTGGACTGATAGCTATACATTTACTCTTATTCTTTTCGAGTGTTTCTCTTATTGCGGATACATCTAATATTGGTCCTATGCTGGTTATGGGATTACTTGGGCCTATAATTATTGTATCAGAGTTAACCAATTCTTCTTGTGCAGAACGAGAAAAAATAGCATTTTCCACATTTCTTACATAGATATTCTTTATTTCTGTTTCTCCTTTATGTTTAACCCAAAATTCCTGGAAGTGAATATCTTCATCGTTGTTTGTAACTATACGCGTTTCAATGTGGTTTTCTGAACTTGGATAGATTTTACTTCTTATTCCTAACTTGTTTATTAAAGAATTAATTATTGAAGACTGGTTCTTTCCGTTCTGCATTTCAAATGTTCTGAAAATATGCAAACCTAAATCTTTGTCTCCTAATCTGAACCATGTATCTATTCCATATCTGTTTAGAGCATTTAATGTATTGAAGGATTCATCCTTTACGCCCCAATATTTTTCAACATCTAGTAATTCACTGAAAAGATAGAGTATTGTGTCGATATCTGGTGAAACATATAATCCATAGATCCAGATATTATCAGCTGAATTTGCAATAATAGCTAGTTTATCATCATTAATAATTTCTCTGAATCCTTGTATTAGTTTAGGGGTTCCTGTTCCTCCAGATAGGAAAGTAATCATTTTGAACCCTCAAATCTTGAAAAATACCTTATTTTTTAGCTGTCTTCTTTGCAGTTGTTGTCTTCTTTGCAGTTGTTGTCTTCTTTGCAGTTGTTGTCTTCTTTGCAGTTGTTGTCTTCTTTGCAGTTGTTGTCTTCTTTGCTGCTGTAGTTTTTGGTTTAGCTGTAGTTTTTGTTGCTGTTGTCTTCTTTGCAGTTGTTGTCTTCTTTGCTGCTGCTGTCTTTGGTTTAGCTGTAGTTTTTGTTGCTGTTTTAGCTTTAGTCTCTGGTTTTGTCTCCTCTTTTTGTTTTTCTGGAGTTTCCTTAGGTTTTACTGGTGCAGTTTTCTTTGGTAGTTTTTTCTTGGGAGTTCCTGTTTCCACCAATCGTAATCTAGAAGTTGATTTTATTACAACTCTATAGTAGGAACCATTTTCTCCCATATCTGGGTTTCGAACGATTTTGATAACATCACCAGGTTTTGCTTGTATTGCTTTTACTGCAGCATCAGTTTCTAGTATCTTTGGTATTTGATGTTTCTGAATCTGATATCTTTCCAAGAATCCTTTTATGTCTCTAGTTCTGAGCTTAACATGCTGACGAACTAGTTGATGCTCAAAGATATTAAACAATGGATTAGTGCTACTAATAATTTCAATTCCTAATTTTACAGATTCCTTTTTTGCATAATGTGTTAATGGGGATTCTGCAATTAGTAAGGCTTCATCTAGTTCCTCTTCTTCTTGTAATTTACCTAGAAGTCTGATTAATTTCACACCAATTTGAGGATTTTTTGGGAATCGTGCAATAGCTGTTACTGTTTCTTTTTCCTCACTAAGCTTCTTAGCATATACATCTAGAAAATCATCGTCTTCTTTTGTATCACTAATCTTAAATCCTCTAAACTCAAGAATTTCCTTAACTCCATCCACAATCCTCTTTTCCTTGGCTTTTTGTTCCTTAGAAGACAAGTAAGTTACCTCGGCATCCTTAATAATCAAATTAATTAAAATCTTTTGACAAGTGAGAGGTTTTAATTAAGTCTATTTCATTCTTCTTCTGTTTGAAATTTGATGTAATAAGAACCATCTTTATTTCGACTTATAATTGGTTTAGTGTCACCATTTTCTGTAAGTAATTTTTCTATATCTACTTCAAAAATTCCTTCACTTGTAAGTCTGATTGCTTCTAGTCCATCTTTTATATCAGTTTGATGAATCTCTTTCTCGACAATAAGATCAAGTTCTTCCTCTTTCTTCTGGTCAGTAGATCTTTCCTTATAGGTTTTGAATTTAAATGACCCACAATGTGGGCATCCATTAAGTAGAATTTGACTGTTCAATTCAAGTTCTTGTTCGCATAATGCACAAATTGTGATTTTATTAGATGGATTTGACATATAATCACACATTCTTCTTGTTTATCATTTATTCAAGTTTAATACTAGAATTATATAGGAAAGGACCTCTATGATCACATTTTGGACATCCTTTTCTTTCTAATTCTTCTATAGTATTGAAACCTCCTTCAGAACCAACAGTAAAGACTTCACCACATATCGTTTTACAGCTATAAGTTTGCAACTTACTATTACTCTCTCTATAATACATCGGTCCATAATAGTGATTAGGAATTGTTTCTTTTGAATTTGCTTTTACTTTGATAATGTACATATCTGATACAGATTTGTTCAGTGGTGTATCATGTTCATATGTATTGAAGTCTGTTTTTTTCTCTTCAATTTCTAAGTTCATTTTCTCAATCAATTTTTCTAGAATACACATCCTTTCATCTTGAATATCAAAGGAAAGGAAAATTTTGGAGGATGTATTCTTGTTTGCACATTGAACAGCTCTTGTTAAACCTATTTCCAATCCTTCCTCAGTCATTGGAGGTTCAAGAAAGATATAGTCGAATTGATCTTTGAGAATAATTATCATTCTGATTCTAATATCATGGTTTACATATCTTATAGATCTGATTTTTTGCTTAACTTTCATATTAAAAACGATTTCAGGTATTCGTTTGTCAATGTCTAAAACTGCTAAATCCTTTGGTTTTGAAAGAACTCCGATAGGTAAAGAAGTCAAGTCCATATCTCCTAGAAAAATTATCCTCTTTCCATTATATTCATCAGGATTTATAACTAGAGCTCTCTCTAAACTCGAGCTTTTTGTAACAAAATATTGATCAAGCTCCTTATTTGGTGTCCCTCGCAGTTCATTCAATTCAAGAAAAGCTTTGTCAATTTTTTCAAAAAGCTCATCTTTTCCTGGATTTATACTCATTAAGATTGGCTTATTATACTAATTTAAAAAAGGTTCGCTGCATCTTAAGAAAGAAAAGTTAGCTGTTTTAGAACGTTAAATAATTCATCGATTGGAAGCTTCTGTAATTTCTCATTTTCTCTTGTTTTTCTGTCTAATTCTTTAAGCAAAATACTGAACTCGTAGGCTGATTTAGATAATTGTGCAAATGTTGAATCATATTGAGCAATTGATTGTAAATGATCACTAGCATCCTTTGCTGCCTTAGCACCATCGTTAAAGTGAGAAGCAGCTTTGTAATTTTCCTTATTTGTATTTGCACCAATTCCGAAAATTGCTTTTTTGGTTGCTTCAAGAAAATCAGTTAGAGCTAGCGATAGAATCTTCTTAATTTCTATTGCACCCCAATTAATATTTGAATCTTGTAAATTAAACATCTCCTTGTGATTCAACAACTCCAAACAATTTTCTGCAATTCGTTTGTTGATTATATCAAATAGTGCAAAATGATTGAAATTATGGTTGATTATGGCAAAATAATTTTCCTTGATAGAATCTTCTCCAGAAAGAGATAATCTATATCCTTTGGCAATTTTATCGATTACTGTATTCAAAAACAAATATTGTCTTGATAGTTCAAACAACCGCAATTCTACATCTTGTCCTTGAATAAATGTTTGACTATACCTGTGCTCTACCCACTCTTTATCAATAATTGATTCACTACTGAGTTGAGATATTTCAAGAGCCTTTGTAGAGTAATAATGAGCTTTTGCATGATATATTATATCCAAAACTTCGTTTGATTCTTTTTCTGCAAGATTTTGTTCTAAATACATAGAATTAGCTAAAAACTCCAAACACTCTATGTCTTTTACAATGTAAACTTTCTTTTCTGTTTTAGGAAGAAAGTATGCAGAAATTTTTACTGTTCCTATATTCTCTAACAGAGGTTGGATATCATCAAGTTTTATTTTAGTATCTGCTTTCTCTATTTCTATTAATTGTGTAGAAATATCATTGATTGCATATTCCAGTCTTTCAATAAAACGAACAAGATTCTGTTCTGCTTTTTTCATTGCTTCAGAGAGAGGAGTATCTTCAAGAAGAGCAATTTTAAGTTCTTGAACAAAATTAAGATAAACAAAGGGGAGACTACTAACATAGTTGATATTTACTTTCAGATCTGGTCTGTTAACAATTTCTTCAATTTCTTCAACAATACCTTGGATATTTTCCTTTTTGTTATCTGTTATAGTACTGTTCAACAAAGAGGTTTTAGCAGCCAGTTCTGCAATTCCATGAAAGAAGCTATGTACTGTTTGATCTTTCTTTATACCTTCTTTCAGAGCTAAGGTCCTTTCGGTCATTTCTACATTAGAATCTAAGATTGTTAGTGCCTCTCCTTCAAGTCCCAAAACTAAGTTCAAGTACTCTACACTTGCAATAAAACTATTACTTTTAGCTGCTTCAAAGCTCAATCTTAAATAATGATCTATAAGTTCCTTGTTTCTTTGAGCTTGGTTTAAAGAGATGTGGCTAGTTTCAATTTCTTTTCCTTTTAATTCTGGATCTTCAGGAATTTGCTTATAATAATCTAGTGCGGTTTCAAGGTGACTTAAGCTTCTCTCAAATGCAAAATGAGTGGCTACTGAATCTTTCCACCACCAATCTTCTCCTAATCGTTTTAGAAATTGTGCAGTGAATGATACATCAAATTCTGCCATAATTAGTTCATAAGCACCTTTTTCCTCAATTAATTTCTCTTCACTATAACCGTTTGGTGATTCTTCTAGTAGATGAATAATCTGTTGTTTTTGATTAAGCAAAAGGAAAGTTAGCATCACTTCTTCAATATTTGAAGCTCTTGGATGAGAGGAGTCAAAATAGGTTTGTGAAATAGTGTTGAGTATTCTATATCCTTCGATATATGCAGTACAATATTCAGGTGATGGTTGAGTTCCAAAAATTCCTGTATTTACAATATCTGCATAAATGATCATTAGAATTGCTAGTTCCATTTGAAACTCTTGTAAATCTTCTAATTTTTGAGTAATTATGCCTTTTCTCTCCTCATCTGCATCTATTTGTACTCTGTCTCTTGTCCATTCATCCAGAAAACGACTATAGAGAAGATGAGATAATGAAGAAACATTCGAAAGAGTATCAGCACAGAATCGCGAAAAATCTAACCAAACTTGACTAATTTCATCCAAATCATCAATTTGTACAAAAGATTGGTAAATTCTTTCACGTTCTAATTCCATTAATACAAACTGCTTGAATGGTGAATCACTAAGTAGCTTGACTATCTCTTTCGAAAATAACATCATTTATTGTTTCGCTGAATAGTAAAAAAACGTTTTGTAACTCTCTATTACAGCTAATGATGAAAAAGACTGTTTTCTTACTAAGAATTAGTCTTCTCTTCTTTACCTTCTTTGTACCATTCTGGTTCTCTTAGCTCTCCAAGATTTTTATTAAACTCCTGAACAAGTTTTCTAGCTTGAGAATTTGTTTCAACAGCTATTTTTTCTACTTTACTAAGATTGATTCTATGTTCACAGTATGGACACATTTTAGTTTTTTGAGTTGCTTTACAATAACTAAACTTCCCACAAGAAATTTTGATGCAGCGTATAACATAATATTCATTTCTAATACTATTACTCTCCAACTATTGTGACTGCAACTCTTCGAGATCTAGGTCTAACATCTAAGCAAACAAACACTGGTTGTTGCCATGTACCTAATTGTAATTTTCCATCTATTATTGATATCGAGATGCTTGGTCCAATTAAAGATGCTCGAAGATGGGAATGTGCATTAGAATCAATAAAATCATGTTTATAGCCAGCTCCTTTTGGAATTAACTTGTGAAGTATTTGTTTAAAGTCATCTAAGACACCACTCTCATATTCTATTGTTGTTAAGGCACCAGTGGATCCTATAGTATTTGCTGATAGAACTCCGTTTTTCACTGCTGATTTTGCAACTATTGAACTGAGCTCTCTTGTTAAATCAATGATATCGATTTCACCGTTTGTATTGAACTGAATAACCTTTGAGAGAACCTGCATTCTGAACACCTTGTTAATCTATGTCTTATCTATGTGATGTTTGTTAAAAATCAATCGGTAACAGAATTACTTTATCTATTGTGAAGACTTCCAAAAGAAATAAGAATTAGATTCGCACAATAGTTTTAGAGAAACATGTCAGACTCAGAAATAAAAATGAATATTCTGATTGAAGAAGCAAATGCAAATTACAAAGCAAACAGATACAAAGATGCTGCAAGAACATTTGAACATCTTATTACTTTAGCTATTCAAAACAATGAACTTGAAGAAGCTATATATTTTGCATATAGAGCAGCTGATTGCTGGAGGAAGAACAATAACACTATGAATAGAGCAGTTATTTTTAGAGATATAGGAAATATGGCATGTAATTTTAGTGTTCAAATCATAGAAGCTTATTTATCAAAACTAAAGGATTTGGAGGAGAAAGCCAAAGCTCTTGAAATTGCTGGTGACTGTTTATTGGGAAGGGACACAAAACTTGCTAAAGAAAGATATAATGAAAGCATTGATATCTATAATCAACTTGCAGAAAAGGATAAAGATTCAAACAAAAAGGTTCAGTTCTTAAGAGATGCCTTGGAAGTTACTATAAAACTTGATAACGCAAAAGCAAAGAAAGAACTAATGATAAGAATTGCGAACACTCATATTTCACTATCAGAGGATGAAATGAAGAAAGACACACCTGAAGGAATACAAGTAGCTTTAAGATCCTATGAAGATGCCCTTGAGATGTTTAAAGAACTAAAAATGAAAGAAGATACTCAAGTAATCACAAAGAAAATAGCGGAATTAAAGAAGAAAGTAGAAGAATACGACCCATTTGCAACCTAGATTATATTCTCTTTGCAGAAATTTAGTGTTAATAACAATAGTATTTTTATTTCAGATAACAAAAATATAAAAGAGTAAGATATTTAAACAAAAACAATCTGATCCCGTAGCTCAGTTGGATAGAGCGTTTGCCTCCTAAGCAAATGGTCGTGCGTTCGAATCGCATCGGGATCGCCAATCTTCTATTAAATTCCACCTAAAAAAGTGGTAGAAATGAAACAATCTGTCTCAGTACAAATTCCAGTTTATATTAGTAACTTCAAAACATGTAATCCAAAAATCTGTACTGCAGTCAGAGTGCTAAAATTCAAGAAAGCTAAACCTATTTTAATAGAACAGATTAATCCAAAACATATTGTTTTAACTCCTTTTGCAGAATATGCTTTATCTCCTATAGATAGGGAAAGAGCTAAGATTCATGGTTTAGTTGGTGTAGATTGTTCGTGGAATGATATAGAGGGGGGAAGAAAAGCTTTAGACAAAGGAACTGGTCGAGCTTTACCGTTTCTTATCGCTGCTAATCCCAATAATTATGGAACCCCTTCTAAACTCAGCACTCTTGAAGCTGTGGCATCAGCTTTGTATATACTAGGTTCAGAAAAGCAAAGTAGAGCTATGTTGTCTTTGGTAAGCTGGGGAAATGAATTCCATAAAATTAACGAAGACTATTTGAAAAAGTACTCTGAAGCGAACGATAGTAGTGATGTTATTAAAATACAGAAAAAGATAATGGATAAACTATATAATGAGAAATAAACAGCTTTTCTAGAAAATGTTCAGTTACAGAATTTTTTTTAATATGTGATTTCATTGAAGAGTGATATGAAAATAGGAATTAACTGCTTTCCAACTGTGGGCGGTTCAGGTATTGTTGCAACACAACTAGCTATCGAACTTGCCAAAAAAGGTCATGATATCCATCTTATTAGTTACGACACCCCATTTTTACTAAGGACTTTTAGACACCCCAATATTACTCTAGATTTGGTTGACATTATTTCCTATCCCTTGTTTAAAGATATTGGAGCTCCTTATACAATTTTAGCTGGTTCAAAATTGGCAAAAATCGCAGAAAAATCTGATCTTGATTTACTTCATATACACTATGCTATTCCTACGGGAGTATCTGCATATCTTGCAAAACAGATTTCTAATGTGCCTGTTGCAATTACTGCTCATGGTTCAGATATACATACACTAGGAATAGATCCAGCCTACAATCCTGTTATATCACATGTTTTTGATAACATTGATGGTTTGTCAACTGTATCAGAATACATGAAAAGGGAGATGGAAGAAAAATTTTCGCATAGTAAGGACATCGAGGTTTTATACAATCCTATTGATATTGAGAAGTACAAAAGAATAGATACTAAGCTTTGTGATTTTAGAATACAATATGAGAATAATTTTGTACATGTTTCAAACTTCAGACCTGTAAAAAATGCTCCATTTATCGTTGAATCATTTGCTGAAGTTGTAAAAGAACATCCTGATACAGGTTTAATTATGGTTGGAGAAGGACCTGAGAGAAAGAAATGTGAAGAACTGGCAAACAAATTAAATATCAGAGATAATGTTATATTCCAAGGAGTAAGGGTTTCAATCACTCCAATCTATAACTGTGCTTCAGCTCTAATATCTGCCAGTAGCAATGAGAGTTTTGGTTTAACTTTAGCAGAAGCAATGTCTTGTGAAACTCCAGTTATTGCACCTAAAGTAGGTGGAATTCCAGAAGTAATAGACCATGAAATTAATGGCTATGTCTACGAATTAGGAAACAATGAAATGTTAACAAAATATATGCTAGAATTGCTAGAAGATTCCCGAAAAGTAAGAGAGATGGGTGCTAAAGGTAGACAAAAAGTTGTAGAA
Organism: Candidatus Heimdallarchaeota archaeon; assembly: GCA_016840095.1. Classification (GTDB taxonomy): domain Archaea; phylum Asgardarchaeota; class Heimdallarchaeia; order Heimdallarchaeales; family Heimdallarchaeaceae; genus UBA460. The sequence goes on from JAEOSZ010000111.1 coordinate 99,809, forward strand.
AAATTTGAAGCAAGTAAAATTGCAGATAGATATGTTAATTGGTACGAAAGAATTCTTGAAGAACTATAATCGAGCATTAATATATCCAATTCCTCCTATTGGAGAATCTTCAGAATAGTAGCGTCGATATGATGCTAAATAATCACTTAAACCTGTTACACTTGCCATGATGAACCAAGGCCAACTTACTTCTTGCCATTTGTGATTATCATCATACATTCCAAACTGCCAAGATTTGTATTTCTCAATATTACTATTTTGTTTATCGGAGATTTTTGTTATTTCTAACATTTTTGCTTCAATAATCTTTGCAAGATTACTAGATTCAGCTGTCAATTGTTCTTGTTCTCCCTTCCTTCTAGCTTTGGCTAATCGTCCTAAAGTTTTAAAGAAATCTCCTGCAAAAAGAGATAAAGTCTCATCTCCAAGCTCTTGATTTAGATTTTCAATCCATGGAGTATTATATAACATTCTTGTATATTTTACATATATTGGAAACTGAAGGCCTATTTTTCTAGTTGCTGGAATTACTTGAGCATTGTAGTTTATCTCTCCTGGACCAGAAACTCTGATGTATACTGGCATTATAGATTGAAGCAGAGCTTGATTAGTATCTAATCGAGGTACTAATCTCAATGGAAGATTAGATAGATCAATGTTTTTTTTATCCACGACAAAAGAGTAGACTGTTTTATCGTTTGGACATATCCCAGTGAAGTAAAGTGAGTCTTCCTTATCTTTGCAAGATAATTGAATCCTGTGACCATCTTTTGGACTCTCATAAAAGAAAGGAGCGTAATCTTCATCTTTCTTTGCAGTTGTAAACTGATATCCCAATTTTTCAATTGCTTCTGTAGCTTTATTAAATTCTTCAATATATTCAGTTCGTTTTTTGATAAAGGGTCTGTATCCATCAACTGATAGTTTCCTTATCTCTGGATGAGATGAAGGAAAGAAAACAACACCCCAATCATTGAAGATATTGGCTTGGATTCCCCAGAGTAAAGTTATCCATTCTCCTATATCTTTGGAAGATCTATAAGTTTCTCTAATGAAAGTGAGAATATGGTCTACTTTTTCTGTGAAAACCTTCTGAGAGGTTTTATCCAGGGAGGTTCTAAACTCGTTAAAGATATTTCTAATAATAGAAAGATTTTCTTCAAGCCATAAATATTCATTTGAAGCAATTTTGCTAGAAACTAAACCATCAATTGCACTAGTTAACGAAATTGGTTTGCTTGCAGATGATTGATTATTGGGAAGATGAATGGTAGTGATTTCAGGTTGAATACTATCATGAGTATTAACTAAGAACATAGGAACTAAGTAATGATTTTTCATTTTACTAACATCTGAGATTGCAGCAACTGTAGCAATTTTATTCCCAATTATACCTGAACCCCCAAAAATTGTAGCTTGTTGTCCCCCTAAAACTACTCCTTTGTGAATTAAATCAATATTGGCTTCAACTTTTGATGTCAGTAAACCCAAATCTTGGTGATAATTTTTGAGTACACGTTTCAACTCTTCTATCTTATTGGAATCAATTGTAATTTTAGGCAATTCTTTAGCTACCTGAATTGAGTCTGAAATTGTTCGAGGAACGTTTCCATAGAAATACTTGATATCTGATTTATTTGATCCATCATTAACGAATTTTTCGTACATATCGCCTATAGTTCCCATATTTTAGAGTAAAATTGTATCTTCTTAATAATTTTTATATGACTTATCTTTTAACTAGTTATAGCTAACAGGTGATAGAAAATGGTTGGAAATCATAATTTTGCTCATATAGAATTACCAGTAGATGACGTTTCAAAGGCAAAAGAGTTCTATGAAAAAGTCTTTGATTGGGAAGTTACTATAGAAACAGGATTTGAAGACTATGCCTTCTTCAGAGAAAGTGAAGATGGAATAGGAGGAGCTTTTCAGAAAGCAGAAAAAATGCTTAATGAAGAAATGATTATTTACATCTCAACTGATGATATTGGAAAGACCTTCGAAAAGATTATAGCTGCTGGTGGAGAAATAATTCAAGAAAAAACTAAGATTTCAGATGAATATGGGTTTTATGGTAAATTCAAAGATTCTTGTGGGAATATACTGGGATTATGGACTCGAAATTAGTTTTGACTGCCTTAAATTGCAACAATTTATTTGCATTAGTAGCTCTGAGAAACAATAATCTATTGCTATTTTTTTTCTAGATGCCGACATAAACCTAACTACCTATTTTTTCTTCAGTTTTTATCTAAAGAATTAACTAATTATTACTTATTTCATGTTGATTCTTACACAAATTTTTTAAATATAGAATTCTTAATGAAACAACAAGAAACAATTCTAAAGGTGAAAACAAGAAATGGCTAAAGAATGCCCCAAATGTCACAGTAAGAGTCTGAAAGAAGTGGAGGACAAATCTAAACCAATTGCGTATTTCGGACATCAACCAATCTACAAGAAGAAAATTGTCTGCAAAGACTGCACATATGAATGGTTCGATGAAGGCGGCGCAGAGGCTGGATAACCTTCTCTGTTCTATTTTCTTTCTCTTTCCCTTACAAAATGAAATCTAGATATTATTTCTCTTCTGTACTCCCAGTAGGGATTCTCTGATGAAATTTAAAACAATCATTCGCAAGTATCTCTTCCGTTTTTTAGTAATTGCCATTATGGTTGGAACTTTGTTATATTTCTTCTTAACTTTAGATGTTAAGGGTTCATTTGTGCTCTATAAATCTGTAACAGTTTATCTTCTACTATTAGCTCTTCTTTTTATGATTATTAGTGCAATAGTCAAAGCTTATAGGTTTTACATATTAGTTAAACCTTCATCTCCTGATCTCAAATTTATCAAATTTCTATTACCTTATTTTGTTGGATATGGTTTTAGCGTTCTAGGACCTTTTAAAACTGGAGAAATAGCAAGTGTTGAGATAAACAAAAGATCACTAGATGTTCCTCGATCTTCTTCCTTGGCAGCTTTAGCACTTTTCAGAATAGTAGATATGTTTGTTGTTCTGGTTTTTTTCATAGTTGCACTTGGTACAACTGTTCCTCAGATAATTACTAACATTGAACAAAAAAGTGCATTACTTCAAGCTCAGTCATCGGTTTATTACATAAAACAAAAAATCCCTATCTGGGAATTTTTATCTTCTGGTTTAACTGGAAATCTTCAGCTAGCAATTCAAATTGTCTTTTACATAGCGATTATAGCAACAATAGTTCTTACTTTTATTTTGTTCTTTCCTCCAGTTGGGAGATTTGTGCTGAAAATTATTATCAAAGTCACTGGTAAAATATCACTTAAAGGTAAAATATGGTTGGAAACCAAAGTTGTCAAAGCTTTGGATGAGTATTATGATTCGCTTAAGCTTCTCTATACGAAGAAAATAATTGCTATTTTAGTTATTATTACAACTGTATTTAGATGGATAATAGAGTTTTATTCACTAAAATTCACACTCATGGCTTTTGGTGGAGATATATCTTTAGTAAATTCTGCATCAGTAACATCAATTACACTACTAGTTGGTTTACTAACTTTCGTTCCAGCAGGTTTGGGAACTGGTACAGTAACTACTCAATCTCTGTTCAAAGGACTGGATATCTCCTCAACAGTTGCTGGAGCTACAATAATATTTCAAACCCTTATTGGAACAGGTCTTACACTTTCGATTGCAGCAGTATCCTCCTTTTTCTTAAAGGAGAAAAAAGAGGAGATAAATGATGAAATAAGTGAAGTAATATCAGAAGAGAATGAGTAAAACTAGATACCTTTTTTGAGACGATTAATCAAGAAATGATGAAAACCTAATTCTTCCATTTTCTTACATGTGAGATCAACATCGTATTCTAATCTTATGTGTTCATATTCAAATTCCTTGGTTTTTTCATTTATTTTGAATGTTAAGAAGGATGATTTTGGATTATTGTCTCTGGGTTGTCCAACTGATCCTGGATTTAAGAGATGCTTTCCCTCATTGACTATATGAAGAGGTTTGTGAGTATGTCCTAAGAATAGAAAGTCAATTTCAGTAAACTCTCTTGTAATCTCAAAGAACATGTTGTACGACCATGATGGTAAATCAGGTGAAACATAATCCCTGAGAGGTCTTCGTGGGGATCCATGTACAAACATGGCATTTCCTTCAGATATGAACAAAGGAAAAATTGAGAAGAATGGATGAGATCCTAGTAATTGTTTTTCTCTAGTAGAAAGTTGACTTTTTGTCCAAGAAAGAGAGATCTTTGGTAAAGGATTGAAATACTTGAAATTGTCTTTCCAAATAGCATAGTCATGATTTCCAACAACATGGATTTGAGCTAAATTTTCTACAATTTCTATGCATTCCTTTGGATTAGGACCATATCCTACTGTGTCTCCAAGATAGATAATAATATCAGGAGATAAATCTTTGATACTATCTGTTACAACGTTGAGTGCTTCTAGATTAGAATGCACATCTGAAAATATTACCAGATTAATCATAGATTTATCAACTAAAGAATTAATAATCAAACCTAATAATAAGATTTTGTCAAAGAATATGAAATAAAAGAAAAAGAAGAGTTTATTCTTCTGGAACTGTTTTGAATCGTCTTGTAGCAATAGCTCCAACAACTGCAAGACCTACTGATGAGACGAATATTATCAAGGCAATGATGTTAAGAGTAATGCCCGAATCTAAATCGATATCCATAAAAACTTCTACTAAGAAGGTTTCATTATATCCATAACCTCTTTTATGTATTCGAATAGAAACATCAATAAATTGAGTTTTGATACTTGAATCTGGTAGAATAGCTCCTTCAAAGTTAATATTATCTCCAGTGTTATTCAGCTGTTCATTATTGATGTCTGATTTTAGTTCTTGGATAACAACCCATGCCTGAACATCTGGAATGAAACTTCCTTCGTCACCTGTAATAGAAATACTAACTGAAACATTATCTCCTTCAACAATTGTTGTGTCTTCTATAATGAAGTTATCATAAGAAATTTGATGCTGTAGATCTAGTAGCCAATTCAACTGTCTTAAGAAAAGATACTTGTTATCAGCTCTAAGGATATTAGTTGTGTTAAATATATCAGCTGAAGCAAAAGTTAGAATCTTTCCACCTCTTTGTAATTCTAATGCTGCCTGAATAGTTGCAGAACCATTTAACGAAATATCTTCTGTACTATTGAAAACACCATCCTTTACTTTGTCAATATAAAATTCTCCAGTTTTGTTTATTGAAGCGTATAAATCTCCTTCTTGGAATTGATAATATCCTTCACCAAATAAAATGGTCCCAAGGGTTGCATTAAGGTCATCAAATTTAATTGCTGATCCTTGTACGTATTCAATCGAACTAACTGTTTGATTAGTAAATATATTGTCTTGAGTTATGTAAGGAAGATTGAGTATGTCATTTGTATCAAATTCTATAGTAGCGTTGATTCCCAAATCTGTTGAATAAAGTGTTTCATTAAATATTTGGAAACCAAAGTTACTAAGGAGAAAATTCAATTTACTTTCTTCATCAGCTGTATCACCTAAAACATAGAGGTTTCCACCAGAAGCAACAAAGAACCTGATATCATCTATTTGATCTTCTGTTAAATCAGTATGTGATCCAACAAGGATAAGTACATCCAAATCTTTAATTCTTTCATAAGTTATATCATAACCTTCAGAAGCCTTCTTCAGAGTGTTATTAAGACCATAAGTGTTTATGATTGAATTCATTGATGTTAGATTTCTCTCATCTGTATTAGATGAATCAGAGATATATGTCAAAATGTTCAGTTTGCTTAAATCTTCTTCATACGAGAAGTAATCATGAACAGTTTCTAAATGGATTGTATTAAAAGCTGTTATTTCGTTAGTTATTTCCGTATAATTAAAAGCTGCTGTATTGTTTTCATAAACAATGAAGAGATATCTTATAGTTTCTCCTTCTTTTAATGAAATATCTTTTCCATTTGTGTCTCCAGAATCTAACTCTTTTGCAACTTCGAAAGAAACTTCATATCTATTGAAGTCATCAAGTTCTGTTGTTAAAGCCGAAATAGAATTTTCATATCCTGTCATATTAATATCTAGGACTAAAGAATCAGGTGTTGTGCCATTGAAATATGCATCTTGGGCTCCTTCAGCTCTATAATTAATCACAACGGCGTCATCTGATGCTTCATTGCTATAACCAATTCTGTCATCAAAATTTCTATCGAATAAAATGGAATACCATGTATGTGATTGGTTATTATAAGAATCACCAACTGGGATTGTTGTATTGATAGGTATAAAAATTTCACTAACATAGCTAACTCCCATAAATAAATGAGTAGCATTTGATTGAACACGAATGGTTAGAGATATTCTGTTGCCACTTGGGCCAAAAGATGCATTGTGTATTGTAGCATTTTCCCACTCTCCAGCATAGCTTTCTAAAACTCCATCAATTACGGGTGGAGTGTTATTAAGTAGCACTATATTTTCTAGTGAAGGAAAGGCTGGGTTACTATTTTCATCAATTGCTGTAGTTGTAAATGATATACCTACAAAACTTGCTGTAACCAAACTTATGATGTATATAGATACAAACAATAGTTTTCTAAGATTTTGTGTTCGCACTTTGTGTCTACTCCTCAAAGGGTTTAATAAAGCGCTAGCATTTGCCTTTTTAAACTTTATTTCTGCAAAGAAGAAATGAACATCATTGTGATGCAACATTAGCAAAATACTTATTTGAAGGAGATACAACTGTATTATCGTAACTCAATTTGAAGTTGTGAGAAGTCTCCGGAGAAGAAAACCATGACTGAATTAAGAGAAAAACTTCTAAAAGAAGAATTTCAAAAGCAAAAAAACATCAAAGGTTTTCCAGTTGAAGCACTTTTAGATGTTTCAAAAGATGAATCTAAATTTTTAGTAGAATTAGGACTACAAACGATTGAAGATCTAGCAAATAATTGGAATGAACACTATGAAAAAATGATTAAGAAGATTCCAAAGGAAAGAGTCAATAGCTGGATAGCTGCTAGTCGATTATTATCTCTGGAGGAAACCGAAAAAGTTACAACAGGTGCAAAGATAATTATGGTTGGAATTGATAATGCTGGAAAAACTTCTTTGTCCATAGCATTGAAGCATAGAGGTGCCTTATCATTATTATTCCAAAAATTATATGCTTTAACACCAACACGAGGATTACTAAGGAGTAAAATTGAAGTTTTTGGATTGGATGTTCATATGCATGAATTGGGTGGACAGAGTATATATCGTGAAGATTACTTAAACAATCCACAACAATATTTTATTGGCACAGATGTCATTATTTTTGTAATAGATGTTCAAGCTAAAGACAGATTTGAAGAGAGTTTTGAATATCTAAAACAGATTACCAATGTCACAAATGCTTTGAAGCTTAAAGTTCCTTGGAAAATATTCTTTCACAAATCAGATCCTGATTATGAAATAGATGAGAAAAGTACAGAAGTGTTCAGCTCAATTATTGATTACATGTCTAATAACTGTCCTTTCTTCAATCCTGCAAAAGATTTCTTCAGAACAAGTGTGAAAATACGTTCATCGATTCTAGGTGCTTTCTCACACATCTTTAGAGAAATTTCACTGATTGAACAAGGCATTCAAGAAGCATCTCAGGAAGTTGCTCAACAACTAAATGCAGATTTCTTTGGTCTATATGATTCAAGAAGCAATGTTTGTTTTGCACAGTATAAAACAGATGAAAGATATATTGATATTGCTCATAATGCATATTATGAAGCCATTGAAACGATTGTGAATATTCGAGAGGCATTTTTACGAATACGTAGATATACCTTGGATGATGATATTAATGAGATATTCATTTTGAGAGATTTGCGGTTCGGTGGAGATATTTATATCATGGCAGTACTGACGCAAGATGAGGAAATGGCAAGAAATCTCGATCAGGATGCAGTACAAGAGATCATTGAAAATCAACTAAGAGATTGGATTGAATTTAGAGGATACGCAGCTTTCCCCCTTGATTAAATTCAAACAATTTTTTGATTTCTTTTGCTAATTTCTTTAGATTATGCAAATGAAGTAAACAGTAATAGAATAGAAAACATATCAAATAAGAAAGTAACTAAAATGCCCCGATAGCTCAGCCTGGCTTAGAGCGGTGATCTCGTAAATACTTCGAGAAAGTCGCAAGACGGGGGTTCAAATCCCCCTCAGGGCTCCATTAATTTCTTTTCTGCTTAAAGTTTAAATATATGCAAAAAATCTAATCTATAATGACTTCATACCTTTTTATTGTAAATCCAAATGCTAGAAATGGCGATATTGGAAAGATGTGGCCTAAAGTTGAAGAGGAAATCAAGAAACGAGGTTTAAATTATACAGTTGAAATGACAAATGAGCCAAGACATGCAATTGAAATAGCAAAATCAAGAGGAGAGGAATTTGATGTTGTTGTTGCTACTGGGGGAGATGGGACAGTAAATGAAGTAGCTAATGGTTTGTATGGGCTGAATACAACTTTTGGGATCTTACCACTAGGAAATGGTAATGATTTTGCACTTGGTATAAAACTTGATGAGGATTATCATAGGAGTTTAGATATCCTTGAACAAGGATTAACCTGCGATTTAACTGTTGGTTTAGCTAAAGCTGATGATGATGAAAGATACTTTGTTAATATTGTAGATACAGGTGTAGGAGCTACTGTTTCAGTTGCATCCTTCACAGAACTTAAGTGGTTAAGAGGATTTCTCAAATACTACATTCTTGCTTTTAAGAAGCTGTTTCAATATCGTTTGGTAGACACCGTGATGCAAATAGATGATCAAGAGGAATTTAAGTCAAAGCTTCTCATGATTGCTGTTGGTGCAGGAAGTAGATTTGGGGGAGGTTTTCACATATTACCTGAAAATTATCACTATCGGAAAGATTTTGGCATTCTACTTGCTGAGGATATTAGAAAATTAAGACAAATATACTTGCTTCAAATCCTGAAACCCGGAAAACACTTAGGTAAAAAAGGTGTTACCCATATAAGAGGAAGTAAAGTAACTCTTCAACTAGGAAGACCACTTCCAGTTGAAGTTGAAGGTGAAATTGTAAACTATGGTGCTACTAATGTTTCATTTGAAGTTGCACCTTTATCAATGAAAACAATTGTACCCCAAGAATTACTAGATTTACAGAAAGCTGAACCATAGAAAAAGAGATAAGCCCATATCTCTATTATTTTCTTTAGTATACCATCATGAAGAGTGATTCAGATACTGGTGAGTTTCATGCATGTAGGATTCATAATTCAACCCTTATCTCCCACAGATACTTTGGATAAAGTCATTAGCATTTTAGATAAGGATAGAGAAATGTTCCCTAAAGAAGGTGTTCTTTTTTTTATAGAATCATACAATGAAACCTATGGAAGCCATATTACCAAACAAAACCAAATTACAGGACTCGATGAATGGTTTAAAGAATATCCTGTAAAACAAGGAGATATAATTATTCTATCTAAATATTCAGAAGGATACTATTTATCGTCAACATCTGAAATTGTAGAACAGCAACACCATTTCACGCTGGAAATGGATAGAATTCTCTCAATGGAACCTGGAGATATTTTGTGCCCAAATTGTAGGTATAATCTTGAACATGCAGGAAGAACTTCAAGAAAAGATTCGTACATCTTAAAGTGTGCAAGGTGTGGATTTGCATTAGTTAAAAAAAGTGATTACGATTTAGAATAATAGAAGAACCTACTGATTCTATGTTATTAGCAACTGTAATGACAATTTAACCTAAGAATTCTGTAACTTTTTTTTTATAAAGTGTGCATGTGAAAATACCTATGTATTATGTGCCTTTTTGTGCTGATGTGATTTTATTTGCATGAAATTTATGCTACATAACATATGGATTGCTAAAGATACTGGTGAATGCCTATTTCATCGTAAGTACGGTAGCATAGATCATGATGAGAATCTTATTACAAGTTTTCTTAGTGCTATTGAGATTTTTGCACAGAATGTTGATGAAGGGTGTGATCATCTACAAACTACTCGGTATAAGTTCATCTATACAACTTCTGATAAAACGGTAACCGTTGCTTGTGTTGATAATACCGATGATGATTGTATCATCAGGGATGAATTACAGAAAATTCAATCAGAGTTTCATAAACGTTTTGCAGATGAGTTGAAAGAGTGGAGAGGGAGAGTAGAACACTTTTCTCAAATGAGTGATTATGTAGATGCGCGACTTGAAAAGTACAGCACACCTGTTGCTAATTTAGTTTCTTCCAAATTAGAACTTAATCCTCAGATTATAAGCAGGGATGTTGGTAAGAAATTTAGCAGCCAACAACAAAAAGTAATTTCTCTGTTGAAGTATAAAGGATCTGCTACTCTAAATGACATTGTAAAACTGATGAAACTAAATGAGGAAGATGCTCAACAAGCTACAAATGATTTATTGTACAAAAACATCATACGTCAAGTTCCAATATCTTAGAAGTTTTCAAAAGACAAAGGTTTTAAAGTATTTTAAGTCAAAGCCATTGATAGTATGTCTCTTATTGATTACTGGAATTTACTATGGGATTTAATTAAAAATGATCCCAATATTGGAATTGGTATTCTTATTGCTTTGTTAGGCTTAATATTTCTTATATCAGAAATTGTTACAAAAATAAGACATGGAACAACTTCAGAGAATCTGATGTTAGCATTTATTGCTCTAACTTTTGGCCTTGTTTTAATTTTTCTTAGCAACTGGTTAATAGCGATAGCTTTGAGTCTATTTGTATTAGCTGTTTATCAAACATATATGCTTAGAGAATCACCTGTGTGGAGGGAACTAATGATAATTTCAGTAGTAACGTATTTCGTATTCTTAGTAGGAACAGTAGGAGACAAAGTGTGGCAACTTGTAACTGGTGAAAAAAATGAGTTATTTACAGGTTGGGCTTATAACTTAATGTTATATGTTTTCATAATTCTTGCACTAATATTCTTTGGAAAGAAATTCGTACTAGTTAGTCGTTTTATGTCTCCTCAAGTATTATACTTGACACTCTTTGCACTTGTTTATGTTGCTTTATATGGAGTTGGCAAGTTAATTCCAGGATTTGATAACCTTACATGGAATTATATTGGACTTACATCATTTTCATTGTCCAATTTCTTCACAATTGGTGGTAGTTCTATTTCAGCAAGTGCAGGAAATCACCTGGGAGGTCTAGTTAAGACAGATTCCCCCTTAGTTCTAAGAACAATCTTTCTTTCTTTGGGACCTTGGGAAATGATTATTCTTCTTTCAATCTTAATGTATTTCATATCTGGTTGGCTTCTCACAGTACTACTGGGAATAAAACCAACTGATGATAAAAGAGTTCTGAAGGTTGTAGAAGAAGTAAGAATCCGTTTAGGAATAAAGAGAAAAATCAAGGTTGGTTTTGTTGAAGCCCCAATTTTAAATGCGATGGCCTATGGACCTTTGTTCGATCAAAGAATAGCACTCATTTCATCAAGCCTAGATGAGTTTAGTGATGATGATATTAGAGGAATTGTTGCACACGAATTAGCTCATAACCAAAGAGGTCACATCATTTGGCTTCAATTGTTAGCTTGGATTGAGATGATTATTAAGAAAGCATTTTTACTACCTGCAACAACCTTAGACTATGCTGCAGTTAAAGGACTTATCCCATTTGGTTTGTATTTCCTGATTAGCTATGGAATTATTGCAGTTCTCTATATCTTTGTTAGAATCTTGGAGGGTGACGCTGATCTACAAACTAAAAAAGCAGGTTATGGTAGAGAGTTAGCTCAAGTTTTGTACAAACTTGAAGGCTTTTATCAAGGTGTTGCGGGTGATTTTGGAATAAATGTTCAATTATTGACAGGCAAAGAATTTAGTCCTGAGGAGAAACAAAGGTTCCAAGGAGAAGCAGCAATGAGACTCTATAAACATCTTTACCGTCCTGGTAGATGGGATATGGTTGCAAATCTGTTTATGTCTCACCCACGAACAGCATACAGAATAGTAGCTGTTGTAAGTGATGATTATTCCCCAGTCAAAGGTGCATTACTGCCCTTTTGGTTAGTTTTACCTAATTTCATTAGAGGAAATGCAATCAGAAAAATGAGCAAAAGAAGAGATGATTTCTCAAAATTAATTTCAGATAGATACAACGAATATCACGGAGAAGATGGTGTAAAATCATTTCTTGAAATTACGAGAATGCATGATTTAATCTCAATGCTCAAAGGTAGATATGTTGTTGCATACGATAGAATTTTTGATGATTGTATAGAAGGTGAAGTTATAGATATTGAAATTAGTGATACTATAGTCAGACCTCTTCTTTTGAATATTCAAACAGAAAAAGAAGTTAAGAAAATTCTCTTTACAGATTATGTTATTCATGACGCTCAAAAAGAGGACAAATATATCTTGAAAAATGGTAAAATGGGTAAATTAGTCTCTTGGGATTTAGATGAAAAAAATCAAAGTCCAACATTTACTTTTCAAGAAATTTCCGACACTTCTAAAACTTTCAAGCGAGATTATACAGGAAAACCGATATCACATTTCACAGAATTGATAGGACAGGAAGTATTCAGCTATAATGATGGATTAGACAGGAAGGCAACTTTAACAGATATATCCTTTGAAAAGGATTTTGCTTCCTCTAAACTTACTCTTGAGACAGATGATAATGGTAAGATGAAAAAATTTGAGCTCACAGGGAGAGATGTTATTATTGACTTACCACCAGTATTAGTAAGACTTAATCCTGATAAAAAGGGTCATCAAACAGGTTTGATAGAGTCTATTGTAGATAAGTCAGTTATTCTTTATACAAAAGAGGAATTAGAAACTGGCATTGCGTGCTCTATAACAAGTGTAAGTGATGAAAAAATAACTTATAAAATAAAAGATAAAGAATCTGAAGTTGAAAGGAAGAAGGTTGATTATATCTATATTTATACAGATATTCCAAAGTTCATGATAAAGAAGCATATATCTTCTCTTGATAGGATTATGATGCGAATCTCAAATATTCGTGATATGAAGTATATTTTTGGATAAGTTTCCACAAAATCCCACTTCTTTCAAATTTTTTTAATTTTCTAAATTAGTTTGTAGATTTCAATATTTGATATGGTCAATTCCTTTAGTTTGACCTATATGCCCTACTTTTTCTCCAAATGTCCAAAATTCACCACATCCTGCAACCATCCCAAAGAACTGTTTTGATTCAGGATCTAATCTTCCATTTTCATCAGTAACTCCCTTATGGACACTAGTTCTTACAACTTCAGCAAAAAAAACAATCCGATTTGGTGGTAGTTCATGGGAAGAAATTATCTTACATTCAAGTATTATAGCTGCTTCTGCTATTCCAGGGGCATCAATATACTTTGAAGAAATTCTTGTTAAATTTGCTTTTTTAAATTTATCCTCTCTTTCAGTTTGACACATATCTATAATATCAAATGAATTAGTCCATGAAGTGTCAGGTACATTTAATGTAAACTCTCTGTGCTTGAAAATCAAATCAAGAGCAGCATGTTCATGCTCATTTGTAGTACTTTTCTTAGTAACACTAATACCGATTTGTGGAGGATCTCCATTCAATATGAATGTCCAAGCACAGGTAAGATCATCTTCTATATCTTCATCGCCTTTAACTCCCAATATGATTGCTGGAACAGGTGGGAGCATTGGTCCAGGTTTTTTTAAATCGATTCGAGTTTCACCAATATTATTCATCTACTTACATGGGATATTTCCAAATTTAAATCATTCTGAATGCTGGAAATCTATTAAATCAAGCTATCCGTTCTATTACTTTTTTTGTAAAAAACAACTCTTCTTACTCTTTTTCGAATTCGGTAGTTTAATGTTTTTTGTCAATATATTGCGTTTTAACATGTTTCCAGTATATTATGCTGATATTAAACCTTGTTTTTAATAAAGCCCCTTTCTTAGACTTAATGAATAGTGAAGAATCTATCATCAACTATGTACTTAGGAATGAACTCGCTTCAAGAAATGTATCAGTTAGAGAAAATGCCACTTTTAAATTTGGTAGAAACAAATATGTGATAGATTTCTATCTAAATGGGCATGATATTGGTATTGTAACAATGAACTGGAAACGAACTATTCCAACAAATAAGTTACTCCAACTTGAACAACTTATAATATCGCTAAAACTGAAAAAACTAGTTCTCGTGTGCAATTCTATAAGTTCTAACGCAAAAGACTTCCTAGCACGACGCAACATCCCAATACAGGTCATTCATCTAAATGAAATCTTGTATAAAGAAAGAAGGATTGAGGATTTGATAGCTAGTTATTAGAATCTAAAGAAATGAATCTAAGATTGTTTGCTTTGAAAGTGGAATAGAACTAAATCCTTGTTTTCTTAGTTCTGCAGCAAATCTAGTTGTATATCCATAAATTGTGTATATCTGATCCGGATTGCTTAATTTGCAAATCTCAACTAGTTCATTATAATCTGCATGATCGCTTATAGGGTAACTATGGTCCACAGCCATTCTGTAATTGTAGTTGTCTGAAATAGCCCACCCAGTAAAAGCAAATAACTTTACATCATATTTCTTTTTCAGATACGAGAAGAAGAAATCTCTCCCAGATTTAAGTGGAGTAAAAAGTATCCATTGATTTTTTTGGTCAAGGAAATTAGATTCTTTTGCTTCTGTATATGCCATTGCTGGAATAGATCCTTTAATTTTCTCTTCCAGAAGCAAGGAGTTTATTTTGTAATTAGACCCATGCATGACAATATTATCAGAAAGATGCGAAAAAGCATTATAGAGCATTTGAGCTTTACCTAATGCATAACCCATCAGTACAACAGGAATATCATTCTCTAGATATTCCGAGATTTGTTCCTGTGCTTCCTTTATCACATTACCATATGCTGGAAATATATAATCAGGTGACCCAAATGTACTTTCTATAATTAAGATATCACACTTTTCTGGAGAGAAAGGTTCCAAGAATCCTTTATCTCGGGATGAAACATCCCCCGTATAAACAAGCTTCCCTTCTGAAGATTCAATTATTAAAGCAGTAGACCCTACAATGTGTCCACTAGGTTTTTGTTTGAAAGTTGTAGAATCAACAGTATATGATTCAAAATAATTCCCCTCTTCATAGTTTTTAACAAAATTCTTCAAAAGAATTTTTGTTGTAGGTGATGTAATAATGTCAGTTTTAGGAATTTTTCTTGGGATATGATCTGAATGAGCGTGACTATAGAATACAAGAGGATAATACTGTGAGTTCGTACTATCACAAGCAAGTTTCCAATTATTACCATTAACCCTTATTGTTTTAGAGAGAAAAACTTTCATTATCCTCAGCACAATTGTGCAGATTTGCAATTATAAATATAATGTAAAAATAAGAAAAAAATAGATTTATGCTTTATAAGGCATAATTTCTATTGCGATATTATCGTCTGTTAGTTCAACATCTCTAGCAGCCTTTTTAATGGCTTCCTTGGCTATTTGAACCATTTGGTCAGTTGTTAATTCATCTGAATACTTTTCTTTAAGATAAGCAATAGCTTCTGAATCACCTTCTCCCATAGCTTTTGCTTTACATGAAACAACTCCACCACCAGGATCAACGAATTGTAAACTTGGTCCAGTTTCGTCTATTCCACCAAACAGCATACCAACACCAAATGGTCTTAATCCACCTTGTTGTGTAAAGACTTGAACATAATCTCCAGTTTTAATTGCTAGTCCTCTAACATCCATTTGAACAGAGTATGTTAGTTTAAATATCTCAGCTTCAAGACGAGCTCTACTTATCAGAACACGACCATCAGCAGCTACTCCTGCAAAAATTGCTTGAATATTATCAGAGACTTTGTGAATTTTCAGATCAGGTTCATTGAGATCTACAACTCTTAATAAACCAGCTAAAACAACACCATGTTTACTCTTTATTCCTATTGCAATACTTCCTCTTCTAACTGATTCTCTTGCATATTCAGTTTGAATGATACGTCCTTCTGGAGAATACATTAGAGGTGATCTATCATAACCCATTGATTGTGGTCCTAACATTTTCTTAAGCCTCCAAGTAACCTTTTACTTCATCAGCTGCCAATCTCTTGACACCTTTTTTGTTCACTAACAAAACATCAATTCCGTCACCAGTAGCAGTATCTCTGCTTGTAGCTGTAGCTAAAGCAGTTATTGCAACTTTGAGTGCTTCTTCTTCAGTTAAACCATCTTTCCAGGTTGATTCTAAAACACCATATGCAACTAAAGATCCAGAACCTGTAGATGCAAAGTCTTCTTCAGTGATTCCACCTGCCATATCTAGTGTATAAATATGTGGTCCATCCTTATCCAGACCTGCAACAACCATGGCAACATAATATGGAAAATATGACCTATATTGTTCATACATGATAGAAGCCAGTAAATTTCCAGCCATTTTTGTAGTAGGTGAGTAACCTCTTCCAAGCGAATAGAGGTTGAGATTAGCTCTTGTAAGATGAACTAGATATTGTGCATCTCCAACCAATCCTGCAATTGTAGCAACTGTAGATTCATTGAGTTCATGGACTTTTTCAGCTTTCTTTGAAGCAACAAAAGATCCCATAGAAGCTCTTTTGTCAGCCGCTACAACAGTACCTCCTTTAAATCTAACAGCAACAGTTGTAGTTCCATGCTTGGGATCCATCATCGGATTATTTCCCATTCCATTGAAATTCGGATTATTCATATTAATTCCTCATTATTTTTTATTTAATTTGTTTAAATATATAGTGTTCTATGAATGATTTTCTAATTGTATGTATCTTTGATAAAATCTTCAACAATTTCATAATCTTCAATTTCTATATTAACTTCATCTAGAGAATATATCTCATTTCTTATCCAGTTTGTAGCTTCTTGTATTTTGTTGTAACTAGGTAAGGATGTTCGATATTCAATGCTAATTTGGTTTCCTTTTTGAATGTAGAGATGAACTCTATCATTATTGTTGTCTTCCCAACATAATTCAATACCTTCTTTGTTTTCTCTTTTGTAAAGAAATCTAAAATTACCGAACCATCTCTTTTCAAATGCTGAAACTAGTATTTCAGATTTTAATGGTGGAATTAAATGTATCTTTTTCCATTGGGAATAGAACCTGTTGTTCTGTATGTTAATAGCATTGTTAGTTATTAAATCCTTGATTAATCCTTTAGTATAATCGCTTCCAATATTTGTAAGTTCATATGTCCCATTATCTCTTCTGGATAGAAATTCTCTATCTATTAACCTTTTCAGAGCTTTAGTTAATTGATTTTGATGAAGCAAAGTAGTTTTCTTTAACCCTGAAAAACTATAAGAGATTTGAGAATCTGATAAAGTTAATAATAGTTGGACCTCTGGTAATGTTAAATAATCATACTCATTACTATAGAAGTAATCCTTTGGAAGATTGCCTAACTCAAGGTTGTTATTGTAACCTTCTTTCAAGTTAGAAAAATCTCGATACCCTTGGTCCATATTCATAGTATTATCAATATTATATTATCATAGTACTTTATAATGACTTGGTTTTTGCAGAATTTAAAGGAAAAAGAACAAAATATCTTTTCAGTTATCTTTCTCTCTATTGTTTTCTTTCTCTATTTCACTTGAAGGACTGACTGAAGTAGGATGTAGGTATACTTCTCCATCTAAAATCGTATATGGTATTCTTCTTTCATCTATCCATGGAGCTGTTTCTCTGAATTCCTTGAACATATCATTACTCACAATCATGGCATTCTCTTCTTCTGCTAGACGCAGAATGAATTTATCACCATCAACTCTAGCAGGTAACATTTTCATCGCTCCTTCCTTGACTAACCTATCTAACCGTTTTTGTTCATCAATTTGGTATCGCAATGCTGCATCTGCAACCGTAACGATTTTCTTGAAATTAGCTCTACTTAATCGATTGATCATTGCTTCTATATTATTTATTTGTGGTTTATTTGAAAGACTCTTTTCTTCCCATGCTATATTTGAACCATCTAGAATAACCGTTTCTAAAGGATACGATACTTCAGGGAAAATTCTTGAGCTTGTAGTTCGAACTCTTCTTGCAATTCCTAAAATGATATCTCTAGAGTAATAAGCTAAACCTATAATCAGTGAAACAAAGAAGATACTGTAAAAAATAATTGGTTGAAAAATAATTGGAGAGCTTTCAACTGGTATAACTGATACAGCTTGAAATTGTGTAAATAGAAGGATAGTATACCATTTCGTCTCAGATACTGTAATCCATTCTAAATCTATACTAAAGGATAATGGGTGTGTTCCATCAATTTGAGGAACACCATAAATGTAATTGTTGTGTCTACCTCCCGCAATTCCCACAGAAACATCTTCAATACCTTCAAAAATTATCTGATCGCAATGAATCTCTGGAACAACGTATAACGTTTCATTTTCGTTGTTAATTATCTGATATGTTATCACATAATCCTCTCCCATATTCACAGAAATAGGTAGTTGAAAACTGTCAATAACTAAATCAGGTTCTACGATTATTTCTAGTGGATCACTTAGATAAACCCTTGGAGTATCTGGATCATCAATAGTTCTAAAGGTTATTGTAAATGAGTGTTTTTGGAAAAGGTAATCATCAGGATAGAATGAAATTATACCATCGTAAAATGCCCCTTCTGCAATTTCAATATTCTGTATTGAATGCGATCTTGTCATTGAACCATCTGTTCCAGTTTTTGTAATTTCATTTGTTACAGTTACATTTGTAACTGTAGTCCCTCCTACATTATTTATTCTACATGAAACTTGATTATCTTGATACCTTGTAAGAAAAGCAGGATTTGAAGGAAAGAACATCCTGACTTGTCCGAAAGGTAGAACAATTAGAGTAAAGGATGCTGTAGCATTGTAAGTTGTTGTTGTAGTACTGTTCGCAACAGCTTTAACAGTAAAAACTCCTCCGTCTTGACCATTAAAAGTTTGCCAAGGGACTGTACGATTGAATTCATCTGTCGTATTTACCCAAACAGTTTCTTCGAAGATATTCTCACTAAAAGTGTTAGAGATATTGTAATAAACAGTTGAATCAGGGATTAGTGTATTATTTTCGTAGCAAAACTTCATAGTTAAATTGAGATCGTTTACTCCTCTAGTAATCTCTGATGGATTTGTATAAAAGCTGAAAGTAGCATTTTCAAAGCTTTGAATAACATATCGAGAGTTCTCTTCTATAGGAGGTTCTATAGCTAGTGCTACATTAGAAGTAGGATTAACAGTCATTGCCAAAAAGAAAATTCCTACTAAAACTATTAGAATGCTATTATTCAATAACCTCCTAAGCATTTATACACTTCTATTTTTTTATTCAAGATAACATTTGAACTGGGTTTAATAAATTTTTGTTAATGTTTTCTGATTCTATAAGAATAAGAATAATGGACGATGCAGAAATACCCCTGATTCTGTTCGGAAGCCATTAGGATCTTCCTGGCAACATTCATCTAAGCACTTTACCCAGTTCTTACGAACTCTACTTAAGCTTGCTCCACGATGTTTGACCGTTTCATCGTATCCTAGTTTCTTCTCAGCAATTTATTCTAAACATGTCACCAGTCTATTTATCGCATCATTGTTATCGAAACTAGGGCGTTCGTTTCTGTTTCAAGAGCCATATTCTCATATGGTGGATTTACATCCACATCGTTATTATGGAGTCAGGAGGTTCCTCAGCAATAAGCCGAAAGTTGCCCTTTTGCTTCGTCCAACTAAAAGTATTGAATTATACTGATAAATGTAGCTGTAATAGTGAGTAGTTTTGTAATCTAGATAACTTTCAGATTTTTACCTATTTTCTCCATTGCTGCTAAGATATAATCGATTTCTTCCTCAGTATGAGTTGCCATTACACAACATCTTAATCTTCCTGCATCTAGAGGGACAGCTGGATAAACTATTGGTGGTACCAATATACCTGCTTTTCTCATTTGTTTTGCAAATCGAAAAGTTTTGACATCATTTCCAATAATGACAGGTACAATGGGCGTATCCTTACTCTTTAATGTATCATACCCTAGCTCTTTAACACCATTAATGAAATGAGTATAGTTTTTCTGTAATGCTCTTATTCTCTCTATATCCGTTTCAATTATTTCTATTGCTTTAAGAGCTACAGCAGCTGATACTGGTGGAAGAGCTGCACTGAAGATAAACGCATTAGAATTGAACTTTAGATAAGTAATAACATCCTTATTAGCAGCAATATATCCTCCTATTGATGGAATTGCTTTACTTAAAGTTCCCATGTAAATATCAATAGCTCCAGGTTCAAGATTGAAATAATCATCAATTCCTCTTCCATTCGGTCCTATAGTTCCTATTGAGTGAGCTTCATCTACCATTGTAAATGCTTTGTGTTGTTTTGCCAATTCAATAATTTCTGGCATCGGAGCTATATCTCCATCCATACTATAAACTCCATCTACAATAACAATCACACGTTTGTAATTCTCACGATGTTCTTCAAGAACTTCAGCTAAGTTATCCATGTCATTATGATTGAATCTCTTCCAATCTGCTTTTGACAATATACAACCATCATATATACTCTGATGATCATATTTGTCAATAATGATCAAATCATCTTTTCCAAACAATGTGGATATCAAAGTCATATTAGTTACATAACCGCTGCTTAGAACCATTGCATCCTCAGTTCTTTTAAATTCAGAAATTTTCTTTTCTAGAGTATGGTGTAAATCTGTAGTTCCTGTTAGTAACCTAACACCACCTGCTCCTACACCATATTTATCCATAGCTTCATGTCCTACTTTTATGATTTCAGGATGAGTAATGAGTCCCAAATAACTATAAGATCCCAACATTAGTAATTCTTGACCATCCACTAGAACTTTACTAGATGCAGCATTTTGGATAGGGAGCATGTAAGAGTTTAAACCAAGTTTCTCAAAGTACTTGGCTCTCTTTAAGAAATTCTTAATTTTAGTATTATCTGTGATTTTAGTAATTTTTCTCACCTAAACTAACTTGTAACTTTCTAACTAGAATTTGAAATAAATATGTTACTAATAAAACTTCACTTGAAATCTATCAGAAAAATAGTTACAATGAATATTTCGTAGTTGAAATAATTATTTGTGGGGTTTAAATAGGTTTGATAGACTGAGATAAATGAAAGTAATATGGCAAGTTTTTGGGGATTTTCTAGAGAATCAAAGGATATAGCAAAGCAAACAATAGAAAAACATCTGCAACATATTACTACAAAAAAAGGTCAGATCACTGTTGAAGAATTGATTAAGCTTTTATGGAATGATTATCATCTTTTTGAGCATTATCTTAAGCTCAATCTACGTTTAGAAGAGCTAGAAGATGAAGCAAAAATAATTATAGATTCAGAAAAAAACTTACGACCAACAAAAATGACTGTAATTGAATCAGGAGAAATAAGAGAAATTGATGTTTGGGATTTTTATCAGAAGAAGGAACAAGCTGAAACTAATAAGAAAATAATAGAACGATACAAAAACATTAACTATCTTGCTTGAACTAATATTTAATCGAAAAATATAAAGAGGAGGGAGATTAGAAAACACAAGCTTAGATTTATATTATAACAAGGGCCAGTAGTTCAGTGGATAGAATGGCTGCCTGCGGAGCAGTTGGTCGACGGTTCGAATCCGTTCTGGCCCGCCATTTTCTTTATTTCTCTCCCACATAGCCATCTCCAAACCACTTGAAGATGATTTCATCCATACGTTGTTCTATGCTTTTCTCAATCTCACCATGAAATTTGCTTGGGATATTAACAAGGTTCAGGTTTTTCACTGTTTCATGTAAAGATCTTCTTTGATGAAAAGTATCTTTCCTTGTTATAATGACCATTCCAGTATCTTTTTCACCGAATTCAGCCAATATTACTATGTTTTCACCATAATCTATTTTCATAACTTTTCCAATTTCACCTGCAAAAACTTCACTTATTATATCTTTTGCTGCTCTAACCATCCCACCAAATAACAATATATCATCAACTATTTTTTCTGATTTTATATATTTCTTCAAAGGAATTCCGGATCTATGAAGTATTATGAGTTGATTTGGAGAAATTTCGATTGGATCTTCTCCTACAGTTATTTTATATCTGATTAAATTTACTAACTCTCTTATTGTTTTCTGAGTTTCTAAAATAATCTTTCTTTGTTCTGCTCTATCTTCTGTGCTCAAAATTGATATAAATTTCTGATTAATATCTTCAAGAATGTTCTTAACTTCTTTTCTTTGTTGTGTTTCATTGGCAAACGTGTTAAAATCTTCAAGCAGTTTTGTACATTTATCTAGTTGAACTTGATTTGGATTTGAAATATAATTGAAAAGATGAACCTGCAGTAAATCTAAAATTATTTTAGCACTAAGGTGATCCATTCTCTTTTCTCCAGCAACCTTTAGTGCTTGATTTAAGTAACTCAAAGCTTTTGCAATGTTTAATTTTTGTATTTCTTTTTTACCTAAGAGATAGGATATGTGAGGATTAGAATTTATTTCATCTTCATTCCGACCATCTAGAATGGATGTTAACACTTTATTGAAATCATCGATTTTTCCTTGTTCAATCAATAGTTCAGCTAAAGAATAATCCACAAGATCATCTTTTGATCCAATTTCATCCAGTATTTCCTTTGATATAGAAAATTCCTGAATTGAGGTGGTGAATTCCCTTTTCTGAGCATATATTTCTCCAAGATGGGAATGTGCAAGAGCTACTGATCTTCTATCTCCCCACCGTTCATACCAAGTTATCACTTCTAATAATCTCTTCAAAGCATTATCTAATTTCCCTTCCATTCTCTCAACAACAGCTATGTTTGAAATAGCAGAAATCTTCCCTCTTTCCTTTTTAAGTTCTCTATAACTACTTTGAGCTTGTTCAAAGTATCTAATCGCTTCTCCCCAGTTTGCACCATATTTCTCCAGAATACCTAAAAGCATTTGAAATAGTGCTACGTAAATTCGATCACCATAGTTTTTTGCTTGATGCAAAAATTCTTTACACTTATTTTTTGAGATTTCAACGTTTTGTTCTATTCTCTCTAACCATAGTTTACCATAATTACAATTCAACAAAATTTCTTGGAAGATATCTTTCTTTTCACCTAATAGTAATGATTCTAGATTTTCACATAAATTCTGATAAATCTCTAATGACTCTTTTCTCTTACCCTGCCTATTCTTTAATCTGGCTATTCCGTGCATACTAAAAGTCTTGATGAAAACATCCTCTGAAGATTTCAATTCTGAAAAGATGATTTCTGCTGATTGGTAATCTCCTTTTCTGATATGTGCTATACCTTGCCAAAAAAGTAAATAAGCATTGTTTTTGTATTTTTGCAATTCTTGATTCAACATGTCAAATTTTGATAGATTATAGAGTAGCTTACCCAACATGAAAAGCAATATATCAGAAGGGGTTTCAATTTTATTACGAATATTATTTACAATTTCTAGCTGTTCATTCAAAGAATTTTTAGAGTATTTCTGCGCAATTTTCACATATAAATCCCTTTCATCAGATGTCAGAAAACTTGTATAGTGATGAATTTCAGGGAATATTTGTGTTTCAACCATTTTAAAGCTCCGAATGCTTTTTCTTGTAGAAGGGACTATTTCTTTTTAGAGGAATTATATTGAAAGCTTCTGCATATTCTGTAGCTGCTTGAGCTCCTCTCATCTTTGTTCTACTCTTGTGAAAGTCTATGTAAAAATTCTCTCCACCTTTAGATAATTGTGATTCATAGCATTTTATTGATTGTTCTTTTTTCTCATAATACTCGCTAATATCTACTAAAATGTGTGGATTGGGAATCAAAATAGTTGTTTCAGCAACATACAGTTTGGAAACAAGATGAGAATTATCATACTGTGTTTCATGAGCTGCCCACTCAATACCTTCTAATGCGATTTTGAATGTTGTTCTGTGATCAATATGGTAATCGTTCTCTAAGTGAGTTATTACTATTTCGGGTCGAAAGTCAAGAAGATAGGAAATGAAATCTTTTATTAATTCTGATTCTTTGCTTTTAACATCAGGATAATCAAAAATCACAGGTTTCTGGACACCTAACACTTTAGTTGCATTAAGATACTCCTCTTTTCTGACTGAATCAGAAGAAAGACAAAGTGTGCTGACTTCATTGCCTAAAGCTACATATTTTGCTATGGTTCCACCAGAACTTAATGCTTCATCATCTGGATGAGCGAATACAAATGCTATTTTCACAATTGTGTTAATGAAACAGAATATAAAAAGAATTCCAAGAACACTAGACTTGAATTCATTCTTCTAAATATTTTACTACTTCAATACCTGCTTTATAACCATCTCCTATAAGAATAGGAGTGTAATCCAATTCTCCCTTAATGGTTCCAGCAGCAAACAAACCTTCTATATTTGTTGAATTATTTATTTGTGTGTTAATGAACCCATCTTCAGTTGTTGAAATATTAAGTTCTTCAAAAATTGATAAATCTGGTTTATCCTTTAGCTCTATGAATACACCATTTACTGAAAGTTCTTTCATCTCACTTTCTTCTTGATACCTTAATCCTTCTACATTTTGACTTCCAAAGATTTCCACAGTATCAAGATTAACATTATTTCTTATTGTGATGTTAGAAGCTGCAGTTAGTTTCTTTAGAAATCTTTTATCGCAACCTAACTCATCATCTGGACATAGAAGAGTTACTTTCCTACAGTACTTTCTTAGAAAAAGAGCTCCTCTAGCTACAAAATTACCTGTGCCTATAATTACAACCTTTCTTCCTCGAAAGAGAGCTCCATCGCAGACAGCACAATGTGAAACACCTTTGTGAACAAAAACCTCTTCTCCTTTTATTGTGTGATGAAGTTCTGGAAGACCGGTTGATATTATAATTGATTTAGCTTCAATTGATTTTTCTTCAGTGTTGATAATGAACTTATTTTCTTCTTTAGATACAGATTTGACCATTTCATTAGTAATGTTCAATACTGGAACAACTTGATTAACATCTGACATGATTTCTTCTTTAGGAATTTCTTCTGCAGAATCAGAAGATATTTTGTCTTGAATAAACTCTAAGTTGAGACTCTGCACTTGGTCAACGATTTGTTGGATAAAATCAACACCAATAATTTTGCTAATACCTGGCAGAGTTTCTAATTCTCCTTTCTTTGCTGTATTTGAATCGAATGGAATACCAAACAATTTAATCTTTAAATCAGGATTTTTACTATATGCAGCAATAGCTGCTGATAAACCAGTAGCACCTGAACCAATAATAGCCAAATCACAATTCTCTGCATCCATATCAATACACTACTATTAAAATAAAAAAACTTTGTTGATAAGGAAAAGTCGAACATCAAAGTATTGACAAAAGATTATTTTTGAAAATAAAAAATGAAAAATAAAAGATGAAAAAGGAAAAAAGGGCTTAGTTGTCTACAATAAAGTAGAATACTGACCTCATATCGTTTAAATTACTTCTCTTAATTATTAACCCTAACTCAATCAATCTTCTTAGGGCATATCTTGCAGTTCTTGCAGGGATTGCCGAAGCTTTAATTAGTTGCTTTTGAGTTAGTGGACCCTTTTTTTCCAAAATAGAAAGAAGTTTTTTTCCCGAAACTGGTATTTCTTCATCTGCCATATTTGTTATCCCCTTGCTTAGTAAGTAATACGGATAAGCTACTCTTATAAAAGCAATCTCAGTATTTTATCCGCGATTGCTAGAGAGTTTCTAGAGGATTTATCCGCGATACACTGTTTGATATTTTACTTTTATTCTAACGTAATATCGCACTAATACACAGCTAATTTTTTAGTGCTAAGAAGATAAGTGCTAAATGGCTATTTAAACTCATAAGATTTCTGATGACAAATTGCTCTCTTTAGTTTATTTTTGGTTAAATCATAATAAAGCTTATAATGGTTAAACAGTCATATGTTTCTTTAGTGAGGTCTTGTGAGTCACAAAGTTGAAAGTTCTCCAGAAATATACCATTTAGCTAATCAGCTACAAAGAATCAACTATCTTGGGAATGTACAGACCATTCAAATCGAATTTGAATTTATACCTGAAGATAAGAAAGTTGAACTTGACGATATGTTTCAAGACTCAACAGGTATTGGAAAATTTAAGTCTGATTTGATAATTCTTGAACAGATTTCTGGAAGAGATATGTTGGAAATCATAAATACACTCCATAATATTAGTTTGATATTTGGTGATCTTTCAATCATAGATGGAATAACTTCGTTAGTTGAAGTAAGTTACAAAGGAGAAACGTACTTTGTAGTTGTTGCATATAACCCTTCAACCAGTGGTTTGGAGTTAATTTCAACATCAGAGAGTAAATTATATTTTGAGTTACTAAATTTTATTAGAACCAAATGGGCTCTTTCAAAGACTTTCATCAAATGATGGAATTGAATCCATTTTCATTCAACCAGTTTATCACTCAAAATTTGTTTCAGAAGCTTAACTTTAATTTGTACATCCTCATCTTCAAGTTGCTTCTTCTTGTTTTCTACTTTCTCGCTTATGTCATAGAGAATGTAGGAAGCAACATGAAAATCTACAGTTAACCCTTTGGAATAAAGATCCTGTAGTACAAAATCAGACCCCATTTTTGATAAAGCAAAATTATATCCCTTGAGAAATGCTATAATGTCCTTTTTTGTTTCATCAAAGTTTTTGTATTTCTGAAATTCTTTAATTAAAGGTTTAGCAAAAAAAGTTCCTATATCTTCTGCTCTATCTCTGCCTGGCATGATAAATTCTGGATCAATGATATACACTTTTATTTTTGGAGGAAACTCTTCAGTAATCTCACTCCCAGCTGAAGTAACATCTGAAGAAAATAATAGATTCCCTTGGTGAAAATCTCCATGAATTAGAGTTGAACCAAGAGATTCTTCTAAGGAAAGAAAAGAAGGAAGCATTAAATCCAAAATTTCTGATTCTAAAGAAGTGTCATTCAGAGTAGACAAAAGATACAATACTAGCTTCTTGTAAGGTTCTGTAGCAAATTTATTAGTTTCAACACCATGGATAGTTGATAGAGTCTGACCTGCTAATTGATGTTTAAAATTCTTGTCGAGACTTGTCTCTCTAAAACTTTTTCCTGTAATCCCTTCGTAGATAATGCATCTATTTGAGTGACTCTTATAAATAATTTCAGGGATGTAAATACCAGGAAATCTTTCAGTTGTTTTGGAGATTATATCATAATTCTTTATTTCTTTGTTGTATCTCACATCGTCTGCTGAAAACTTTACAACCAGGTTAATTGACTGTTCTCCAATATCAGTATTCAGATAATATGTTACGAAATGTACTTTAGATTTAGAGGTTCCTTTCTCAATTGAATTAACTTCCTTTATGGATATCAAAGAAGGTAATTCACCAGTAGTTTCGAAAATCTGTGATTTGAAATATGAGTCAAGACTCTCTCCAATTGTTGTAAGAATTATTCTTAGTTTTTGTTTCTTTCTAACTGAATCAGGAGAGAAGGATTCTGTTTTCTCATTCAAAAGACTCACTTTCTAAACCAATTATTAAAAACAAGTAAAAACCCACTGAAAAACTTACCTCTAATTTCTTCTCTCTTTCCCCAGTTATATTAGAAGATTTAGTGGATTTAACATTCCGATTATTTTGTCTCCGTCTACTACAATAAGATGATTGATTTTGTGTTCTTTCATTTTTAATAATGCAGATGAAATAGTTTCATGAGCACTGATTTTTATTATTGGAGTTTGCATGACTTCTCGAACTTTAACTTTTTTCAATTCCTTATCTTCAGAAATGACTTTTATAATATCCTTACTAGTGAGAATTCCTATTGCATTTCCATTATCTGCAACCAGCAAAGATCCAACATCAAAATCTGCCATAATTGATGTGGCTTCGTAAAGATTTTTTGATGATTTTATATACAAAATTCCTTTTGTCATTACACTCGAAACTGGGTCATCAATTTCGTAGGTTCTAAGTGTCATCAGTATTATCTAGAACATTTAGAAGTTAAAGATTTTGTATAATGCAATAAAATTAAGACAAGCGATAAAGATAATTACCCTTCAATTAATACTGTTCTTGATGGATAAATCTGTAAAAATAGTTCATTTCAGTGACATACACTTCTCTCCTCGTCTCCAATTCATAAGAGATAGTTATGACGAAGCAGTATCTGTCATTAATCAAACTCCTCATGACTTTGCAGTTTTTTCAGGAGATCTAACTCAAGATGGGTTGAAGGATGAATATGAACTGGCTAATAAACTAAGGAGAGACATCATCTCACCTAAAATTTATTGGATCATCGGAAACCATGATTCACGTTCAGGAGGATTCGAAGTATGGGAGGAAAGTATAGGCCCAAGAGAGTTTCATGAATTCTCAGATGATATACTCTTCATTGGTTTAGATTCTTGTATTCCTGATCGTGATGGTGGAAGATTTGGGAGAGAAGCTCTTGATTATACCAAAAAAATTCTTATGAAATATGGTGATGCAAAATTAAAACTTGTAGGTTTTCACCATCATATCTTACCAATTCCTAAGACAGGAAGAGAAAGATCTAATGCTATTGATGCTGGTGATATGCTCTCAGTTCTTTTAGATCATAATGTTGATGCAGTTTTTACAGGACACAAACATCATCCTAATGTTTACAAAGTAGAAGATACAATAATAATCTCTGCTGGAAGCGTTTCAAGCTACAAGACTCGCAGTGGAGGACCAAGATCATTCAATTATGTTGAAATAACACCAGAAAGAGAAGTTAAAGTAAAGATAATGAAAACAGATGGAGCTACAATCAAAAATGAGTTAAAAACAATAACCAGACGATTTAGAATGGTTGATTCTACTGGTGGAATCTGGTTAAGGCTAGCTCAAATCGCAGGAACAGATTTTGGAGTAGGAAATAATAGACAAGAAGAGCTGTTTCAAAAAGGAGTTGATCTGATTAATACAACCAACCCAGATTTGATCATTCATTGTGGTGATATGACAGCTAATGGTCGAACATCCGATTATGAATCTGCAGTTGAAGCTTTATCTGTTTATTCTGACAAACTAATTTTCTGTCCTGGACCAAACGATTTGAGAGGTTTTGGGGAAACGCTACTGCATAAGTATTTTGATATAGAAAACATAATAGAAAAAAATAACTCATCATTTTATGTTTTGAATACATCAGCTCCAGAAACAAAAATTGGTGTAGTCGGTAGAACAACTCAGAATAGACTTGAGAAATATGTTTATCATACAAAACAGCTTTCACAGGATAAATTCCATACTGTTCTTATGCATCATCATCTTATTCCCATACCTGGGAGGAGAGAAATATCAGCTCTAGAAGATGCTGGAGATGTCTTACGTTTACTCTCGGATACTGGAGTCAACCTTGTTCTTAGTGGTCACTTAGGAAGAGCTTTTTGTACAAGAGTTGAAAAAACAGCTTTTGTAAATTGCAATACCCTTTCTTCTCAACAAACAGCTTCTTCTGAAAATAGTTTCAATTTAATTGATATTTCGACAGAAGGTGCAATAGTAGTTTCCGAAATTAATGTTCCATCTGGTTTTAGAAGGATTCTAGGGATTTTTCCCGGAATAGTTGCCGACAAAAATACAGAAGATGATAAATAAATTCCAAGAATCCATAAGCCTTTGTCGAAGGATTTTTTAAACTTAATAGAATGTATAAATTATAATGAAGCTTCCTTATGTAGTACGTAAACTAAGAAAGTTTACAATATACTCGATTGCATTTTATGTGCTTATTTTGGTAATGTTTTCACCCGTTCCACAGATTTTTGCAGCATCATCTTCTGCAGGAAATCCTTGGTTCTGTGATGATTCAAACTTGTTAGAGAGAGAAATAGGAACAGAGATCATCCTTGTAGATCCAGCTATAAAAAGGGATATACGTCCAGAAGAAGCTGG
Source organism: Candidatus Heimdallarchaeota archaeon (assembly GCA_016840095.1). Taxonomy (GTDB): domain Archaea; phylum Asgardarchaeota; class Heimdallarchaeia; order Heimdallarchaeales; family Heimdallarchaeaceae; genus UBA460. The sequence goes on from JAEOSZ010000111.1 coordinate 129,873, forward strand.
ATTTTCTTATACTCCTCAAACACAAACAGGTGATACTAGTAATCAATTCTCAACTACTGATTATCTTGAAGTAAATCACAATGAAGTCTTCAATTTAACAAACTTCGATGATACAGGAAAAATAAATAACAGTTATTCAATCTCCAGTATTTCTGGGTATACAAATGATTCTTTAAATTATGGAATAACTGAAATGAAATCTATAGATGATTATTACACAATTGAAGATGAATATGATGGAGCAATAACATTCGCAACAGGTAGTGTTTATACCTTGGCTCAAGCTTTTGATGTAAATTGGGATTACGCATTTTATTATGGAAGTGAACTACTACTTGCATATGACACAGGTGCCTTACCTTCATTAGAAGATTATGAGCTTTCCTTGCATTTAGTCGGAGAATCTGGTGGAGATCCAGATATGAGCAATATTATAAGTAATTGCACCTCAAACCCTTTCTCTCAATCCAATCAATATGCAGGCCTTGGTTTCGAGTTCTTTGATTTTACAGATGTTCGATTAACAAAGGGTACTTATTTCATTGTGGCTAACTTGTCAAAAGTTGATACAGATGATGCTCCAAAACATTTTCAATGGGCTAAAAATGACCATTCTTCTGATGGTGTTGATAATGGTAAAACAGTTACAAGAAATCTTCTTTTTCCAGGAACTTGGAGTGTTGCTACATCATATGATCTTACGCTAATAAACTCACTTTATCCTGTTGATAGTAATAATAATTCAATAGTCTTTACTGATCCAGATGAGATAAATTTACAAGATAATGGAGACAGTGTTAGTATAACAACTGAAATTATCTCAAGTTTAGGAACACATGAACTCACCTCTAATACTTCAATTCAAATTTCTTTCAGTAACACATATACATTCGCAAAAACACAGAGTGGAGGAAGTGTAAATGCTGAATTCTCTGCAACAAATGCATCTTTCTGGTCTTATAGTATAGATTGGAATATAACTTGGAATACAGGATTGGTAGATATATCACCCTATTCAAATCTCGTTAGATATCAGATAGTTTATACACCAACTGATTGGCATGATACAATTTTTGATTTCTACTACAATGGTTCATCAATGCCATCCACTTCAAGAGTTTCTCAAGGTTATCAGATTGATTTAGGTTCTAGTGTTTCGCCTGGTGATTGGCGATTGAGTACTAATAGTCCGAACTATCTAAATGATCTTCAGTTGTTAGATGATACAACACCTTCTGAAAGATTTTTACTTGGCTATTGGATAGGTGGAACCACAGATTCCACAGGTTATGTTGGTTCTAAAATTGTTGCTAATACTTTAGTGCAAGGAGACGGAGGAGGAACTCCATATAATGAAACAACAGGAAGCTTGAATTATACATTATATGATATAGATGGAAATATTATTCCATTGAAGAGTTCATTACCTGCTAACTTAATTTATACTGATACAACTTCATACACTCTTTCTGGAGTAACTCAAGTTAGTGCGGGATATTATACCCCAGAAATATACTTTGATCCTTCAGCAAGTGGATCTGATTTACCTGGTTTTTGGACTGCAGCTGTTATGTGGCAAAATGGTACAGAAGTTGGTTTCTATTCTCAAAGAATAGTTGTACAAACACAAACCGAACTAGTTTTAGAATGGGAAGAAGAACCATTTGGAAGTTGGGTAACTTCTGACATAACCAGAAAGGGATTAGATTCAATTTTAGTAAGGGGTTCATATTATAATATTAGTGAACCCTATACAACTGGAGTTAAGAACATAATTCCTTCAGCAACTGTAACTTACACAGTCAGTAATGCTTCTTGGAACAAAAATGATGTTTTCAATGACTATGCTCCAGATTATAATGCTTCAATATTAGTTGATACAAGCATGGATGTAGGAACCTATACAGTTGATTTCCTTGGAACTGGAGCTTTTCTTGAGAACAATTCAACAAGCTTCACTTTAACAGTTTTCTATGAACTTGATCTCATTGCTGAATACACTCACTATGAGACAAACTACACGAACAATGTGATATTTTATTTGAATCTATTTGATGTGACTGCTTCAGTAAATTTGAGTTTATCACCTAACGATATGACTGTATTCATAAGAAATGGAACAGATTTTGAATTGTTTAATCCAGCTGATTATTCATTTAATTACCAAGCATCAACAGAACAGTGGATACTTGATTTCAGTACATCAACAAATAATCTTGCTATTGGTTCATATAATGTAGAAGTATCAATACTATTGAATAACTACAGAGAAAGTTACTCAGATGATTATGTGTCAGACACTTATACTTTTGAGATTAAAGCTCCTAAAACAGAAATACAGGAAATAAGTTATGCAACTTCAATCTATCTTTATCATGATGCAGTTTTTACATTTAATTATGTAGACACAAATCACTCAATTGACTTGGTTACAACAACTTATTCAGGTTCAGCAAGTGTAGCCAATGTGGATGTAGCTATTGTTGAAGCACTTGGTGTTTATACTGTAACTGTAACCAATAACAATCCATCAGTTAGTTCTTTTGATATCTATATTGATATTAGTTTAACAAATTATGAGGCTTTTACAAGCCATCTCTTAGGAAGTCTAACTGTTTTAACAATTGAAACTAGTTTAACAGATGTATTGGTACCAACTGAAGTATATGTGGGGTATGTAACATCAATTGTTGTTTATTTTGAAGATACAACACATTCTGAAGCAATCAATGAAATTGGTGGGGATGGGCTGTTTGTTACAGTAACTAGTAATGCTACAATATTGATTAGTGATATAAGTTATGCTTTTCTTGGTGGTGGACAGTATAATGTCTCATTTGTAAATAATGATTATACAATGCCAGGAATAAATGTCACAATAACTATTGGAAGAACAGGATATGATTCAGCTAGCATGTTCTTTGAAATACAGATAATCTCAATTGACACAAATTCAGATTTAGTAGATATTGCAGATCAAGATATAACAATATACTTTGGAGATGGAACAGTAGTAGAGGTTTACTATTGGGATGATATACTTGGGGATAACGTAACAGAACCAGATATATTCTTAGCTGGAAATGTTTCAGTGACCTTTGACTTTACCTATAATTTTGCTTTTAATAAAACTACCATCACAATTGATCCAATTTTTAGCCTTGGAACATTTTATCTGAATATTACGATTATAGAACCTGGTTATGCACCTCAGATGATTCAAATATTAATTACAACCGAAGAGAGAGTAACGGATATTTACATCAATGCAGGTAATGTAAACAATACTGAATTTGCGAGTGAAATAGTCGACGTATCATTTGATTTCAAAGATTTAACTGGAGGTAATGTAAGCATTGACTCTGCTTTAATAGGCGCATTATTTGCCTTAGATAACAGTTCTCTTGTAATAGATGATTATTTCAACTCAATCACGAACACTACGTTTGGTGCTTACTATATAGTATCATTTGAAGCTGATCCATCAGTAGCTGTAGGAACAGTCTACATACTTGAAGTAACCTTTTCTAAGTACGGGTATCAAACTCAAACGATAATCATCAGAATTACTTATCATCCTGCGAGGGATTATGATATTGTTATTGAAATTGAAGGTGATATAAGGCAGCTTGAAACTATAGAATTCATTGTTTTAATTGATAACATCACTTTTGAAGCAATGGCAGCTGGTGCTGATGCTTACATACACCTTCAACCAACATTTACTGGTGAGACTGTTAGAATCACTTATACCTTTACTTATGCAAATGGAACTATTGTAACTTACTGGGAGGATATTGATATTGCAATAAATCCTTCAGGAGGATATATAGCCAGTCTTGAAGTCGACATCCCATGGCATGTGTTGAATATCTCTTATTATGTAAGTTATTCTCCTACAGGAAATAACCAATATGTTATTCTTTCAAAATCCACAACCGAGGTTTTAGATATAGTTGATACTCCAACATTTATTGGTTTACTAACTTATCTTTTCAAGGAATATACACTCTACATGATTGTTGGTATTGTTGCTTTAGCTGTCATAATTATTGCAATTATAATTGTTCAATTTACAATAATTCGACCTAAGAAACAGAGAAAGAAAGAAGGAAAGAGAAAATATCTTGATAAAATCTCTAAAATCTTAACAAGTGTTCTCACTCTGAGAAAAGTAATTGTAGTACACATCGAATCAGGATTACCTGTCTATGAATGGGATCTTGGTGGTGAAATTACAGTAGATTCTTCCCTTGTAACTGGTTTCCTTCAAGCAGTGGCTGGAATGGGAAGCGAAATAAGTGGAGGACAAACTGGAGCAGTTAAAAAGATAGATTACGGACAATTTGTAGTTTCAAGTGCTTCAAAAGACTGTATCACAGCTTATCTCTTTAGCACTGGTGATATCTCAATGGATGTTGAAACCGGTATTGCTAACTTTGTTGAATGGTTTGAGAAAAGATTCCAATCAGTTTTACATGAATGGGGTGGAATAACAGATGAATTCACTAAAAATTCTAGACAAATAATAGATACTCTTAGTGAGGAGCTTTTTGTTTGGACACTACATCCTCTTTCTATAAATACATTAAGAGAAAAGGATGCTGCAAAACTAAGTGCTCTCGGTCAAAGAATATTCAAGTTTATTAAAGACTATAAAGAGGTTACAATTAGTGTGGCTCTCGAATATTTCAACAAAACACCAATCGAAGAAACACTATCTACCTTATTCAATATGATTGATGAAAAATACTTATTGAGAATGACCTTCAGATAAAACTTCTCAAAACCCTTTTCTCTCTTTTTTTATTGTTTTAATCATCTAACTTCAAGTTTTAGAAAAAAGATAAATAAGGAAAACTTCAAAAATGAATTAGAAAGGGTTGATTAGACTTAAATGAAAAAGAACTTCATATTTCCTGAAAATTGTTTATATTACTCAACATTTGTATGGGTAGAAGATAGAGGTAGAGGAATCTTTCGAATAGGTTTGACTGATTACGGTCAGCATGTTCTAGATGATATTATATCAATAACCCTACCAGAGAAAGGAATTTACGTAGAAAAAGATGAGGAAATTATATCGATAGATTCAATTGAAGATACATTCACCATTCATTCACCTATTGCTGGAACCATAGATGAATTAAACATGGAAGTTAGACAAGGGCCTGAATTATTAAATGAAAGTCCATATGAAGATGGTTGGATTCTAGAAATTGAGATTGGTTCTGAAGATGATTTAGATAGTCTTTTGGATTATAATGATGTTTTAGATAATTTTCATGAAGAATATGAAGATGAAGACTTCGATGAAGATGATGAGGAAGAAGATAGTATCAGTGAAGAAGACGAGTTCAATTACTAACTCATTACTGTTATTCCTCGAAAGTTTTAAATAAATTCTAGTTTAAGTAGTACAAAACCTATATGGGGCGTAACGTAACTTGGAATTTCATTAACACCTTCTGAACCCCAACTTATAACTAAGTTAGTAGTAACTATTTTTTTAAACTATGTTGTTAGGAGAAGTGAACAATGAGTAATTTAGAGAAGAAAATATCTTTGCCTTCTGAAGCTATAAAAATCTATAAGATGATTGATGAGAATAGCAAAATATCAATTAAAGAGCTAGAGAAACAAACAAAATTAGATAGAGGAAAGTTGGAACATTTCCTTGGATTGCTTGTAAGTAATGAGTTGATCTCTCGTTTGGATATTGTGAGTCATCAAGTATTTCTTACTAATAATGGCAAAGAAGCTGCAGAAAAACAATTAGTAGAACGACGAATAGCTAAGATTCTAAAGGAGAAAGAAAGCGTTTCCTTCGATGATCTTTCTAAAGCGTTGAAGACAGATAATAGGGAACTGAATGCTGGAATTGGTCTTCTTAAGAAACAAGGATTAATTGAGATAAACAAAGGACAAATCAGTCTATTAGATAAAAAGAAAGAGGTAAATAAAGAACTTCAATTAATTTTGGAGAAACTCCTTTCAGGTGAAATTGTAGATACAAGTGAATTCAATGAACTTCTATTTCAAAGGAATCTAGCCTCTTTGGAGGAAGTTAAGGAAATACGTTTAGAAGTTTTAATTCCTTACAAAGAAATCTCAACTTTGATTCAAAAAGTGAGTGATGTAAGTCGATTAACTCCAGAAATGATTAGAGATGGTTCATGGAGAAATACAACATTACGTTCGTATAATCTAAAAGCCTCCCCTCCATCATTCTATGCGGGAAGAAAACAGCCATATGCTGCTTTTCTAGATAATGTAAAGCAGAAGTTATGTGCTCTGGGCTTTAAAGAAATGAGGGGTCCAGCTGTTGAATTAGAGTTTTGGAATTTTGATGCTCTGTTTCAAGCTCAGAATCATTCTGCTCGAGAATGGTCAGATGTATACTCTGTTTCAGAACCTAAACATGGTAAGTTACCTAAAGCAGATTATGTAGATAATGTGAAAAAAGCACATGAAGATGGTTTTAACACTGGCAGCAAAGGATGGAGATATAAGTGGAATCCAATGAAAAGTGCTCGATTAGTTTTGAGAGCACATGGAACATCTGTTAGTGCAAGAACCTTGGTTGATTTGGAAGTGCCTTCAAAGTACTTTTCAATATCTCGCTGTTATCGACCCGATACAGTTGATGCAACACATCTCTCTGAATTTACTCAAGTAGAAGGAATTGTAGTTGATCCTTCTATTACATTTAGAGATTTATTGGGTATTCTAAAAGCATTTGCAGTAGATATTGCACAGAATGAGAATTTCAAGTTCAAACCAGATTATTATCCCTTTACGGAACCATCAGTTGAACTTGATGTCCTTGATCCAAATCTAGGTTGGATTGAATTCGGTGGAGCTGGTATCTTCAGACCAGAAGTAACTAAACCTTTTGGAATTGAAGAACCTGTAATAGCTTGGGGATTAGGAATTGAAAGATTGTTCATGGTAAAACATGGAATAGCTGATATACGAGAACTATTCAATCACAAGTTTTCATGGCTGAGATCAGCAGATATGTCAAGAGGTTAAACAAATGGTATCAATAAAAGCAAGTTATACTAAATTTCAAGAACTGTTAGGAAAACAAGTAACATTAGAAGAATTGGAAGACTTACTTTCTTTTGCAAAATCTGAAATTGATCAATACGTCGAAGAAGAGGATATGCTTGTCATCGACATTAAAACTAGTAATAGACCTGATCTTTGGTGTACTGAAGGGATGGTTAGAGAGCTAAAAGGAATACTTGGTGAAGAGAAAGGCATTCCTTCATATGATGTAAAAGAAAGTGATTATGTAGTAGAAGTTGATCCAAAACTTGCAAAAACAAGACCTTTCATAGCTTGTGCTCTAGCAAAAAACATATCGCTTAATGATTTCTACATTAAACAAATTATGCAGCTTTCTGAAAAGATAGATTATTCTTATGGAAGACGAAGAAAGAGGTCTTCAATTGGGTTCTATAATCTCTCTATGATTAAGAGTCCCATTGAATACAAGGTAATAGATGAAAGTCATGAGTTTATTCCCCTTGAACACACAGAAAAAATGACTTTGGATAGAATTCTAGATGAACATGAAAAAGGACAAGAATTTGGAAATATTGTCAAAGGGTATGGTCATTATCCTATACTCCTTTCAGCAGATGGTATGACTTTGTCGCTACCTCCAGTTATCAATAGTAATGATGTGGGGAAAATTACTGAAGAAACTACAGAAAGTCTAATTGAAGTAACAGGAACCAATTTTGAAACAGTCAATGTTGTTTTGAATATTTTATGTCAAGTTATGGCTGACCATGGTGCTGAAATATATAGTGTAAAAATCAAATATCCCTCTGAAATCTATAGTGAAGAGATCGTAACACCTCTCTTTGACAAAGAAGAAATTAAAATTAATCTGGATGAAGTCAATAAATATCTAGGGACTGAAATGAAACCAAAAGAAGCAGCTAAACTTGTGGAGAAAAGAAGATTCAATTGCAGTTCGATAGAAGGAAAAGTATTGACTATCGAAATTCCTTCTTATAGAAAGGACATACTTCACTGGGTAGATATTTCAGAAGAGTTAGCTATAGCTCTTGACTACAACAAAATCGGTCCTACCAAATGGAAGGTTCTCACAACTGGAGGACTTCTTCCTGAAACTGAGAGCGAAAATCTTGTTCGTAGTATTCTTGTGGGAGCTGGAGGAGTTGAAGTTCTAACCAATTCTCTTACTGATCCTGAAATTCTGACATCTCGAGTTAATATTGACAAAAAGGATTTTGTTAAAATTGAGAATCCCGTTTCGTCTACTTATAGTGTGATGCGAAACTTACTTTATCCACTGCTGATCAATGTTCTTTCTAAGAATACACATGAAGCTTATCCTCAAATGATTTTTGAGGTTGGAGAGGTTGTGATGATATCTGGTGAGAATGTTTTGACACAAAGCAATGCAGCATTTGTTATTGCTGATGCAGATGCCAGCTTTGAAGACGCTCATAAGAGATTAAATAATCTCCTGTCTTTACTCTCTGCAGATTACGAGATAAAGCAGTACAATCACCCTTCCTTTACAGAAGGAAGGTGTGGTCAGGTAATAATTAACAAGAAAGAATGTGGAATTATAGGAGAAATTAACCCAAGTATTCTGGAAAATAATCAGATTTGGGTTCCAGTTGTAGGATTTGAGATAGAATTACCACTTATCCCAAATTTAAAATGCAAAGTAAAAAGTACTTTTTAAAGCGACTTTTTACTATTTCATTTATTTTCAAGGTCTAGTATTCTTTTCCAAACTATATCCAACATTTGTTCAGTAGCAATTTTATTGTCAGAAGTTTCAATAGTTGGTATATTTAGTTTAGTTGCTTCTTCCATTAAGTAGGTTTGAATGTTCCTAATCTCTTGAAAAGAATCCAGATATCTATCTGCTTCTCTTTTTTGAACTTTTGTCCCTCTAAATTGAATTCTTCTAAGATGTTCTTCTTCATCTTCAAGGTAAAACATAATCATAACAATATGTGGTTCTTCCAAAATTAAACGACTAAGAATGTTTGGAGCTAAATGAACTCCTTCTATGATAGTGTTCTCTCTAGAGAATAAAGCAGATTGAATGGTTGCTTCTACTCCAACGATCACATACCTACATTGTTCCTCATAACCAATAATTGATTTTCTTAAAATTGGGTTAATTGTGGGTTTGAGATACCTATGAGCCTCATAACTGCTACCATGTAATTCAGGAATTAACTTAGAGGAGATTGTTTGTCTAAGAATTTCCCTTACCATATCTGTACCTATAATATTGGTTATCTCAAGTCTTTTAGATAAGTCTACAGCTAATGTGCTTTTCCCTACTCCTGGAACTCCAGCTAATAAAACAATAATAGGTTTATACTTCTGTTCTCCTTCAAATATAACATATCTTTGCGCCAAGCGTTTGTCTATCTTTTCAATTTCTGCAGTTATGATTTTGATTAGATTGTCTTTAGAAAGTATTTTTGATGCAGAACTTATTTCATCTTCAACCTTATTAGCAACTTCTAAAGCTAGATTGGCATCAATTCCAATAGAATATAAAGAGGAAGAAAGTATTCCTTTAGAAAAATACTCAAATTCATCTTTCTTTTTTCGAATTTTAAGAAAACCATCGGAATTATCAATAGTCATTAAAGATATCAATACTTTTCTAATCTAAAAAGTTAACTTTTTAACAGCGTAGCTATATTTCTCATTAGTAATGAGATGTGATTGATAAATGGAAAAGGATTTTCAAGTCTATATACAAGGAAAGACTAAACAACTATTTTCCAGAGGGATATTAGCTCAGAAACTTGAAATGATAGGTTTTTCTCTTTCAAAAGGTTATGAGTTTTCTATGCATATTTATGATGATCTTATTAAGTTAAAACAAGAAATCATCTCGAAGGAAGACTTAGACAATATTATTGCTTCACATCTTTCTGATCAATTTAATCAAAACTTAAGTGAAAAATATCTAATGATAGAGCGTTGGAGAGAATCTAATATTCCTCTCTGGATTCTCATATCTGGTGCAATTGGAGCAGGTAAAAGCACTTTGTCTAGACAAATTGCAGGAGATTTAGGTATCCAGCATGTAATAGGAACTCATTTTGTTAGAGATGTTCTAAGAAAGGTTCTCTCAGCTGATATTATGCCAGAATTACATTCGACTTCTTATAAAGCATTTCAAACTTTAAAACCAATTTATAGTAGTCGTTTTGATCAAATTATTTTGGGTTTTGAAAATCATGCAAAATATGTTAATATTGGAGTAGATGCGATTTTAGTAAGAGCAGAAAAAGAATCGGTTTCAGTTATAGTAGAAGGGATTCATCTTTTACCAGTTTTTTTTGATGATATTCTTAAAAAGAATCCTAATGTTTTGTATATAACAATCGCCGTTCCTGATTCTGAAATGCACAAAGAGAATCTAAGTTTACAATATACTCAAGAGAAAGAAGAATTGCTTTCTAATTTTGATAATATAAGAAAAATTCATGATCATCTAGTTAATGAAACTAAAATAAGAAATTTACCGACAATTGAAACAGTCAAGGGGACAGATACTATTTGGAAGTTAAGAGAATTGGTAGTAGATAAAATTGTTTCACTAGTTTCATCGCAATAGGAATTCTTTAAAATTCACAAAATAATACTTGTTAGCCAATGATGTAGTTGCAACGACCTGATTATTGATGATCGACTTTTGGCTGAGGCACTATAGTGATTGAAATGTCAGAAAGTACGTGTTATATTCACACAAGGTATATAGCGGAAAATGAATGCCACAGATGTAAGCTTCCTATCTGTGAAAATTGTTCAAAAAAATACTGGCAGACAAATGCTCTAACAGCAATGTTTCAATCTCAAAAAAACCAACAAGAAGAGATTGTTTTATGTCCTGGTTGTTTAAGGATTACAAGAATACGTAATGGATTTTTCTCTGGTTTTTTATTAATTTTAGTTTTAGGTATGATTGTAGCTGGAATTGTAATTGGAGTTCGATAGAGATACAATCATCTTAATTCTTATTGAATTAGTTTATTCTTCACTATCTTCTACAATATTCTCTTGGTTGTTATCTTCTGCTTCTATGTCAGAATCATCAACTGAATACTCAGCATCAATTTCTTCGATTTCTTTAACCAAATCAGTATCACAAATAGGACACTCAGTTAAGTTGCTTGAAATAATAGACCCACAAGAAAAACATGTTATTGGAAAAACGTCTTCCTTTTCCCAATCGAATGTGTAAGGTTTCTTTCCCCAGGATCTGGCTCTCCACTTTGCCATATCAACTTCTCCTTCTTCATCAACAAATTCTCTCAAATCAAGAGATGCAGTAGAGATGTATTTCCTTCTTATCATTCTCTGGAATAAGAAAATGAACAAAGGGAAGAAAAGGATATGAGTAATTAAAATAGAAAGAAACACAACAGATAAGGAAGTTTCACTTAAGCTTTTTACAACAGGAAGAGTAAATGACGCTATTAGAGAACTAACTGCAAAAGTAATAAATTCTAATACAAGAAATATTAAAATTGAAAAACTAGCTAAGATTGAAATGTCTCTAATTATTGTTTTTATGATTAGTCCTTTTTGCTTATCTTTGAAATCAATCTTCATATACTCTAGATAGCTTCTAAATGCTCCAATGTTAGTTCTTGTAATTAATAGTGAAAGAAAGATTGTGATTGCTAGAGAAACTAAAAATATTATTATGCTAATCCACCAATTATACACCAGATATCCCAAAGCTCGAACTAACCAGCTTTTGTATCCTAGTAAATTAACATCCATGTTTCTTAATAATGGATAGAGCTTCCCTAAAATTGTGAAAACAAAGAGGAGAAAATAAGTAAAAATAAAGTTGATTGTTATCAAATTCCCTAATTCTTCATTTTTCTTTGAAAGAGCTTTTTGTTGCTTTTCCCAAGGGAAGACTGCCTCTATTATGGGTTGCATTATTTAAAACTACATTTCAGATATATTAAAGATTACTAAATAGTTTCAAAAAGAAACATTTAAACCAACACTATCAAAGTGATACTAATGATTTCTCTAGGGATTGAAAGTTCAGCTGACAAGTTAGGTGTCGGAATAATAGATGACAAAGGAAATGTTTTGTCAAATATTCGAAGAACCTACAAACCACCTTATGGTAGTGGGATCCATCCTAGAGAAGCTTCTGAATTTCACTCTTCAACAATGCCAGGAGCTATAGAAGATGCTTTTCAAGAATCTGGAATCAAACCAGATGAAATTGATTTAATCTCCTTCACAAAAGGACCAGGTTTGGGACCTTGTTTGAGGATAGGTGCAGTTACTGCAAGAACACTTTCTTTATCCTTGGATAAACCATTAATTGCAGTAAATCATCCAATCGCCCATGTTGAAATTGGGAGATTAGTTGGAGGTCTTGATGATCCTGTTGTTCTCTATGTTTCTGGAGGAAACACCCAAGTTATTGCTTTTTCAGAGAAAAGATATAGAGTATTTGGTGAAACAATAGATATACCTGTGGGAAATTGTTTAGATGTTTTTGGAAGAAATGCTGGTCTTAGTGATAAAGAAAACCCTATGGGTAGAATGATAGAAATTGAAGCTTTGAAAAGCTCAAATTATGTTTCAATACCTTATGTGATTAAAGGAATGGATGTTTCGTTCTCTGGGATATTAACACATGCGACTAGATTATTCAATGACAAGAAACATCCACTTGAAGATATTGCTTTTAGTCTTCAAGAAACTGTTTTTTCAATGTTGGTTGAAGTTACTGAACGAGCATTAGCTCACACTAAAAAAGAAGAAATTCTAGTTTGTGGTGGTGTAGCTGCTAATACAAGATTGAAAGAAATGCTAGATGAAATGGCTAATTCTCATGGTGTTATATTCAGAGGACTCAATGCAGATCTTGCTCTAGATAATGGTGTAATGATAGCCTGGTTAGGTATTCTAATGAAACAATCAGGAGTTTCAACAAGGTTTGAAGATACGACTGTGGATCAACATTTCAGACCAGAAGATGTAGATGTTACTTGGAGATAAATTGTGATTATATGCAATCGGCTATTATATTTGACTATACGAAGAAGAATTTCTACAGTCTTACTCCTTTAGTTGCTACTATAGATAATATCAAAGATTTACAAGACATAGACCTCTTACTTGAAGAAGATATAGATTCAATAAGAATCAGGAAGCTATTGGAAAAATATACGAATCTCATTATAGCTTTTTCATTTAGAACTGCTCAATTTGAAGATATATACATTCGTATGAAAGCAATTTATTCTTCATTAAAAAAAACTGAATTAGAAAGAATCACCTTTATCGCTGGTGGAAGTCATCCCTCAGGAAGTCCTTCTACAACTTTAAAATCTGGATTTGATTTCGTCTTTATTGGAGAAGCCGAATATTCATTAACTGAATTCATAAGACGAAATCTTCAAGAAGATGATCTGTTCAAAACACCAGGAATTAGCTTCATGGAAGATGAAAAGCTAATATTAACTCCACGACCAGATCCCATCAAATTGGATGAATACCCATTTATTTCCAAAAAACGAAGATTATATCCACCGTTGGAAATAAGTAGAGGTTGCTCATTTGGATGTACATTCTGTCAAGTTCCAAAGCTTTTCCATCATAGAACTCGGCATCGTTCTCCAGAGATTCTTTTAGATGTCATTAAATGGATGGGGACAAAGAAATTAAACGATATTCGTTTTATAACCCCAAATTCTTTTGGTTATATGTCTCCAAAACCTAAAGAAGTGAATAAAGATGCCATTCTTCACCTTCTGTCCTCAATTAAATCAACCCCTGGAATTGACAATGTTTATTATGGAACATTCCCTGGAGAAGTCAGACCAGAGACTGTGTCTTATGATTTAATGAGTGATATACAACCGATGATCTCAAACTCTAGAATTTCTATAGGTCTTCAATCGGGAAGTAATAAAGTTCTCAAAGATATTCGAAGAGGACATACAGTTGAAGAGGGGATTAATGCGATTGAGATACTTGATGACATTGGATTTACACCAATAGTTGATATCATCATAGGATTACCCACTGCTACAGAAGAAGATGAAATGGCAACCATCAATGTTATTCGGCATTTAATTAAAAGGAATTCTATAATAAGGGCTCATGTATTCATGCCTTTACCTGGAACTAGCCTTGAGAAAACAGAATTCAAACCAGTTTATCCAAAAATTAAGAAAATTCTTGGTAAATTAAGTTTTCAAGGAAAACTAGAAGGTAATTGGTCACATCAAGAAAAGCATGCTTTGAATGCATGGAAGCTTAACCAAAGAATAGCTAATATGCCTTTTATACAGAGAGAAGATAATCTTTAGCAGTTTGTTCTTCTTTCAAATGTCTAGCTCTAGCTTCAACTTTCATTGCTCTACGAAAAATGGTTTTTGCATCACTCATGGTTTCTTTATATCCTTTTTGAAACGCAATGAAATATTCCTTTTCATGATCTGTATGAGTACTTGTAAAACATTTCTTGATTAACAGAATATCAACAGCTTTATCTTCTACAGCTTTTGAAAACTTTCCTAGTCCAAAATCAATGAATACAAGTTCTTGGTTTTCAATTAGAACATTACTTGTAGTTAGATCTCCATGAATTATGTCTTTCGAATGCAATTTCCCAACATTCCTCCCCATTAGAGAAATATAGTGTATCTTATCCTCAAAATTTCCTGAACTGTTTAAAAGATCCTTGACTAATTGTCCCTCAATATATTCCATTGTAATAGTAGCTGTTTCTAAATCAATATCAAAGATGAAAGGAGTTTTTACACCTGCATCTCTTGAAGCAACTAGTAATTTTGATTCAGAGATGGTTCTGCTTCTACGTAAATTATTATCAATTTGTTCGATTCTGTAGGTTTTAGGGATTCGAATTTTCCTCAAAACCTGATACTCTAACCATTTACCTCTTTGAAGAATGGCTTCAGCTCCCCACTTATTTTCTTTAGATGACAATTTTACTGCTCCTTCAACTTTTCTTTTTTTTAATAACTTCTAGATTCTTTAGAGCAGTGGAAATTTCATCCCCAATTGGCTTATCCAAAACTTGATTGTTGAGAGACAAAACTCCTTTATTCTTTCCTACTTTACCAATTATCTCACAAGGGATTTGTTCTTGCTTTAGATATTCAAGAATGTCATCTGCTTTTTCTTTAGGTGCTGCTACAATGAGTAAACCTGATGAAATTAGTCTAAAAGGATCAAATTCAAGCCACATAGCCAATTTCTTTGTAACATGTGATAATCTTGGGAGTTTGTGAAGTTCAATACTCAACTCACTGAATGCAATTATTTCATATAAAGCACCATGTATTCCTCCCTCGGTGGCATCATGTATTAGGGAAGGTTGAAACTTTTTATTCAAATCTAAAGCTAAATCAACAATTCTTAGTTCTGATCCTATTCTGCTTCCCTCTTCAATTTCGTCATCACTAAGTATAGAATGTATCAAATTACCTGATTCAGAAATAATTATTCCTGTACCCTCTGCTCCTGTAAAACCAATTGCAAGAATGTTCTCATTCTCTCTTAATTTATTAGCTACAATGAAATCTTGAGGAACAAAACCTAGCATGTGACCTGAGACTATAGGTATTTTTGCGGAATCTGAGATTTCTGTGTGACCACCTAAAATACTTATTCCAAGTTCAATGCATTGTTGATGAATCTGCTCTTGAATGTTCTTTACTTCTTTAAAAGTGGTTTGAACTGGAACAATGATGGAAGAAAGAAAACCAAATGGTAGTGCTCCAGTACAAGAAACATCATTAGCATTCACAACTACTGCATATCGTCCTGGTTCCGCTGTAGGAAAGGTTATTGGGTCAGATTTTACAACAAGTAAAGTCTTTGAAGTACTATTATAGAACCGTTGAGCTTTTCTTTCAGCTTCGAGTACGTCTATTACAGCTGCATCTCTTCCTACTTGACCTGAAACGACTATACCTTCATTCTCTGAGCCTTTCATTTCTAGTATTTTTCTTAGAAGTGAAATCTCTAGCTTACCTTCTTCCATTAATATCTCTATAAATTATAATTTCTAAAAGTTTTTTGAATAAGAGATAAGAAAAAATGGTTAGAAACCCATTGTTTTCAAGATGTGTTTAATTATTTTGAATTTATAACCCACATTTATTACGTCATTGACATTGGTTGTCATTCCAACAAGAATTTTACCTTCTGAACAGTCTTCAACTATGATTTGGACAACTTCTGCATTTAATGCTTTGATATCTTCTTCGGAGTTTATCATCTCATAAATAACTCTTGGAAATCTTGTTATAGTTTCTAAAACATAGATAATTTTCTTCTCTTCAAGATTCCCTGCATAAAGCTCTCCCATTGCACCGTCTTCTTTAGGAAAAATATATGCTGAAGCTGATGGAGCGATGCAACCTCTTATTGAAGAAAATAACAGGGATGTTATTGCTCTTTTATTTGCTTCATCAAGTATTTCTTGTGTCATTTCACTTGTTGGAATCCTTGGAACAGATTCAAAAGGTCGAATTTCTTCATATACATCTGCTTTAGTTTGTGCATTACTGGTTTCAGGAATAACTTTCACTTCTACTGGCTTAACTTGAACCATCTCTCTTCTTTCGATTCCAAGTCGTGAGTATATTTTATCAACATTTTGTCTGATTTTATCCTGATTTTTATCAAAATCAGAACCACATGTTTTAACTAAAAGATCAATATTGTTTTTTGATGTTAGACTTCCTATAACATCTTCGCCAAATGCTTGAACATAATTTAATATAGTTGGACGTATTTCAACAGCAATATTTTCAACCCTAGAAACAAATAGCAAGGTTAAGTCAATAAAGGTAATATAAGTTGCTCTGAACTTACCGCGAAATATAGTGATTTCATTATATCTTCTAACCCATTGATAGAATTCAATAGGATGAATGAAGTAGCTGTGAATTTCTGACTTTTCGATTTCACTTCTTGTGTTTTCAATCTCAAAGATATTATTCCCTACCAAATCATAAATAATTATAGCTACCAGTGGATTGATTTCAGTTCTAAGAAAAGGCATAAGACCTCAACTAGATATTATTATCTGATTTTTGGCTAATAAATATATCTCAAGTGTCTAGTAATATCACAAAATGAGAAAAAGGTATATAGAATGTATCTTCCCCCCTCTTTTCTATAGTTTTTTAGCCATTAATAGTAAGGAAATATTTTTAGAGTTTTAATTGTATTATTTTTTGTGGTTAAGTAATGACAAGTAAAAAAGATTCCAATGATTCTCCTTCTTCAAAGATCACATCACGAAAAAGAAAACCACCACTAAAAGATGTTTTTATTGAGATGGAAGAAGTAGCATATGAAACTTTGAATATTTCATTTAAGAAACTTAAATCTGGGCAATATTTACGTGATTTTCTTACACAAACATCAACAAGTGATGATGTCAAGGAAGCTATTCGCGTTACTATTGATGCTTTGCTTGACAGTATCTCTTCTGATTTTAAATCTCTTTCAGCTGCAGCATTAGTTCCACATCCTGAAAGCTCTGATTCAAGAGCTATCGTAAGAGGACCTCTTGAGAAAGATATAGTGAAAAGAGTGTTAGAAATTTTCCACAGATATCCTCCTGTAATTAATGATTTACTGGGATCAGAAGAAGAGGTTAAGGTTTTGGATACAGGAATTGGTTTTGTAGTTCTAGAAAATTGTCAGAAAGACAATTATTTGATCGGAATTGTACAAAAACAGAAAGATGTGGACGAACTCTCTAGAAAACTGAGACATGTACAAAATGTTGTTATTGAGAATACATTACTATTAGAAGACATCTAGTTACTCAACAAAAAATTACACTTAAAGCTTAATTCCACATTTGGGGCACGTATTCATCCCTTCTTTTATCTCTTCAAAGCATTTCCAACAAATTATTTTATCAGATTTTCTTTCCGAGTACTCCATAGCTAATCTAAGGATTTCCGTTGAAATTTTATTAATTTCATTTTTCAATCTACCAATTCTGGTTTTTTCAATTTTATTCAGAAGAAGAAATACTATGAAGAATAATGCGCCACTACTCATTAGAATGATACCAGATATCAACAGAGCATTCTGCCACCCTTCGGACAGATTATCTCTATATGCAACAAAAATAATCAAAGGGATTAATAGAATAGCAGATGTCAGTAAAATCAACCAAACGATCAACTTTAAACCTAAAAAAGTTCTATTGAACCAATAAGGAATGTTGAATTTATATGAGAAGATATCCAATTCAAAGAAGTTTTCATCGTCAATATCATGAATTTCAAAAAAGACATTTTTTCCAATAACCTTCTTTTGAAAAACTAGTTGGTGAGTACTCTTCTCTTTAAAGTGCATATTCTCTTTTTCAAGATTAAGTTTAAGATACTCAAAAAATTGTACGGTGTCTTTAACAGTACTTCTAATTTTTTCTGAAACATAAATTTCTTTGGATTGATTTCTCTTCTCCAGAATAATTACTCTCCATACAATCTTTACTAATAGAGTAGACCTAATAGTAAATATAGCTTTAGAATGAAGATTTCAAAAATTCAGAAATCATTGTTGTGACCAATTTCATTCTTTTAGAGATTACACTTATCTCATCCCTATTTTTTGTAATACTAACTAGCATACCACTTTCTGTTTCTTCAAGAATAACAACACCGTCTCCTGCATCTAAGGTTTTTTCTTCTCCTGCAGATTCAATCGTTTGCTTGACGACTTCAGGATATTTAGAGAGTATTCCAAGAACGAATTCAGCGTGCTTTTCAGACATACCATGTGTAATAGTTTCTAAAGCACCTTTGTCTCCAGTAAAAACAAAACATACTCCTGTTTTTGTTGATAAACCTTTAACAATAGAAGACATAACCCTTGCAATAGAATCTCTCTTTGTTTGTTCTAACAACTGCTGTGTAAGTTCAACTTTCTTATCATCAGAAACACCTTGAATCAGTGGTTCAGCTTTGTGTCCTATGTACTCGAGTAGATCCTCTACTTGACCAGTTCCTTGGGCAGGAGTAACAGGAGAGGTACTTTCTCTTGGGGTTGAATACGCTTCTGAAGTTGTGGAAGATGATGATACAGGAGTTGATGCGGGTTCTGAATAAACAGGTTTTTCTTCAACAACTCTTGGTTGCTCTATTGGTTCTGAAACTACTTCTTGTGGTTTCTTTGTTGGGTAATAATCGTATTTAATCTGACTAGCAGCTCTTTCTGATATTAGATTTCCTAAACGTTTAATTAGTGCTGTTTGGGATCTTGGTTCCATTTTATCAATGGTTCCATAATCTTGCAGTTGCTCTATTAGCTTATTTTTTATGATTTGAATCAGTTTTAGAGCTGTATTTTCATCAGTATCTGGTTTAAACATACAAGCTAAGACAATGTTATAGAATAAGTGATAATCAACTCTGAAAACTTCATTAACGAGAGATATACTCTGAGATTTCTTTAGTTCTTCTCTAGTCTTTGTACTTGTATCTATTACTTGAAAAACAGTGGAAAAAGCAGTCTTTGTATTAATAACTTTGTCAAATATCATGTCCTCTTCCAAAGTAAAAAGGCTGAAACCAACAAACAAATTCCATGGTAAATCAAAGTCACTCATATTAAATCCTCACAATGTATGTGAGCTGATTGCTTAATCTCACTTTTTTATTTAGTTTCTTTCTTGTATTTAATAATCTATTGTGTGAAGAACATCATTTCTTTTTCTTCTGTTGCTTTTTTTCTTCTTTTAATCTTCTTCTCTCCCATTTTTTCCATTTCTTGATGTTCTTATTTGATTCATTACCGAAAACAACAGCAGAGTATGAACGTCCCTCTGTTTCACCTAATGCTCTGACTTGGAAATCTTCTTCTTCTTCTCTTTTCTTAGTATCAGCAAGCATTTGATCAATAATTTCTTGCCTTCTTTTCTCTGCTTCTATCTCCAAATCGGTTTGAACAATTTGCTCTTGAACTACTTCTGGCTCTTGAACAATTTGCTCTTGAACTACTTCTGGCTCTTGAACAATTTGCTCTTGAACAATTTGCTCTTGAACTACTTCTGGCTCTTGAGTTGGTTCAATTTCTAGCGTATCATCTTTTATGATAATTTCATCCTTGGTTATTGGAACACTTGTGGTTTCCTCAACAAAAACAAGATTATGAATATCATCTGGAATATTCTCGGGTTGAATTAAAACATCTGTATCAATAACTGGATCAGTTACAATAGGTTCTGAAAGATCGACTGATGCAAGTTCTGCAATTTTTTCCTCAAATGCAGTTCCTTGAATAATTTCTGAAGCTTTCAATATTTGTGGTTGAATTTCGATAACTTTAGCTTCTTCAGCAACCTCAAGATTTTCTGAAGGAATAGGTATTTGTTCTTTTTCAATTATTTCTTGAATTTCCTCTTGAACACTTACATCGATTTCTCCAACTTCCTCACCAGACACTGCTTTTGCTAATCCTATAGTTACTTCCTCTAATTCTTGCTCTAAATCATCTTCTGATTCTAGTTTTTCAACAATCTCTTCTTCAGGTTCTAATTCTAGTTTTTCAACAATCTCTTCTTCAGGTTCTAATTCTAGTTCTTCAACAATCTCTTCTTCAGGTTCTAATTCTAGTTCTTCAACAATCTCTTCTTCAGGTTCTAATTCTAGTTCTTCAACAATCTCTTCTTCA
>JAEOSZ010000146.1 GCA_016840095.1 Candidatus Heimdallarchaeota archaeon
GTATTATTTATAAGAGTTATAATTGGAGGAATATTTGGAATCTTTGTTCCAGGGTGGGTAATAACCAACCTCATTTTTCCCAGATTAAATGAAACCATTGATCAATATGAGCGAATTTTGTTTTCCTTAGGAATAAATTTAGGAATAATGATTTTTTCAGGATTAATATTAAATCAAGTTTGGGTTATAGAAACACCATCATTTGTCATAACAATAGGATCTCTTACACTGTTTGTTTTATTTTCAACTATTCTATTACGTATATTGATAGGTACAGGAAGATTAGATTTCGATATTTCATTATCTAGATTTAATATTTTTAAAAAGGGTGATAAAAAATGAGAAAATATCGAAAAATCATTTTGATCTTGAGTTTTGTTGGTTTCATAACTGTTCTATGTAATCAAAGTCTTATTGTTCAAGGTCAAACAGAACAACAGGCATCTATAGCTATTCTAGAAGCAGATAACAAACTTACTTATGCATTGGAATTACTTGAAGCTATTCCAAAATATGATGGAGACATACGCAGTATAATACTTCAGATTGACATTGCTCGACAATTAATCAAAGAAGCTAAGGATTATTTTACTAATAGTAGTTTTACTGTATCTTATCAAAAAGCTATCACAGCAATATCAGAGTTAGATTCTATTATTGAAGAAATTGAAACTAAAACACATGGTCAGAATCAAAACAAGATAATAGTCTTGTCCATTGTGGGTGTGCTATCTGGTTTTGCGGCAATTTTGTTTAGTATCTTTTTCATTGGTAAGATATATCCTTGGTACGAAAAGAAGAAAATCGATGAATATAGCAAACTTGAGATTAAATATGATGATTTAAGTGGTGATGGAAAATGACTAAAGAGAAGAGAAATTTGATTAGCAAAGTCAATCTTAAACTGTCACAATCTCAAGTAAACAGATTAATAACCATTTCAATTATCCTTGTAGTTGTTGCTTCTATACTTGGAATATCCTCTAGTGTATTCTTGCAGAAAACCCCTGATGGATTCTCTGAACTCTCTCTTTTAATATATAATAGTCTTACAGAGACTTACGAAGCAAACAATTACCCAGAGAATATTGTCTCAACAGCTAATGTTTCAATCTATTTTATGGTTAAAAATTTCGAAAACAGTGTGAGATATTATCAATTACAAATAAAAGTAGTAGATATTACACATAACGTAAGTGCGCAACAGCCAATTTTTACGCATTCAGCTTTTAGTCTTTATGCAAATAATACATTTGAGAAGATCTTAGCACCAGCGACAAATTCCGAAAAAAAAGAAACTGGGACATTTACTGGAGATTACATTTGGAGCCCAACTGAAATCATATTATATGTTAATTCTGAAGTTGTAAGTGAGATTACTACTCCTAGTGTTTTAAAAATCGTATTCGAGTTATGGGAATTCAATACCATAGAAAAGAACTTCCAGTACTCTGGAATTTTCACGTTTCTTGAACTAAATTATGGGGTTTCTTAATGGTAAAGATACTTCTATTATCAGATATACATAGTCAGAACATTACTCTAATCAATATTCTCCAAGTTGTTAAAAAACTAACAAATCCTCCAGAAAATTGTTTAATTGCAGGAGATATAACCAATTTTGGTACTACTGAAGAACTTAATAAAATACTAAACATAATTACTGATTATTTCAATAAAGTATTCTTTGTACTTGGAAATTGTGATCCGTTTGTTAGAACTGAAGAACTTGAAACAAGTGCAAAGCATTTGGAATCTAATATTCAAGAAATTGAATTCTTCAAGGTTGTGGGTTTTGGAACTCATAAACCAAAATTAAATCAAAAATTACTAAATAAATTAAGAAAATCAAAAGAAAGAGTTTGTCTACTGACACATGCCCCTCCATACAATACACAAGCAGATATGATTTCTCTTAACAAACATGCTGGGTCTGTAGATCTGAGAAATTTTATTGAAAAGAATTCTCACATATTTTTAGTAATATCAGGTCACATTCATGATTCACCAACTTTTACTAAACTGAATAACTGCACAATAGTTAATCCAGGTCCTGTTACTACAGGTAATTTCGCTATTTTAGATATCCACCAAGATTTCCGAGTCGATGGGAAAATACACAATTTATATGAGATGTAATAAAGATGATTGAAGAAAATTATAAACTCAAGTATATATCAGATTTATCAGAACTAAGGGAAGTGTTCCAAAAAGCACATGATTATGTAAAAAGCCATTTTCAATTATATGAAGATAAAAAATCACATTCATTTGACCATATAGTTCGAGTAACAAATACTTGTTTGAATCTGGCTCAAAAACTTGAAGCTCACTTGGATGTACTGCTTCTCGCGTCAATTTTTCATGATGTAGGGAGACCTATTGAGGAGATTATTGGTAGATGTCACGCTGAAGTAAGTGCAGAAGAAGCTGATAAGTTCTTAGATAAATTGAATCTCTCGAAATTGAAAAAAGATGTTAATGAAGCAATACTTTCTCATAGATTCAGTAAAAAAATTGAACCGAGAACAATAGAAGCGAAGATACTGCAGGATGCAGATGCACTTGATGCTCTTGGTGCAATAGGCCTCTATAGAACTATTAGTTTCAGCTGTGAAAGGGGATTAGATATGCAAGAAGCCTTGATTCACTTCGATGAAAAGCTCTTCAAGTTACCTTCAAAGATGCATTTTCCAATAACCAAACAGATTGCTGAGAGTAAAAGTATAATCCTAAAAGAATTTGTAAAGAAAATAGAAGAAGAATCAAGCAATTCATTTTTTGATGCATTTATGACATCAATGTGATTGAAAATACCTAAGAAAGAATAAGAGTCCTAAGAAGAATTTTAAATATAGCTAATTGTATAGTTTCTACTTGGATAAGACTATATTGGTGAACTTATGGCAACTCTTGATCAAGGAAACATGGTAAATATCAACTATACCGGAAGAATAAAAGAAGACAACAAAGTATTTGATACAACATTTGAAAATATCGCAAAAAAAGAAGACATTTTTGATGAAAAGGTTATCTACAGACCGTTTACTCTTATTATTGGAAAAAACTGGTTACCAGTTGGTCTTGAAGATGAATTGGTTGGGATGAAAGAGGGCCAGAAAAAAACAATAGAAATTGAAGCAAAGAAAGGATTTGGATTAAGGGATCGATCACAAATTAGGTTAATTCAAAGAAGAGAATTTCAAAGACACCAAATCAAGCCAAAAGAAGACATGAAAGTAGAGATTAGTGGTCAAACTGGTCGTATCTTAAAGGTTTCAAGCAGTAGAGTAAAAGTTGATTTTAATCATGATCTGGCAGGAATGGACTTAATCTATGAAGTTGAGATTGTGAAAAAAATCATAGATGTCAAAGAGCAGTTCATATGTTTACTTGAGAAAAGGTTACCTGGAGTGGATTTTTCAACAACAAAAATTGAAATCAAAGGTAAAGCCATAGAGGTAGAATTACCAAAGAGTACTAGATTTATGGAGTATATACAGTTTACTCGAAATGGTGTTACAAGAGACTTAGGTGAAATGACTAACAAGTATGAAAAAATCTCCTTTATAGAACACTATGAAATTGAGAAGAAATAATAAACAAATCTCTATTCATCAATTTTATTTGCTTCAACTAGAACTAGATTATATCCAAGAGGGCATTTGATATCTCGTTTCTTCTTAACAATTTTAATTTTGGAAGCTAGTTCATATTTTATTGATA
>JAEOSZ010000112.1 GCA_016840095.1 Candidatus Heimdallarchaeota archaeon
TAAATTGAAATGGAACGAAAAGTAAACAAATCAGAAGATGAATGGAAAGCCGAATTATCTACTGAACAGTTCAAAGTTTTGAGGTTAAAAGACACCGAACTTCCATTTACTGGAGAGTATAATGATCACAAAGAGAAGGGTACCTACAAATGTGCTGGATGTGGAGCAATTTTATTTTCATCTGAAACCAAATATGATTCAGGATGTGGATGGCCTGCTTTCTTTGATGAAATGGGAGATAATATTGAGAAAGAATTAGATTTGTCTCATGGTATGCGCAGAATAGAAGTATTGTGTAAAAATTGTGGTGGTCATCTAGGTCATCTTTTTGATGATGGTCCTCAACCTACTGGAATTCGTTACTGTATTAACTCTGTATCTATCAAATTTGAAAAGGATAGTTAAACAAAAATAGAAAAATGCTCTCAATAAAGAGCAAAGTATAGATAAAGAATCAAAGTTTTTTAAAGAATTCTAGAGTGAAATTTTCTATTTGATCCCAATCTCGTAGATCGTTGTATGAACCGTCTTCAGCTTTTTCTCCACTTGCTACTTTGGCTGCCATTTTCAGTAATTGTTTGTCCAACCAACCCATACGAGATGTCTCTGAGAAATCCATTAATCCACCAAAAGCATCATACAGATCTAGTTTCTCTACTCCTAATTTCTCGCAAGCATCTTTAGTATATTCTACTTTTACTCTTTCATAACTATCAGGGTCAGCAGCATATGCTGAACATACAAAGAAGCCTTTCTTCCCTTTAAAAGAGTTTAATTCATCTTTATAGTTTCCAACAAACCTCTTGACGTCCCTTGTCCATTGACCTATTTTGATGCTTGAACCTATCATTATTCCATCATAGTCACCAAAATTTGGAATTCGGTCTCCTGGTAAATCCTTGAGATTAAATACTTCTGTTTGAATTCCATTTTCTCTTGCTAATTCTGCCATTTTCCCAGCCACTCCTTCTGTAGCACCAAATCTGGTACCATAGAAGATTAGTATCTTTTTATCAGACATTCATACCACCAATAGTTTCAGTAATCCTATTAATATTGTAGAACAACAAGTCTTTAAAACTTCCCTCTTTACCTTTCTTGATGATTGACAATATTGCCAGCTTGTTCTTTAAAGACTATATCTACAATAGACCAGGCTTTGCATTTGCTATCATCAGTGAGGGAAAGATAATCCTTGAACACTATCAAGGTTTAGCTAATATGGATTATGATGTTCCTATTACCTCTAAAACAACTTTCAGAATTGCTTCCCTTTCCAAACAATTCATTGGGATGAGCATTAGATTACTAGAAGAAGAATGCATCATTTCTCTAGACGATAGTGTAAGGGAGTATATCCCTGAACTACCTGAATACGCCAATGAGATAACTATCTATCATCTGCTCTATCACACAAGTGGTTTAAGAGAATTTTCATATTTATTATGGGGACTTGCAGGAACTCCAAGAGGAGATAGAATTACAGAAGAGGAATTATTGGAGTTAATCATCAAGCAGGAATCTTTTTCATATAAACCAGGAACCAAGTTTCGTTATAATAACACAGGTTATTTTCTGTTAGGTTTAGTAATTGAAAGAGCTACAAGTATGAAGTTATCAGAGTATGTTAGCCAAAACATCTTCAAGAGACTTAATATGAACAACACTCATTTTCATGATGATTGGTCGAAAATAGTCAAGTTCAGAGCCACAGGATATTCTGTTGAAAACGAAGAAGATTGTCATATTTATGATATGATGTGCACTGGTCTAGTAGGTGATGAAGGAATTTTTACTAACATTAATGACTGGTTTCTCTGGGATCAGAATTTCTATAGAAACAGATTAACCAAAAGAAGACAAATACTTACTAGGAAAATGTTGGAACCTGGTCATTTGGATACAGGAGAAGAAGTTCCATATGCTTCAGGGTTGCATTTCAAAAGAAATAGAGGGTATAATGCCTATTATCATGAAGGAGAATTTTTAGGTTTCAAAAGTTATCAGGTACTTTACCCAGAATTACAGTTTTCAGTTATATGTATGGCTAACTACGAGCAATTTGATCCAGCTGATATTGTCACAAAAGCAGAAAGGATGATTCTTGAGGATTATCTTGGGGAAGAGCCAAGTAAAAAGAAGGAAGAGATATCCGAAGAAGATGAACCATCAATAGTTTGTCATGATGAAACCTGGTCCGAAGAAGAAATTCAAGATTATCTAGGTGAGTATCATTCAGATGAACTTGAAACCACATATATTGTCAATCTAGAAGAGAATAAACTTGTTTTGAAAAATAGAAACATCCACAGAAGATCTACTAAAGAACCTCTCAAACATCTGGAAGGAGATCGTTTTTGTGCTCTATTCTGGAAATGGGAAAGAGAAATAGAATTCGTTAGAGATGAAAAGAACGAGATTCTAAAATTTGTCATAATTGATAAAGAAGAAGAAATTCAACAACATGAATTTCTAAAAATTAGTTGTGAAACCTTTTGTTAGTTTTCTGTTGAAGGTACAATCAAAACTTCATCTACATCTTCGATATTCTTAATTTGATCTTTTTTCCATAATGTAAGAATTTTGTTAAGCAAGGTTTTGAATTCATTATGTTTGTCCTTAGGTAGTTTACCAAGCTCAAGTATTATAGGAGCCACATTCTTTCTTAAATTATATACCTTCACTTTTCCTTCTTTCTTCTGTTCAATTATACCTTGAGTTTCTAAGACCTCTAAATGATGGTATAAATTGTATCTATTTTCATCCAAAGATTGCTCCAAATCTAAAGTAGTCTGATCTTTGTTTTGTAGCTCCTCTAGTATAGCCTGCCGAGTAGGGTGGCTAACTGAGGAGATTTTTTTTGGAACTTTTTTCCGTCTTTCTTCCTTCATCATAATCTCCTCAAATTAGTTACCTATTTCTCCTCCTTTTCTCCCTTCTTCATGAATTTCATTTTTTGAGCAGCAATGTTTTTCTGAATGAAATTAACTGAAGATTGAGCAGCTTTGAAAGATGCTACATTGGTTGATTTAAGCTTAGATTTAATAGCTTCAGGAGCATCAGCAAAGTATTGGGCATCAACAGCTGTTTCAGCTGACATTGTATCTTTCTTGTCTCTTGTTTCAGTTCTTTGCAAGTAAAAGTGACTTATCATATGGATAACTTTACCCTTACCGTGCTCAAATTCAATAATCACTGGTTCTTCACCATAGCGTTCTTTCAACTCTTTGGAAA
>JAEOSZ010000113.1 GCA_016840095.1 Candidatus Heimdallarchaeota archaeon
GAATCGTCCTGTTCGATTGTGTTCTTCAATTATTTCTCTTATGAAATCAGCTTCTTCCTGAACCTCTTCTTCCTTCTTTTGAAGAAGTTCTGGATATTGATCTTGTGCGAGTTGTTGTATGTCTTCTGCTTTCAATGAGTTAATGTAATCTACTTTTTTCTCAATAATTTCTTTGATGCTATTTGCATCCTTTCTCAATTCGGGTTTAGCTTTGAAAACAAGACCCATAACTGGACCTACAGCTGCTTTCCCGTGTTCTAAAGCATTTTCCACAGTATATTTTTCGCACAATTTTTCTACTGATGTCATAGTGAGTTTTTAGACACAGAGAGAGTAATAAATCTTTAGTCTATTGAGGAATAGACTAAATAATCTCCTTAAATCATCATAACCGAAATGGAGAAGAGATTAAAGTGAATCAATTCTCTTTCTAACCATAATTGTAGCTATGCCAAATAAAGAAAGAGCTAAAATGAAGTATGTTAGATTGAAATGTAGCTCAGTTATTGCTGAAGTATCAATAATAACCATTGAATTTAGAGGAAAAGGATCTCCATTTGCAGCTGTTCCTCCTATTGGATGTGGTATTGTACCGCTAAAATCATCCCAATAATTCCCTTCTAGGGTTTTGTAATCATACCATTTTGCATCAATATGCTCCGCATCACTCATTTCACTACATTGATTTGGACTATAAAATATTCCATTTTGAATGAAATTGTTATGATGTAAGAGAAGATAATCTGATGAAGGACCAATATATATTGCAGATCCTGCATTTTCCTGGAAATTATTGAATTTTATCTCAACACTGTCACTCTCACTCACTGATATTCCATGCCCATCAACCATAACACCATTGAACGAAATACTGTTGTTTTCAAATACATTTAGAGGAGCATGGGAAAGACCACACCCAAAAATTTCATTATCTTTGACCACATTGTACTGAATAAGATTAGCAGAGCTATCTTTCAAATAGATTCCCTGATAATTTGATGTAAAATTGTTATTTCTCATGATATTGTGATTTGATGCTTTATCTAAGATAATTCCATATGGATTATCCTCACAGGTGTTATTCTCTATTAGAATAGAATCTGATGCATCAACTCGAATACCTTCTATGTCATTGAGATTGCAGGTGTTTCCAATTAAAACTGCACCATCACAACGTTCAAGATGAATCCCAATTCCATCTCCTGAAGTTGTTCCCATACATATACAATTCTTAATAGTAACTAAATTTGGAAAGGTGTTTACTATCTTTATGCATACTTCTTGAGCTCTTACCACACAATTTTGTATAACAAAAGATACATTGAAAGGAAGAAGCCTTTCATTAGCATCTATAAGGATACCATAGGGACCTGTACTAGAAACATTATAGTTTTCGATTAGATAGGGATTCACTGATGTTCCATCTCCGGGAAAATTGTATCCTGAAGGACCAAAATCCTCATCTGAAGTTATTATAATTTTTGCAATTGGAGTTAAATCATTCAATAATAGACTTTTTGTGATTGAGCTCCCATTCGAAACTACACTAGTATTCCAACCTATTGTTATCAAACTTATACTTAAAAGCAAAACTACTAACTTTGATACTTTTCTTCTACCGATTTTCAAATTTACACCTACTTGAATTAATTCTAAAAATACAGTTCTCATTTCTCCTTTTATAGTTTCTTGAGAAAAACATTTTCTTGCAATCAAATTGCTAAATAAGAAAAGAAGGAAGAGAAAGAATTACTTTCTCTTTATGAAGATTATAGATAAACCGATAACAGATAGCGATAAAATCAGTCCGAATAGATTTAATGGAAATTCAGGAATAATTCCAGAAATAACTACTGGAGAAATGAGTGGATAAGGATCATAATTAGCAGCAGTACCATCTAAGTAGTAGAATCCGCTAACATGGTCGTCCCAGTAATTTCCTTCTTGTATAGCTACATCATACCATGTTGCATTAATTTTTGTAATTGTTGCATCTTCTTCTCCTTGTACTCCCCCTTGATTATTTTGTATGAAGTTGTTATGATGAACAATAAGATTATCTGATATTTGATCTATTGATAATCCATAGCCTTGATGACCATATATTCTATTGAATTTCACTTGTCCATCGTCACTATTAATGAAATAAATTCCATACCCCGCATATGCAAATCCATTAGTTTCTATAGTGTTATTCTCTATTACAGCTGATTGAGAGTTTGATATGAGTATTCCTTCCCAAGAATTATTTATAACTATATTATAAAGAAAATTGTTATTATGACTTGCCTCATTGAGTATTCCAAAACCTCCATTCAAAGTACAAGTATTGTTATTGTATACACCGCTATCTGAAGCATTATCTATGTAAATTCCTTCATCACCATTTTCATGACAAGTATTATCTTCAACATGTACACCAGTTGAAGTATCTATTCTAATTCCTGTATGAAAATTATTATTGCATATGTTTTCTAATAAAACTGCTCCAGCACAATTTACAATGTGAATCCCTATTCCATCTCCACCAGTTGTACCAGTACAAATACAGTTTTCGATTCTTACTAAATTCGGATAAGCATCTCTTATTTTGATACAAACTTCATTTGCTGTTACTATACAGTTACGTA
>JAEOSZ010000114.1 GCA_016840095.1 Candidatus Heimdallarchaeota archaeon
ATTCCAGGTTCTGTAGCACCCTTAATCATGAAAAGGACACTTGGAATACCTTCATGAATAAAAGC
This sequence comes from Candidatus Heimdallarchaeota archaeon, assembly GCA_016840095.1. Classification (GTDB taxonomy): domain Archaea; phylum Asgardarchaeota; class Heimdallarchaeia; order Heimdallarchaeales; family Heimdallarchaeaceae; genus UBA460. Next base: position 66 of record JAEOSZ010000114.1, read on the forward strand.
CATGCTACTCCCTCTGTTTGTTATACTATTTACAGTTAAAGTGGGATAGTTATTTGACAAACCCTGCTCTCGAATAATGCTGTGTAGATCTTCATCACCAGTAACAATTGATGCAATAAAACCAGGTAGATTATCTATGTTATGAATCTCTAGACAGAGTATGATGTCTTCGAGTCCTCTACTCTCAATGAATTTCCAAGCACCATCAAGCCCTTGTTCTTCTCCCCCAAAAGATGCGAAGATATATGAAAACTCTGTATCTACTGAAGCTATTTTCTTTGCAAGTTCTACTAGTATCCCTGTCCCTGCTGCGCTGTCTCTAGCTCCAATTGAATACTCTACAGTGTCATGATGAGAACATATTAGAATAGTTTCTTTTCTTTTTCCCCTATGTTCTAAAACAATGTTATGAAGCAATCCCTCATTCATTTGTCCTTTAACTTTCAACTTGAATTCCTTATTAAAATCAAATTTTTCTAGATGTGTGAATCTTGCAGCTGGTACAACCATTGTAGGGATTTGAGCAAATATGGATTCATCTTCGATAAAAGGATCTGAACGAGTTACATTCTGATTAAAATTACTTAAAAGAACAACTCCTTTTGGTTTTAGTCTGTATAATTTCTTTAAGTTGGTAAATACTTCAGGTTCCAAGTAATCTCGAAGGAAGAATACAAAGATGATTTTATCTTGAATGTCAAGAAGCGATATCTCTTCAATTTGGTTAATTGAACCCAAATAATAACCAGTTCCTTCAACTCCTTCCCCTATTGTGCTCTTTGTCATCCACATAGGTTTTCCTCTGATAATATCCCCTTCAGGAAGTTGTGAGATAGTTGCTTCAACTCCTTCATAGTATCGATGAGGATAAACTTCCTTTCGACTATTATCTGGTTCTTTCTCTTTAAATTTTGAAAGAAGAAAATCAGCTGTTATCTCTTCTCCAGAAGATCCAGATATTCTTACACCAATATTCTCACACAAGTATTTCAGAAGCTTAAAAGCTTTTTTTTCATCAAAGTCTTCTGGATTAAATTTCACAATTGACACTATCCTACAGTATAAAATTCTAATTTTTCTAAATTAATGAAACCGAATGATACTAATGTACTAATCACTGTAATAAAATATGGAAAGGCTTGGACTTGAACTAATTTTTCCTTAACTTGATCATAAATATCAATGAGTGTTTTATGTTCATTCCCCAAACATGCTTGCATTATCTTCTTGTACATCCTATAACTGACAATGTTCAGTTCTGGAAAAAGTTCGTTAACATGATCCTCAAAGATAAAGATGTGTTCTTGAGTTGAGTGAGGTATAGCTTTTGATGAATGTAGTAATAAGTTCAACTCTAGAAGTTCCTTTTCTTTGGGCCTTGAAGTAATCATATAATCAAGATAAACTCCTAAGTAGCTTAATAGTGCTTCATCTAGATATACTAAAGATTCTAAAGTGTTTGCAAGACTAATAACCCACTCTCTCACAAAATTTTCATCTGTATCAGTGGATACTTTTGTTTTGATTTCAACAAAACCTAAAGGAGAGATTGAATCAATTATCTTTCCCTCTTTCTCTGTTTTTAGAATATATTTTCTTTGCCTTAGTTTATCCTTAATTTCTAAGCAAAAGAAATTATAACCACCAAAATCCTTGGTAGGATTGATTACTTCCTCCAAAAATTCAGTTTTCTTGGGAACTGGAATATTAAATCCAGACATCTCTGTAATTACTGGAGTCTCTGTTCTCGGTTGACTTTCAACAGTAACTTGAGATCGGACATCATAATTAGTATCAACAAAGAGCTTAATAGCCTTCAATTCATCATTAGAGCAAATATGTACATCAGCATATTCACTATAACCATGAGATTCTACTTTATCACCTTGTAAAGCAGGTGCAATGAATAATATTCTTTGCTTCCCACAGTTATTACACTGATATTCTATCTTCTGACGAATGTTTGATTTTAAGCTCACAACTATCCCATGCTCTACAAGATTATAAACTGAGCTGAATCATTATATCTTTTGCTATACTTCTATCTATATAAAAGCGTCAAGAACCGCTATATAATGTAGTGCAGCACCTACAATTATCAATACGTGAAATATGTCATGAAAATTGAAAAATTTGGCAAATTTCTTTCTTTGGTTAATTGCATGAAGTATTGCTCCAATGGTATAAGCTACTCCGCCAAATAATACCAATAACAAAATTCTTAGTGGAAATACTTTAAACATATAGTCAACTCTGATTACAATCATCCATCCCATAAAAAGATAAATTCCTACATCAATCCAATTAGGAATCTCTATTTTGTATATCTTGAAAATACTTCCAGCAAGTGCAAAAATCCATTGAAAAGCAATAATTGTCCATCTGAAATTTCCGTCAGTATAAATATAGGAAATAGCTGTATATGAACCAGCTATCATGCAATAAATTGCAACATGATCTACTTTTCTCCAAAAAGAGACTTCATTCTCTTCTTTCTTAAAATTATGATAAATAGCACTTGCTGCAAACATGAAGCATAGACAGAATGTGTAGATGATTGTAGTTAGAAGAGTACCCACACTCAATCTTGAAAAATAAATTAGAAATATAGAACCTACAAGAGCAACAATTAAAGCTACATAATGTGAATAGGAAGCAAATATTTCATCAGTTTTTGGTTTTTGTAGATTCATACTGAAGAGGATTTTATTGAACTCATATATAACACTTTTCTGGAAACATTTCACTCTTCTTCATTATTCAATGGACTTCCTAAATCCTTCAACCTTTGTTTAACATCAAAGTCCTCATAATCAACTACTTTTTCTTCTTGTTGTCTTTTCATATGAGCTTCAATTCTGTCTAAGCTATCAAAGTCAGCTCTCTTTTTCTCTACTCTTTCCTTATCTTTCTTCACTTCTTCAGCCCGTGCTTCGAAATCTAACCTAAATTTGATGTATTCTCTAAGACTCATGTTAGTTGCATTAACTTTGTATCTAAGAATCAACGTTATAGAAAGTAAGGTTAGAATTATAGTTAGAATCCATAGAATTATTTGATCTGGAATAGGTTCAGAAGATATGATTCTTAAAAGAACAACCATGAAATGTGATAAAATAGCCATCAATATTGGTACGATTATAAACATAAATGCTATATCACTTAGAAAAGTCGTTATTGCAAATCCTCTTCCTGTGAAAAATAGTATGATGTAATTTACTACCAAGTAAGTGGTAAATAGTGCTATTACTACCCATGCATATATTGTTAGTGTAAAATCTCCTGTAACAAAAGCATAAGTAACAAATGCAACTAAGAAGATAGCTACAGTTATTTGCTGAACTATTTTTTCTCGCTTAGGAGATAGTGTTCTTCTAGTTTTTGTTGAAGTTTCTTCTCTAACAGTAGTCGGTTCTTTATCTAGATGCTTAAGCAGTTTTTCTCCACAATTCATGCAATGACCAAGGTTTATATCTGTCTTCTCATGACAATAAGTACATTCAACAAAGGTTATTTTACGTTCTTTCTTAGGTATTATGGGTTGAGTAATAACCTGCTTCTTTGTAGGTTTATCCTTTGATTTCATTTTCTCGATTCTTGCAGTTCTTTCTTGACTTTTTTGTTGCAATCTTTGAATCTGAGATGTTGATTGGAAATGAGCTTTAGTGGTCTGAAGAACAGGAGTTTCTGATCGATCTTTTGTTAGAAAAGCCTTCTTAGCAGAATAAGGTTGAATTTCTGAAGTTTCTATAAATTCTCTTATTCTGGTGACATCAATTATTAATTTTAAACCTACAATTATCATTAAAAGTGATTCAATTGAGCCATCAAAAACCCTAATAAAAATTTCAAAAGTTACATCATTAGCATAACTGGATACTGCTCCTAAGACTGAAATAATAACTGCAAAATACGCAAACAAAATATAGAAGAAACTACCTATTTTAAGATTAAATATACTTTTGATTTTTTCGAATAGCTTGTTTAATTTGAGATAAGCTAAAACTCTACCAAATATTAGAGCTAATCCTACGAATCCAGCTGTTACTGGAAATCCAAAAGTTAACATATCAAACAAAACTGATCCTGCATAAATAAAAATCCACATAGCAGTCTGGTTTCCAGCTTTTGTAATGTGATCAACAAAGTATATATCAGTAATCTCCCGTAATCCCCAACCTATAGGAAGCAGACTTAGACATACTAAACTAATGAACAAATAACCAACAATTTGACTTCGAGCTGACAAGTACCATAATAGTTGATCTGCTATGTTTAGTAATCCAAGAAGCATGAAAGCAATAGAACCATAAATTACAATGTTTGAATATTTCCTGATTGGAGTTTTTTGTATTTCAGTCATTTGCAAAACCTTTCAAATCTGGTGAGTTATAAAGCTAATTAATTGCGCTAATATTCTAAAAATTGATACAATTATAAACACTCTCTTCTAACTAAGGTATCTCAAATTTTGATACATACATAAGAAATCACATTTTTTTCAATTGTCGATAGATTTGCTATATAAATTTATTCATGAAACATTCTCTTTAGGAAAGGAGGATAAGAAGCCTTAAAACTGCTTTTTTCGAGTAAATTCTATAAAAAAGAATAGGGGTTCAAATGAAATTTGTTGAGAAATATTCTAATTTTCTTAAAAAATATAAATTAATTGTTATTATCGCTTGGGTAGTAATAATAGGTTTCAGTGTTTGGTTAGCTCCCAAATTTATATCAGAAACTAGTGGAGATTTCAATGTACCTGAAGATACTCCATCATTTATTGCCAATACAATTTTGAAAGAGGAGTTTCCTGATATAGATACAGAAACAACTATAGTATTAGTTATTCAAAATCCCAATGGTACAGTTCTAACTACAGATATTGAAGATTTCAGCTATGATTTTAACTCAACGGTAATGGCATCAAATTTCTCTGATATTATTGTTAGTATTAATGGTTATTACTATCTAATAGCTAGTGGATTGACTGATGCTGCTATGGGATATGTGAGTGATTCAAATAATACTATGATTTTTGAAATCAATATTAATGCTGTATCTGATGATGAGCTGAATGAACTTGTTGAATTTCTAAATCTCTCAATTGATAGCATTGAACCTGAAGGTTACAGTATCTTACTTACAGGATCACACATACTTTTTGAAGACATGAAAAGAGCTTCTGAGAAAGATATTATTGTTATGGATTCAATTGTACTACCTTTAGCATTAATTGTCTTAGCATTAGTTTTGAAAAGTTTTAAACTGATGATAATTCCAATAGTAAGTGTAGCATTTTCTATAGGAACCTCATTTGGATTAATGTATCCTATTGCAAGAGCTATGCCAGTATTCAGTTTTGTACCCAGTGTTATGATGTCTCTTGTCATAGCTATGTCAATTGATTATTCCTTATTCTTACTCTCTAGATACAGAGAAGAGTTAATCAGAGGAAGAGATAACTATACAGCTGTCACACTTATGCTAGAACATGCAGGTCATACAATTGGTGTAAGTGGAATCACATTAGCTATTTGCTTTTTTGGTCTAGTATTTTTCCCCATAGGATTGCTTGCAACTATTGGATTAGGTTCTGCAGTCTGTATTCTAACTACACTGTTAGTTAATTTAACATTAACACCTGCACTTCTGTTCCAATTTGGTGGTTTCTTCTCTAAATTTAGATTACTCAAGAAGAAACAAGATGAGCTTCCTAAAACAGAAAAAGAAAGAAAAGAGCTGGAACTCCAAAATCAGATGAAAAGTATCTGGTACAAAATAGGTAAATTTGCCACAAAATATTCTATTCCAATAATATTAGTAACCTTAGTAGTAGCTATTCCAGTCTCCATACAAATGTTGAAAATGGATACATCAATAGGTGAGGTACATATACTTCCTAGGCAAGCAGAATCCACGATGGCATTTGATATTCTTAAAGAAGAATTCCAACCTGGAATGCTGGCACCTATGTATATTCTTATTGAGACTAATCAGACTAATGGAATAATCAATCCTGCATTCTTTACTCTTACTCAAACGATAATTATAGATATTGCTAATCAGACGGATATTACTGAACAGTCATTCATAACGATATCTTGGGGACAAGGATTCGCTATTCCTTTCTTCGTTGCTTATGAGTATCTTAACAATGTATCAGCAGCTTATGATACAGAAAATGCTGTTCTTTACAGAGAAATGATTTTCGCTAGATATACTAATGGAGATAACTCTACTGTTATGATTGATGTGCAACCAAGTTTTGATCCATTTGGAAGCTATGTTGAAGACTGGATTAAAGCTACAAGAGAGATTCTAGCAGAGTATGAAGATTCTTCCGGTTTTAAATTTCATCTTGCTGGAGGAAGCACAGATGTTGTAGATTCTGTTGATTTAGTCTATGAGATGTTTCCATTAATGATAGGGATTATAGTTGTTATTGTTTACATCTTAATTGCTTTAATGTTCAAGTCAGTCTTCGTACCACTCAGATTGATTATAACTATTGGTTTAACTTTATCTTGGATTTACGGATTAACGGCACTGATTTTTGATGTAGGAATTTTTGATGGAGTTATCCATGTTCTACAAGATATTAATCATCTCTATTGGGCTACTCCAGTAATGTCATTTTCAATACTTATAGGCTTGGGGCTTGACTACGACATATTCCTCCTTTCAAGAGTTTCTGAGTATAGAAACAATGGCTATACTGAAAGAGCTTCTGTTATCAAGGGATTATATAGAACAGGAGGTATCATTAGTATGGCAGGTGTTATCATGGCTATTGCTTTCAGTGGAATGATGTTTAGCAGTGTAATGATTTTAAATGAATTTGGTTTCATTCTTGCATTAGCTGTGTTGATTGATACTTTCATTATAAGAACCATCTTGGTTCCAGCTATAATGAGTCTAGCTTCAAAATGGAACTGGTGGCCTAGAAAACTGAAACCACCTACGAAGGATCTTGAAGATGTAGAGTGAAACTTCCACTCTTTTTCTTCTTATTTTGAAATTTTCTTAGCATTAATTCAATACAAAAAAGCAGCACACCAGAAACGACTGCTAATGAAGTACCAAGCACAATATTCCATATTTCTTCCACTTTCATCACACAATAATATAGCGAGAAATTAGTATAAAAGCAAGAATTTTCGTTAAAACTTTAAGAAAACTTATTAGTCACAAAATCATATTTTACAATAACACTCTTTGGGAAAATTAAATTTCTCTTCTAAATGGGGATAGAACATGTTTGGAGTATATCTTGACGGTTTGAGACAAGCAGAAGATTTGTTGAACAAAGGAGAACATAGTGAGGCTATGAATCAGCTCAATTTGCTAGAGAAAGGAGTTGAACTCGATGAAATTGAGAAACTAGCAGCAATGCTACTTAATTGTCAAATTATGATTAAGCTAGGTGATTATGAGAAAAGTTTTCTATTAGCAAAAACAGCTTTTAGAAAGAGTATGGAAATATCTCATCCTTTGCTTGTCGTTGATTCTACAATCACTTTTTTGGATGCAATCAATGGATTAGGGATGCTTTATGATTCATCAAGTAAAGATCAGAAAGAATTTGTTCAGATGGTTTCACGAAGTGAGGATATTCTGAAGACAATCACTGATGTAGGAAAAAAAGATAAAACAATTAGAACCAATCATCTTGGTAGAATCAAAGGAATTATTGAATATTCTAAGGTTAAGACAGTTCCTGTTAAGAAAGAGAAAACCAAAGCTAAGATCGCCAGTTTACCAATTGAACAAGTTAAAGGAGTTGGTCAAAAAGCTGCAGATCTTAGAAGAGCAGGATTTAAGGATGCTAGTCAATTAGCACTAGCAAACCCTGAAGATCTCACTCCCATAAAAGGAATTGGACTGGCTTCAGCTAAGAAACTAATTGACAGTGCAAAAGAATTATTGAATAAGTGACAAACATGTTCGATTTTTATTATAGAATCAGCTGAATATTACTAGATAATTAATTATTATCCAAAAAAGAGATATACTACTCCTTTCAAACATCCTTAACAACGAGGAATATTGATGACTGAAGAGAATATTGTAATTATAGTACCTCATACACATTGGGATAGAGAGTGGTATTTACCATTTCAGAATTTTAGAGTTAAGTTAGTCAATTTAATAGATAATTTACTAGAAATAACCAAACAAAGGGATTATTTCTTTATGCTAGATGGTCAAACAATCGTTTTAGAAGATTATCTTGAAATTCGTCCGGAAAAGAAAGATGTACTATTATCCTTGATTAGAGATGGAAAAATCGCAGTTGGTCCCTGGTATTTGCTTCCAGATGAATGGTTAATTGGTCAAGAGAGTTTTATCAGAAACCTTGAAGTAAGTTTAGATATGGCAAATGAATTTAAAATTCCTCTAATGCAGGTAGGATATCTTCCTGATCAATTTGGTCATTCTAGAGCTGTTCCCCAGATTCTTTCAAATTTGACTTCGTTCAAAGCAGCTGTAATTTGGAGAGGTGTAGGTAATGAAATTAATACTGTACCTTTCAAATGGAAAAGTGATTTTCATTCTCATGATTCAATTCTAGGAGTCTATATGCCTAAGGGTTATGGAAATGCAGCTGATTTACCAGATAATGATAAGGATCTCAAGAATTCAATAGTAGAGAAAATTGAAGAGTTAAAACCATTTTCACCTGTACCGATTTATCTTTTAATGTATGGAACTGATCATCAATTTCCTCATCCAAACATGAACATTTTAGCTAAACTGGTTCAAATTGAAAATACAGAAATTAATCTAAGTTTACTTTCAAACTATGTAGATGAGCTGCAAGATAAGCTTCAACAAACAAATTTCATTATCCCAGAATATTCTGGAGAATTTCGATCTTCAGCAAGAGCTCACTTGTTACAAGATACTTACTCTGCTAGGATGTGGATAAAACAATGGAATCAAGATATTGAAGATTTACTCGTTCATTATACAGAACCTATTTTTTCCTTTTTCTGGTTATTTAACAACTATAGATATCCAACTTCATATCTTAATCTTGCATGGAAGTGGTTGCTCAAAAATCAGACACATGATGGAATTTGTGGATGTTCTGTAGATCAAGTACATGAAGAGATGAAATCAAGATTTCATTGGGCAGAAAGTTTAGGAGAGTCACAACTCATTGAGCTAGAAGAAAAAATCGGAAGAATGGAAGAAGAAAAAGCTGAATCTAAATTATTTGTTTTCAATCCAACAAACAATTTTGAAAATTTGTCATATTTTGAGTTCTCAGCTTCTGCAAAAGATTCTATTCAAGGTCTACAAGATAGTTTTGGCAATAATTATCTTGTCCAGCCTATGAGCTCTTCAGAAGAAGTTCTTTTTGAGAATACTTTTACTCGCTTAATGCTAAAAACTGGATTGAAAATGTTACCTGGTAGGCAAATTACTGACTTCTACTTGAATGAGGTTTCAATGTCAGATAACATCAATCCTGAGATATGTGATATAACTCTTATATGTGGTAGAGTACCTATAGGAGAATTTGATGTTGATGATTTGAAAGAACAAGCAATTGAACTAATAAACAGTAAAAAATACAAGAAATTTCATGTGAAAGCAACCTTAGGTACAAAACAAAAGTATGGTGTTTTAGCTCCTCTTAAAGGATGGAGTTTTAACAGATTTGAAATCAAAGACAATATTAGTTATGTGGAAGTTGATCAAAAACTCATCTCATCAAAGAATAGAATTGAAACAAAATTCTATTCATTGAATTTCAATTCAGATGGGACTTTTAATTTGCTAGATAAACAATCGAATACAGAATTTATTCAACTTCACAAGTTTGAGGATTTTGGTGATAAGGGAGATGAATATACTTTTGGGAGAATAGGACCGGAACAAGTTAAGATAAAGAAAATTAAAAGAAAACTCACAATTAAAGGTCCTCTATTTAGTGAAATTGAACAAGAAATGGATTTAGAACTTTTTGAAGAATTGAGCGACGATAGAGATAAGAGAGTAGGTTCTGTTATAGTTCCTGTGAGAACAATTTTTAGATTTTACAGAGATATTGAGAGAATAGATATCAGAACTATCTTAACAAATTATGCTAAAGATCACAGACTGCGTATCTGCTTTGACTTGCCTTATTCTTCTCTTGATACCTTAACTTCTACACACTTTGGAGTAGTAAAACGTAAGAGTGATCCAATAGGAGATGAAACCTATGAGGAAGCCCCATCTGGCATACAGGCTCAGAGAAGATATATTAGAATTGAAGACAATAGTTCAGATCTAGCTTTCTCTCTTTTCAACAAAGGTTTACCAGAGGTCGAGTTAGCAAACAATTCTAGACTTGCTCTCACATTGCTAAGATGTGTTGGTTATCTTTCTAGAGCAGACTATGATGAGAGACCTATGCATGCAGGTCCACCTATGGCTACTCCAGGTGCACAGGAGGTTGGTTCAGAATATACCTTCGATTATAGTTTTCAAATTCATTCAAAGAAAACACCTCATTATGAAACTGATAATCAATCAGAGTCATTCTGCTTAAAACCAAAAACAATGGTGATTAAAAATACTGAACTTCAGGAAAAACTATCAGAATCGATTTTGCACATAGTAAATCCTTGGATTCGAATCTCATCACTACGAAAACGTTATGAGAAATTATGTGTGACCATGTACAACTTAAGTTCAGAAACTGAATCAACAACTCTTCAAGTTAATCAGAAATTTACTAAGTTGGAACATTGCAAACTTGATGGAACAATTCTCAATCAAAATGAGATTAAAGATAATCAACTAGAATTAAGCTTCAAGCCTTATGAGATAAAAATGTGTTTCCTCTCTTAATCTTATATTGATGGGATTTCTTCTAATTTCTTAGTTAGGTAGGTTTTCCAATCTTTTTTGTAAACTTCTGTTAAAGTATTTTCAAGATCTTCAGTTTCTATCTGTATAGCATCTAAAGATAGCTTAGCAAATTTTGAAAGAAAAAGTTTGAATTTATCTTCCCCAATCAACTCAAATATATCATGGAAGATCAATGATCCATATTTGTAAAAGAGAATATCTGCTTTGTCATGTTGTCTAGTGATCTTCTTTAAAGGAAGTAAATCAGTAGCATTTTTTATCTTATCTTTGATCTCTTCTAACTGAACGATGTAGAAATCCTCTCCAAGCTCCTGTCGAGAAATAAAAAGAGCAATATAATCACATAAAGCTTCATCTATCCAATTGTGATATGATTCTACTGAAGTTTTATTGAACCAGAAATGACCAATTTCATGAACCCACTTGAGTAGAAGGATATCACGTTTTTCAGTAATAACTTGATCAGAAATGTTGTCTGACATAACAATAATTCCTTGACGTGTGATCATACCTCCTGTTTCTCTAGAAACCAAGACTAGGCTGAAATTATCAAGAGGAGGTTTTCCAAGTATCTCAACTATTGAGTAATAATATCTCTGAAGAAAATCATCTAAAACACTAAATTTATCATAATTTCTTTTTAGTCCCCAAAATCTAGAAAACTTATCTTGACTAATAGCTACATCTGTTGGAACACCTACTATATAGAGGTCTACTTTTGGTTCTTCACTGACCCAAATATCACACTGACAATCTTTTAATCTTTCACTATTCATTATCCAAGACCAGTTTTTAGGTGCTTGAAGCATTAACGAAAAACTAATCCTGTCAGTTATATTCAGAATTGGATAATAAGCAACATATATACCTAATTCTACACCATCTTCAGAAATGTAATTTGTTGACCAAGGATCAGATTCTATCTCTCCTGAATATCTTATTGAAAGGTGAAATTCATCTAAATTTTGTATTTCATCAGGAAGATCGATTGACCAAATCTTAGCTGTTTTAAGGAAATGGTCTTCACTAACAATTTTCTCTTGGGGAGTAAAATAATACTTCTTACCTCTAACCTCTGCATATATTTCCAGCCATTGAAGGTTTTTATTTATCATTAATTCTATACTCGAAGAAGGATTACTTATAGTTAGAAAGGCTGAACCATACAAATCAGGTTCCATTGGATTGATTTTTAATTTCAGATCTATCCTAGTAATTTTCATCTTACTGCCTTCCTTTACGTTTTATTATCAATTTTTAAACTCGATTCTCCTAGAATAATATATATTTTTCTTGCTTTTAAGACTTCAAATTTGTGAGAAAGGTTTAAATTATTCAGATGTTTTTAGAACATGTTGTAAGAAACAATCAATGAATAGACGTTGAATATCAATTCAGCATCAAATAATTTGAGGTTCTAGAATGTCAGTCGATAAATCTAGTATATTAATTATGAAGATATCTGGATATTTATTTTTCTCAGTAGGAATTATAGCTTCAATATTGCAATTATTGAATTTTATCGGTATATTCGGATCGTTCGTATCAGTAATGAGTATAATAACTACATCAATTTTAGCTTTAGCTTTATTGTTCCTCGGAATAACAATGATGACACTAGGACGTTATACAGCAGAAGCGAAGGTTGCTAGTGTATTGCTTTTTGTATATTTAGTTCTTGATATTCTATCTGTAGCACTAACACTTTTTGATCAAGTATTAGCAATAGTTGCACTAGTTTTTAGTTTCTTAATAAGAATATATACTTTCAATATGGTCAATAAAACTTTCAAAATACTTGACCCAAGTTTGCAGTCACCACTTTTTCAAATTTATGGTTGGTTTGGTGTTATCTCACTAACAAGTGTTATACTGTTAATTTCTTCAACTAATTGGGGTTTAAACCTCTTTTTCACAATATTTGTTATACTTGGAAATATAGGTCTGTTAATTGGTATGGGTCTCAATCTTTTAGATAATTCAAAGAATATTCCAGATTTACCCTTAAGAGCACTTGAAGAAAAACTTCCCTTTAGAGACAGATTACGTCTTTATATTTTAGGAGGAGCATTCGGTACTGCTATTGGTTTTGGATATGTTTTAGCAGCTGTAGGTGTAACTATGGGGCTTTTGTACATAATTATGCTTATACATCAGCTAATCGTTGGTATCTGATTTACTCTCTTTTTTTTCATTTCTGTAAAAATATAATGTCAATCCTATAATCAGAATTATCACAAAATATATAGCAAAAGCAATTATCCATTGCCACCAAACATAACTATTAGCCCAACACAAACAAATAATAGAAACTGAAAGAGTCATAAGAAATGCTATTGGTGCTGATTTTTTAATTACTTCTCCTTCAATTCCAACCTTATCAATTACTGCAGCTGCATTTTGGATTTTAGCTGGCGAAAGAACGGATGCAAGTCCACCGCCTACACCATTTGCTGTACCCACTGCAATTGCATTTATTCCTAGTGCAGAAGCCGTGGTTTCATGGTACTTCGTGAACATTGCAATTGCAGATGTTTCAGATCCACTAATAAATCCTCCAAACAGACCAATAAATGGTACAATTAGTGGATAATAGTTCCCAAAAATGTAACTTGAAGCACCAGCTAAAGCTGTAGTCATAGTATATCCACTTGGACTAGTTCCAGATTCCCATATTATGAAAGCTATACCAAAGAAAATTGCAGCTGCATAAACTGGTCGCAATGAACGTCTCCCCCACACTCTCATTGTTTCTTTCAAATCACTTTTACCAAATCCGAGAAGCGGAACTGAACACAATGTTGCCACAAATACCCAGAAATATGCATGGGAGAGAAATTTTGTATTTATAGAAAAGCTTCCAATGTTAATTGTGAAAAGAAGTTTTACGTTAAATAAATCATATAGAAAAGGTATGAAATTTACTAAAGCTACAAAAATTATCAAAAAAATCCATGGAGAAAGAGCCTTCCAAAGTGGAATGTTTCTGTCAATTTCTTTCTCCTCTTCCGTTAATACTGATGAATCTATAATTTTTATTCTTTTGAGTTTGGCAACACCAATTAATGCAAGTCCTGTGACAATTCCAGCTATAACGCCTGTTAATTTAACCATTTCCAGGAAGTTGGCTAAAATTGCTGTTCCACCTGCTGTAATACCAGCTGTTAAACCAAAAATTATCCCATCTCTGCTGAAGAGAAGCTTTCTTCCTCCTCCTAACCATAACATTCCTAAGGCAATACCAATTGTAACTAAAGGCATGTAAAATGAAAAAGCTATTCCAGAACCTACTAGTTCTGTTTCAATTATATGATTACTAAGAAGAGATAACTTATCTATTTGTGATACTAGCAGAGAATCTTTCATGAAGAAGGCAAAGAATTCAGCAGGAACGGCAAGTAATGCGTAGGTTGTAAGAGGATCATATCCTATTGCAGGAAGAGCAACTGAAGCAAAAGCTGAATACCCCATAGCCATGAGTACTGGTGGAAGCATAGTTACTGGTGTTGCTCCAATTGAAACTAGAAAGCACCCAATGGCTAGATTGATCATCATGATTTGAAAAGCTTTATTTCCTCCTCCAATTTTCTTAAATGAAACAACTATTTTGTCAAGAGCTCCCGTCTTCTGTTGATACGTTATCATTAGAATAGAAGTCAATACCATTAATGATATAGGAAAGGAAGCAACTATTCCTGAAAGAGAAGCGAGGAAAGCATCTTTCCAGTTTGTAAGAAAGTAAAAGATTCCAATAATAAGTATCAAAGCAAATAGTAATGAACCTACAGTATCAGCTTTGAACTTGAAGAATACCAGTAGAACAATTCCAATTACAAAAGGAACCAGTATTAGAATAACATCTACTGCTAAACTCATAAGAGTAGAAAATTATCAGTTGTTATAAATTTTTACAACTGGATTTGAGATAAGAGAAAAAGGAGAAGAAAAGAAAATTTTATCTTTTAACCCCGCATTCTGAACAAAAAGCATCTGAATCTAATATCTTATTCCCACAATTTTGGCAGTAGATTACTTCCTTTGATTCCTCAGTAGTATAATACTTAGCACTTGGTTGATCTGGACTATCTGCAACTGGTGATTTAAAAGTCTCACCTGAATATTTCAGTAATTTTTCTGTGTTAAGTATTAGAACTATTCCAACAACTATCATAAGAATGAATGTTAGTATCAAATCAATCCATAGAACTGCCATTAAAGCTCCATAAGATCCTGCAAAAGCAGCTATTATTGCCATTGTGAGTTCTACTATACCATAGCCACCATATAGAAAGAAAGCTGGTGAATCTATTTTATGTGAGGGATCGAGTGATCTACTAAATTTCTGAAAAGAGATATTTAGACCTACAAATCCTGCTAATTGTGTTATAGCTTGTATTACAGCAAAAACAAGAGTAACTGCAACTGGAACTAACACAAATACCAATATGTTGACCACTATAAGCATTAGCATAAACGAACCCAATCCAATTCTTGTAAAGTTGAATGTTGATTTTTCATCTGGTCTCAATTCATCCAACTTAACTAAGAAGGATATAAGGAATCCAATACTAATTAGAATCATTATCAATCCAAGAACTAGAAAGATAATTATGATTGCTAAAACAGGTATCAAATTTCCTAAAAGTATCAGAAATGATGCAATTAGGAATAATAAACCTGATGTCTTCATTTGATTTGCTGTAGATGCTTCAATTCTTATATTTTGTAACATGAGAAAATTCTCCAACAATTTTAATACTAAAAATGTTATTTAATTGTTTCTGAATCTTGTAGTAGTTCTGAAAATAGAGTATCTGTACTTGCACTTATATTGGCTCTTGTGAATATTTATATAATGATAAGTTAAAGAAGTTTCAAGTTTAACCAGAATATCGGTGTAATTAATGAGCAAAGAAGAAAGAATAGAGTTTTACAACGAGCAAATGGAAGTAGAAAAGAAAATAGTTGAAACAGCTCAGAAAGCTGTAAAAGGTATTAAGAATCCATTGGTTAGAGAGATGATACTTGCAGTTGCATTAGATTCTCAAAAGCACGAAACTATGCTGCAAGCATTACTTGACAGATTAACTGGACCAAGTCCTGCAATTGATGAAAAAGTATCTGAAGAGATTGCTCATGCAATACAAGAACATGTAGAGCTAGAAGCTCTAGCATTGAAGAAATATAAGGAATATATTGATAATGTATCTTTCCTAGATAATAAGGAGAAGATAGTTATTCGAGCTATCTATGAAGATGAGCTTAGACATCATGAATTGATGAAATGGATCTATAAGACCATAGTTGAAAAGGAAACACTAATTGAGGAAGATGTTTGGGATCATATGTGGTCAGATGCTTTTACTCATGGAACTCCTGGTGGATAGTTATAGTTTCACCTATTTATCCATTCTTTCCATTCTTTGTTAGTAAGATTAAATAATGAAATCTTTTCTGTATACAAGTGATAGTAAATGAAGATTGATCTTGATTCGGAGAATGAGTGGGGTCATTTCATAGATCCTCATTCCTTTCAAATCGTAGAAATAATTGATGAAGTTCCACTAGGTTCGTTTGTTGTAATAAAGGAACGAGAATTTATAGAAGATATTGATAGGACTGTTATTCAAACAATCTATGGGATTGTTGAGGAAAAAAAATTCCAACCAATGAATAAAAGAGAATTAAGTAAGCTTATGTCTAAGGCTTGCGGGAAATATATCCTAGATTTTAATCAGCTACCTCCTAAAGTCATGGTTAAAAAGAAACTTCAGATTGACAAACCAGCACAATTGGCGTTTATTATGTCAAATCGCGATACTTTCCATTTGAAACTAGACAAAGATGATTTAGATGGCGGGAATCCTTATGAAATTATCAATTCTATTATAGAAAATCAAGACTTTAAATCAACAATGTATGATAGAGAAGAGAAGTGGAAGATTGAATATGCAAAAAGCAGTAGATCAAAGTGTAGAACTTGTAGTTCTAATATCGAAAAGGATACTGTTAGGTTAGGTGAACCTCATTATTTTGAAGAGCATCTTAATTATCGGTGGCATCATGAAGATTGTGTTTTCTTCCAAAGAATGGACAAAGAAAACATAAAAGGTCTTGATACCTTAAACGATGAAGATAGAAAAAGAATAGAAGAGAAACTGGATGTATAAGTCCAGTTATTAATTTTGTTTTATTTTTTAATTACTTCTTTTTTTACATCAGGAGCTTTTGTTGTACTCTTAGCAGCTGCAGAAGCTTCTCGTAAATCCTTACGTGATACTTTGCCAACAACAGTTCGGGGTAAGTCATCTTTGTATTCAATTATAGTTGGTATTTTGTAAGGAGCTAGTTTGTCTTTACAGTAAGCTTTGAGCTCAGCTCGAGTAAGTTCTTTTGATCCAGGTTCAGCAACTAAGAAAGCTTTAACTTTTTCGGCTGTTCCTTCTTTAACTTGAACAACACCAGCCATATTAATATCAGGATGAGCAAAAAGAACATCTTCAACATCACTAGGCCAAACTTTGTAACCAGATACAATGATCATGTCTTTGGCTCTGTCAACTATTGAGAAGTAACCTTTCTCATCCATTGATGCTACATCTCCAGTTCGTAACCAACCTTTGACTAAAACATCATCAGAAGCTTCTTTGTTATTCCAGTAACCTTTCATTACACTAGGACCTCGTACCCAAAGCTCACCTTCTTTTCCGTATTCAGTGATTTCTTCGTGAGTGTCTTGATCAACAACCATAGCTAGAGTATTTGGTATAGGAATACCTATCGAATTTAATTTCTTAAGCTCTGGAGTAGCAGGATTAACGTGAGTTACGGGAGAGGACTCAGAGAGACCATATCCTTCAACTAAGGTAGCTCCAGTTACTTCCTCAAATTTGTTTGAAGTGGTTGCGGGTAAACCTTCTCCTCCTGAAATACACAGATAGAGTGAGGATAAATCGAAGTCTCCTACTTTAGGATGTTCTGCAATCTTCTGATAGAGAACTGGAACAGCAAACATGAAGTGAATTTTATGCTTGTGAATGCTTTGCATAACTTCTTCAAGTTGTCTGGGATCAGGTATAAGATAAAGTAATCCAGTAAGAGCTATTGTCCAAAGGAATGAGGTTGAAAAACCAAAAATGTGAGACATAGGTAAACAACCAGAAATCTTATACTGTCCATCTGGAAGTTCAGGAAGCCATTCAATCCAATAGGGAAGAATAGTAGCTTGGGCCATGAGGTTATAGTTTGTAAGCATTGCACCTTTCATCACCCCTGTTGTTCCTCCTGTGTACTGTAGCACAGCAATATCCTCTTTCACATCGATTTTTGTTTTTATTGCTTTATTTTCTCCTTTCTTTATCAAATCTGTGTAAACGTGTTCATCAATTACTTTAGGATTCTTTCTTGCAATAATCTTCTTATACAGAAACGCAGTTATTCCTGGTAACTCATCGCCTATTGAAGATATAATTACATGTTTAAGCTTGGTATCATCTTGTACTTCTCTTATCTTATCCAGATAAAGGTCAACTGAGACTATTACTTTAGCTTCACTATCTTGTAATTGATATCTTATCTCTTTAGAGGTGTATAAGACACTGATTGCAGTAAAAATTGCTCCAAGCGAATTAGTTGCAAAAAATGCTACTATGTACTGAGGACAATTTGGCATCAGACATGCAACTCTATCACCCTTCTTCACGCCTAATTTTTTCAGAGAATTTGCAAATCTGTTGATTTCCTCTTCCATTTCGCTATACTTCTTGAATTTTCCTTTGAATTCAGTGATATATCGATCTGGGTACTTCTTAGCTGATTCCCTAAACAATCCTATAACACTGATTTCTGGTATGTCTACTGGATCAGGAATTCCATCACAGTAGCTCCAAATCTTTTTCGGCATAATTCTTCCCTACTTTAATTTACTAATTTTGATAACTAGTTATTTAAAACATTTTCCTTAAAATAACGCTGTTCATTAAAAAAATAGAAAAATAAGGAAATTTAATTTATCGTCAGCTTAGTTTTAAGAATTTCTTCAACCAATCTGGAAAAATGTATCCCAAATACCCACAAAAAACTCCTACTCCTGCAGATATCCAAGCTGCATAATAGAATGGTGAGTAGCCTTCAGGCATGATTAAATCCAGTGCAAATAGAACAAATACTGAAGACACAAAAACACCATAAAATCCAATCAAAACAAATCCTACTTTTGGCATTGCTTGATCACTTTTTGCTGCTTCTCTAAAAGCAAAGAATGCTAATAACCCAAATGTAATCAAAGATAGAGCTGCATGATAGATCACGTATGGTTGTGTCTCAGAATAAACTTCATCTTGGAAACGATTTATTACAATTAAACATCCTACTGTAATTCCATTTGCTATCCCTGAAAGTGCTACAGAAATTCCTCCTAGATTAAGAAATACCTCATCTAGAAATGCAAAAAGAAACACATTTGCAATTGCTGTTACTGTATATGCAATAACTATCCATCCTCCAGCATAATCAATTAGAGGTGAAGGTGATGGATGATAGAAGTTTATCCATTTTCCGAGAGCACTTGCTCCGACTCCTAGTGATAAAAAAAGAAAACTTAACGATAAATAGAGGGTGGGTTTTCTCTTTCTTTGAAAGAACTTTTGTATTGTTCTTACAGTTAGAATTATCATACAAATAGCAATAATTGTTTCAATTATTACTGCTAGTATAGGTATCTCGTTACTCATTGTTTGCCAAACCATAATTTTCACCAAAATGAATCTTTAATCTTCTTTAGCGCTTGACTATCCTTAACTGAATCTTCCCACTTAGCCATAAGATCTTCAATGATGTTTGCCATTTGAATTTCTTGCTCAAAACTTAGTATTCCAACTTCTGGAAGTTCAATAAAATTGAAAGTTATTTGTGTAATTAATTCAGCTATCATATCATTGATTGATTCTCTTTCAAAATTATCCTTTATGTCTTTTACAAGTGCTACAGCAAAGTCGCTAGTTGCTTCAACATAAACTTCATGTGTTTGAGTAGTTAGATAGTTTGCTTCTCCAGCATCAATTTCCTGCAATACAGTTCTGATTGCTGAAATTACTCCAGAAAATAAAGTTACTTTAGTTACATCATCTTCTTCAGGTGTTCTTTCTTTGAAATATATGGGAACACCGGTCCTTGAGATAATGTAAACAGCTTGAATCATTACGTAATAGTATTCAACAAATTTACTTTTAAATCTGGTGAGACTGACAATAGGATATTTTTTTACAATTGATACAATCAGAAATGTTTTTGTTTAACCAAGTAATTTTACTATCATGCATATAGTAGTTAATTCAAAACGAGAAAGAGATGCTCTTATTGAACTTTTCAAAAGTCTTGAGAAGAAAGATATGAACTTCTTTTTGGACTTTGATGAAGAATCCCTTACTTTCTTAGTTGAGATGTTTTTTGATGAGCTTTGTAATTGTGAGATAGTTATAGACAAAGATGAAGAACCAACAGGAATAATAGAAGATTGATTATGCAATAAAGTTATATTGATTTTTTCTAATTATCTTTTATGAGGAGCGAACAGATTGTATGCAACAGCTGTGGAAGTTTACATATAGCAACTTCTTTGAGATGTTCGAAGTGTAAAAAACTCATATCTATTCCTCCTATATCTGGACCTGAAAAATCCAAAATCCAAGTAAATTCTATGTGGTCTTTCATAGATTTTCTCCCAACATACTCTCATCCGGTTTCACTGCTAGAAGGAAACACTCCTTTGTTGAAGGTAAATAACATTGAACGTCTTAAGAATCTTAGTTTGAAATTGGAGTTCAGAAATCCAACAGGTTCGTTTAGAGATAGAGCTAGTTCATTGGTTGTATCAGATGTAGTCCATAGAGAAATTACTAAGGTAATAGGTGCAAGTACGGGTTCTTTTAACATCAGTTTATCTGCATATGCTGCAAAAGCTGGAATACAATCTTATAGTGTCATTCCCCATAATCTAGAACTTAGTAAAATTGAACAAATGAAGATATATGGTAGTGAGATAATTGAAAGAGGAAGTACTGTTGAAGAATCAATTTTAGAAGCAGAGCAACTCAGTGTTGAATTGAATGCATATTTAGCTACACCAGAAAACAATATTTTAGCTATTGAAGGTCAGAAAACCTTAGGTTTAGAATTGGCTTTGCAGAAAAGAAATTTCGATGCACTAATTGTACCTCGAGGTTCAGGTTCGCTTATTTACTCTGTTTATAGAGGTTTTGAGGATGCAATTGCATCAGGTTGGATCAGTAAAATCCCCCGGATTTATGCTATATCTCTTGAAAAATCAAAGAGTGCATCACTTGCTGAATCACTTGAAATTGATCAACCATTTCTTCTTGAAGAAGTTAGAGAAACTATTAATTTAACCAAAGGACGAGAAATTGAAATCGGTGCTCAAAAGATGATAGATGAAGCACTACATCTATCAAAGAGAGAAGGTTTGTTTATAGAACCAGCTTCAGCTTCTGTTCTTGTTGCAGCTACTGAGTTAGTGGAACAAGAAGAGATTGAAACACAGAATACAATCGCCATTCTTTCTGGTACAGGTTTCAATGCACTCAATATATATGCCTCTCAAATGAGAGACCAGAAAAAAGTAGTCTGGGGTTTATCTGAAGGATCAACAACTAAATTTGAAATACTTAATCTAATTTCTGAAGGTAAGGCAACTTATGGTATTTCTATCTGGGAATCACTTGGAAAAGCAAAATCCAAGCAATCTATCTATCAACATCTCAATGAACTTCAAGATAAAGGATTGATTGTTCTAACTGATAAAGAAACTAAAATTAAAGAGTTCAAAGTAACTAAGAAAGGTTTTGAAACAATAGAAAAAATGAAAGATCTAATTGATTTTATCTAGCAAATTACACTGTTCTACAGAACTTCAAGAAAATGGTTTTAAAAAATAAAAATAGATGGATTTTGATTAATTTGTACAATTTCCATCGTGTAATCTTTCTTGAATCATTTCTTGGATCATTTCTTGTAATCTGTCCTGAATCATTTCTTGAATTCTGTCCTGAATTCTTTCTTGAAACTGATCACAGTCACAATCACATTCATTTTCACAATCACAATCACATTCACTTAAGCGATTTTGAAGTTGATATCTTTCTTGAATTTGTTCTTTATCAACATCGCCAAATCTGAAGAATGAGAAATATTCATTATAATTCAGGGCTTGATTTGCTGAAGTAATCTGGACTGTAAAAGTTAGTAGAACAGCTAAACTAATGAATAAAGATAATCTTTTTACTTTCATGTGTTTTACCAAGGAAATGTCATAATTAATTTATTAATACATTTTTCTTTAGAAAACTAAAGTATCGATGATTCAGTATCAATCTAAATTAGTTCATCTGCACACCAAAACAGTTATATTTATTTATTCAAGTTACAACTTGAATATTTGTTAGGTGTGATGATTGTGGAGAAGGAAGTAGGTTTAGGAGAAGTCTTCTTGAGAGAAGTTACTTCGATAAGAAATTTAGCATTAATTGTGACTTTTACTGGATTAGTATTTCTTTCAACATCGATATTTTTTATAGCAATCCCTACCTCTAGCGGTTTTTTTAACATTGGAGAGGTGTTTATTTATCTTGCTGCGCTAATTGGAGGACCTATAACTGGAGCAATTAGTGGAGGATTAGGAGCTTCAATGGCTGATCTAGCTCTTGGATATGGATTCTTTGCACCTGGAACAGCTGTAATAAAATTAGTTGAAGGATTTGTAGTAGGATTGATTTTTCACTATGGTCGTAAATTACCAAGTCAGATAAAAAATTTCTCCATGGGAGTCTCCAGTGGTGTATTGGTTAGCATTTCAGCCTTCTATGTTAAAGAGGATTTTGTATTCGGTTTTTCATTCTATTCTACTAAGACATTTGAACTAACTGTACCCGGTTATGTGTTTCTAATAATAGCTTTATTCTTGAGCATATTAATTTTAATAGTTATTACATTCTTAAAAGAGAAAGGAGAAATGGCTCTAGCTTGCATTATTGGTGGAGTATTTATGGTGCTTGGGTACTTTATCTATGAGAGATTTATCTTAGGCTATCCAACAGGAGCTGCAGCATCAGAAATACCTTTCAATATAGCTCAAGTAGTACTAAGCGCTTCAATAGTGATCCCAATAGTATCCTATCTAAATGATCTTGGAATTTTAAGACGTTCTCAAGAAAAGGAAATTGAAGAGGAAATAGAAATCCCAGCTAAATAATATTAGTACTAAAGTAACTTGGTGCAACAATGCTAAAGATAGAGAATCTAAATGTTAAATATCCAACTAATAAAGAAAATGCTCTAAATAATATAAGTTTAGAAGCTTCAAAAGGAGAATTTATTGTTGTAGCAGGTTCAAGTGGAAGTGGAAAAAGTACTTTAGCTCAAGTGTTAATGACTCTAATTCCAAATTTTGTTAATGCAAAAATTACTGGAGATATCTATTTTGATAATCAACCTTTAAACAAAATCTCAAGAAAAGAACTCTCTAGGATATTAGGATATGTTCCGCAATATCCAAGTGATTTTACAACTTCATTATTAGTAGAAGAGGAAATAGTTTTTCTTTTGGAAAATCTTGGTATATCTCCTGAACAAATAGAATCTAGACTGACTACAGTTTTATCTGAATTAGAAATTAAAAAACTAAGGGGAAGAGTAATACCCGAGTTAAGTTCTGGAGAATTACAAAGAGTATTTCTTGCAGCTGCTTTAGCATATACACCACCGATAATTATATTGGATGAACCTATTGCAAGAATCGATCCAAAAACAGAAGTCAAACTTGTTAATATTCTCAGAAGTATTGCAGATAAAGGTAATCTTGTGATAGCATTTGAACATAGATTAGATTATATTGTTCAAAAGGCAGATCGCTTAATTGTCCTTGAGAAAGGAACAATAGTAAGTGATGGACTACCCTTGGAATCGATTAATTTACTTAAGGATATTGACCCTCCTGAGCTATCTCGTTTAGAAATTGAAGAAGATGACCTTCTGTTAAATCTTGAAAAGAAGATTGAATCATCAAAGATTACAGAAAAACTTGAACGAATAATTGAACAAGAAAATACTCGGAAATCAAGCAAATCAGGCAAGGAACCAATAATCTCTTTAGAAAAACTCTGCTTCAAATACAATAATAAGACTAATTTGATATTGGATAATGTTGACATCAACTTCCATGAAGGAGAATCTATTGGGTTAATGGGAATCAACGGTTCAGGCAAGTCAACTCTGCTAAAGCTCATTTTAGGCATAATTAAAGCTAATAAGGGAGAAGTGATTGTAGATAAATCTAAAGTTAAAAGGATTAGAGCTGGAAAAAAACAAAGTGTCTTTGTTCCAGAAAATGCAAAACTATTTCTTGTTGGACCAACACCTTTGATAGATTTAGAGAGACTAACTAATGATAAAGATGAAGCAAATAAAATCTATAAGAAACTAGAATTGAGAAGATTAATGAAAAGAAAACTCTATCATCTAAGTGAAGGTGAAAGAAGACTCTATGCAATTGTTAACTCATTTCATTTGCAAAAGAAAATAGTTCTACTAGATGAGCCTACTATTGCTTTAGATAAAAAAGGTAGAGAGATTCTTGAACAGCTAATAGTGCAAGCAAAAGAGGAAAAGAAAACAATTATTCTTGCCACAAATGATCCAAGAATAGTTACTACTTTTGATAGGTTAATAGTGTTAGAAAATGGTAAAATGTGTTTAGAAGGAACACCTAGAGAGGTATTGTATAAACTTGAAAAGGAAACAAATCTAATCCCTAATAGAACAGTAAGATTATTACAAAAACTCGAAGAAGAGAGAGGAATTACGATTCCCAAAATAATCAATCCTGAAGAATTTAACCAACTATTGATGGAGGAAGCATAATGTCATTCATGCTTAAGAGAATTTATGATGGGTTTCTGTATAAGCCAGATAAATTGAATATTCATCCATTAATTGGTATTCTAATCATCTCGATTCAGTTTGGATTTATGATATTGAATCGGAATTGGATTCTTGCTCTTCTCCTGATTTTAATTGTAATTGAAGTAATTGTTTTTAGAAACATAAGAGGTGCTTTAAGCATTCTTTGGGCTCTTTCTCCAATTATTATTATAGTTGGAGGATTATCTTTTGCTTTTGGAGGTTGGGTTATTTTGTATCGAGTATTAATGAGGATATTAATAGGTGGTTTGGGATTTTCTCTGCTTTTTACTTTGGTAAATCCTTCAGATTTAACTCGAAGCTTTGAGAAACTTAGAATTCCTACAAAAATAGCTCTTATACCTTCTCTTGCTTTAACAATGATTCCTAGAATAGCAAAAGATGCAGAAGATACATTTTCAACACTCAAAATTAGAGGAGAAATTAAAGGATTTTTTTTAAGATGGTTACCTAAAGTTTTAGCAATTTTTATTGCATCAATCATCTATAGATCGGAATTTCTAGCACAATCTCTCTATTTCAAGGGATTAGGAATTCAGAAAAGAACTCACTACAAGAAAATTCCAATAAGATGGATTGATATTTTTCGCATTTTCTTATGGTTAAGTTTCATTATAGGCTTTATATTGATTGAAAGGTTCAATATTCTAGAATATTTTCCAGCTTTCTTTATTTAGAAGAATTTTGAGAACTTTCTTCCATGTTTTTCTTCTAGTTTCTTACGAGATAAGTCGTACATAAAAATCATCATAATTATACCGATTGTGAAACAAAAAGATGGTACACCTACAAGAAGTATTTTTATTCCAGTTTTAGCTAAACTAGATTGCATTTCAGCACTAGGATCATAATTTGTTGCTTTTAGAACTATGGTTATCAAATAGGATTGGAAAACAATTGCAATTCTCATTGCGAAACCATAGAAACCATAGTAGATTCCTTCTCTTCTTTTACCCGTTTCTTTGATATCTTTGTCAATTACTTGAGATATGAGTACATCCGGTACTAAAAGTAAACCTGATATTGAGAAGCCTACAAAGAACATAGCAACAAGAACAATCCACTGCCAACCTTCTTTAGCAAAGATTAGAGGAAATAGTGCTATAGAGAAAAGTGTTCCACTAACTATGTAAACAAATTTGGGACCTCTCTTTATAGAAATTTTAGCCCATACAATAAATGTCAACAATCCAACACCAAAAGCGATCCCACTGAAATACGTTTCAAATTGAGGTCTCTCTAGTAGTATCCATTTGTTAACATACCTTATAACCGCCATAAGTGTCAGAAAAGCAATCTGTGACAAACTGAATGTCACCATAAAGGCTATGAAGTTTTTATTCGATAATATAGTTGAAATAGACTTCTTGAAACTAAGTTTTTCTGATATTTCAAGTGTCTCTTCATTTTTAGTATTTTCTTTCTCATCTTTTTTGAAATCACGAATACCGTAAATTGATAAAAGAAAACCTATCATTGCAACAATAATTAATATCAATATAGGAAGTCGGTAAGAATCAATGTTTCCATATTGAATTAACAATGGAGGAATAACTATAGCTACAACTGAACCTAGCATGTTCAGTGTTTGTCTTACAGCTGCTGCATGATTTCTTTGTTTTTCAGTTTTGAATTTCTCAGGAAAGAGTGAACTCCAAGAAACAAATACAATAGTGAAAAGAGTATCGAATATTAGAAGAAAAGATAACATATAAGCAAATATACTATATTGCACTGACTTATTCATAAAAGGAGCAAACATCTTAAATGGCGAGTAATGTAACCAGACATCATATACAGTATTCTTCCATAAAAGAGGTATATTTCCTTTTGCAACTACAGTTATACTCTGGTTAGTAAGAGTTAATGACTGAGGAAGATACCAAAGAAGTAAAAAAGAAGCCAATAAAGGAATGAATCCGAAGACTATATACGGGAATCTTCTCCCGATTCTTGTTTTTGTTCTATCAGAAATTGATCCGAAGAAAGGATCATTTACAGCATTCCAAATAGCATAAATTGTAATAACAATTGGAATGAAAATTATGTCTAAAAGAACTTCATCTGTATAGAAATTATAGATGTTTACGTTTAGGAAATTTATCAAAATCGCATTCGACATCGATAATGAACAATAAGAAAACATACCCAATAATTTCTTTTCTCTTCTCAAGATAATATTATGGAAATCAATGAATGTTTAAAAGTTTTCGAGTACCCTAAACAAGCAATTTTATTACTTCATCAACTGCATCATGAATTTCTAATGAAGGTTCTTTCAAGAATTCTACTGTTTTTGCTTGTGCACCAATAAACAGAAATTGTTTATTCTGTTTTTCGATCAGGAATTTAATTTCAGGTAAAGGTATTGAATGACTAGTTAGTGGTCTTACATAATCTGCTATATCAGAAGTTACTAGTAATGTTCCTGGTTTTGAACCCGAATCTATTGAATCAACAATAACAACTACATCATAGATATCTTGACTAACAACATCTACAAGAAAAACAGAAATATCTTCATCTTCTTCTGAAAATACATTTTTAGGGTAAAAGCCAGCTAATTTCTCAGCTACTAATAATCCGAAAGCATCATCAGCTCTGTCTCTATTTCCAAAACAAAAAAATACAATTTTAGAAGGTTCTATATTTTGAAAAAAAGAGAGGGTAGGTGACAATTATTGTTTCACCAATTTAACCATATGACACGAGCAAGAGATACAAGGATCATATGCACGTGCAATCATTTCTAGTTGAAGTTCGGTATCTGGATGATCTTCTGCAAGAAGTTTATCTGCAGCTACATGAATGAATTCCTCAACATCATCTAGGAATTGTGCGGTTGGTGTAATAATGTCAGCATGTTCAATTTTACCATCTTTAATGTTGTATGTGTGATATAATATTCCTCTTGGAGCTTCGACAGCAGCTGTTCCTTTTCCATCAAGTTTGTAATCAGTGACTATTTCTGAATCAGGTAAAGCTTTGATTTGTTCAATCAATCTTGGTATTTGTTCAAAACACCATAGGGTTTCTATCAACTGAGCCATATTGTTATAGATGGGGTTAACTTTCCACTTCTCATTGTAGTATTTGTCGAATTTCTCCTTGGCTTCACCAGTTAGTCTATCTCCTATAAGGTTTAATCTAGCTAAAGCTCCTACTGTAAATGGTTTGTCTTTGTATAATGATCGTTTGGCATAACTATGTTCAACAACACGTTCATTTGTAAGCTTCTTATAATCTTCAACCGGATATTCTTCACCAGTGGAGATAAGAATAGAGGGGCCTTCGAAACCAAACTTTCCATCTGCAGGATTGCAGCACATGAATGTTGTTTCTCTTTCACAATAATCAGGTATAGGTAATGTCCCCCAAACGTCAATGAAAGCAGATATCTTGTCTTTGTATTCAACAGCTTTTTCTGCAAAATAATCTAGTTCTTCATTGGTTGGGATTCTTCCAAAACCACCAATTTGAGCATTTTCTCCGTGGATTTTTCTACCATGTAAGAGTTTCATCAATTCAGTACCATATTTTTTCAACACGACAGCTTCAACAACTGTATCACCATGTGTTGGTAGTAAAGCAATAGCTGATGGTTGTTTGAACCAATCTGGGAGGGCTAGATAATATACGTGAAGCACATGGCTTTCTATATACTCTGCATAATGCCAAAGGTGTCTAAGTAAAGCAGTTTTTTCAGGTACTTTAACCTCTAAAGCTTTCTCAATTGCACTAACTGAAGCATGTCTATGAGAAACAGTACAAATAGCACAAATTCTTGCAACTAGAGAAATATTTTCATGAATTGTTTTTCCTCTAACTAGAGCTTCAATCATTCTTGGACCTTCAAAGATATCTACTAGGACTTTGTCTACTTTACCATCCTTAGTATATACTTGAATTCCCCCATCACCTTCAACTCTAGCCAATACATCAACACTGATTGTTTTTTCACTCATTTTAATCACTCCTTAAGGCAAGCTCTACAGCTTCCCCACCAAACATTCTAAGTTTCCGTTTAGCATCTTCTTCAGTCAAACCAATTTCAACCAATTTAGCAATCATTGATGGATAATTAGCTCCTTCATATGTGCCAAAACATCCAACACATGAAACGCCAAAAGTTGGACAGCAAGCATCACAACCTCCAGCTGTAACTGGTCCTAGACAGTATTTGCCATGTAACAAGAAACAATCGTTTCCTTGAAACTTACATTCTACGCAAACTGGGTAAGGATATTTTGTAGGTTTTAGACCACTGATTAATTTAGTATAGATTGGAATGAAATTTTCTTTAGCAACTGGACATCCAGGAATTGAATAATCTACTTCTATGAATTTATGAATTGGTTCAGCAGGTTGAGCATTCCCTACTAATTCACTGAATTGAGGAACCTTACCATCTTTACCATAAACATGTGCTATTCTTTCTTCGAATTCTTTCTGGTTATCGCCTAGATACTGAATACCACCATGGGTAGCGCAAGTACCGAGGGCAACTACGATGTCAGCTTTTTCTCTGATTTCTTTTAGCTCAGCTAGTTGTTTATCAGTATTAATACTACCTTCAATTACAGCTACATCAACATGATCTACTTCTTGATGAGATTGAGCCATGTGGAAGAATTTTATATCTGCACTTGTAAAGAAATCTACTAGTTCATCTTCCATATGAATGACAGCTAATTGATCTCCAGCGCATCCTGAAAATCCAAAAATACCAACAACCGGTTTTCTTTCTCTCTGCCACATATTAGATCAACTCCTTAATATGTTGAACGTCATAGTAAGTGAATACTGGACCTTCTAAACAGGTATATCTTCCACCAATTGCACAATGTCCACAGTGTCCTTGACCACATTTCATTCTGCGTTCAAGTGTCATTAAAATCTGATCTTTTGGGATATCAAGTTTGAGTAATTCTTTAATCACATTTTTATACATTACTGGGGGTCCGCAAATTATAGCAGTTGTTTTTTCTTTAACTACTCTATTAGTTATTTTTGGAAATAATGCTGTAACAAATCCTTCATTGTATGGCCACTCACCAGTATCATCTTTATCAACTGATAAATGAGTTTCAACAATATCTCTTTGAGCCATTGCTATGAAATCTGCCTTGTAGAGCATATCAGCTGGACTTCTTGCACCATTCAAGAAGAATACTTGATCATATTCTTCTCTTCTGTCTTCGACGTAAAGCAGTACTGATCTTAAAGGAACAGCTCCTAAACCACCTGAAACAATTATCAGATCTCTTCCTTTCAGGCTTTCCATGTCAAAACCATCACCATAAGGACCTCGAAGATATACTGTATCTCCAACTTTGAGATTGAATAGCGCTTCTGTAAATGAACCCACTTTTCTTATACCAAATTCTATGAAATCAGTTCTTGTCGGTGGAGATGATATAGAAAACACTGCTTCGCCTACACCTGGAAGTGACATAATTGCAAATTGACCAGGCTTATAATTTTCTTCAACAATACTCTCATCTAGGAATTTAATCTTGAAATATCTTGTATCTGAGGTCAGATCTTTCATAGCAACTATTCTTGCAGGATGAGCTTTGTATGTATGTTCTCCTTCTTCTTTTGTTGTTATTGTCATAAATCACATGCCTCCGGTAGTTCACAAACTTCTCCAAATAATGCTTCAGAGACAGTTATTACATTAATATCTACAGGGCAGAAAGTAACACATCTTCCACAACCAACGCAGCCTGGAGTTCCCCATCGACCAATATATTCTTTCAATTTATGAGTATAATAGAGCTTCAAACGTGATGTTCTATCTGGTCTGAAATTATGATCACCTGCAACCATTGAATAATAAGGTAGTGTACAGCTGTCTAGAACTCTTTCTCTAACTCCACCTTCTGCATTCATATCAATTCTATCTTCTACATTGAAACAATTACAAGTAGGACACACTAAACTGCATGTTCCACAAGAGAGACATTTGTCTCCGAATTGTTCCCAAACCTTGCTATCATAATTCAGATGAATTATATCTGCTAGATACTTGAAGGAAGGTATTTCACTCTTGAACATGCTTGATCTTTTCTGTTGCCATCTAACATATTCTTGAATTTCTTCATCTGATATTTCTTCAGTAAGAATATCTTCAGCTTCAATAGCTATGCTAAGCCCTTTATCTGACCCTACCCAAACTAAATAGTATCCGTTTAGTTCTGTAAAGAACAGATCAAATCCATCTTCTACCATATCTGTGCCTGTAGATTGGCATACACAGTTATCATCTGGGAAGCAAGAATGACCTATAATTATGAGATTGTTTCTTCGTTTTTCATAGTAAGGATCTTTGATGTTTCCTAAAAACAATCTGTCAAGGATGTTAATCCCATGAATATCACAGGGATGTACTCCCATGATGATTTGAGGTTCATCACTGACAAAAACATCTGCTTGTCCTGACTTTATGAAACGAAGAGTTGGATATCTGGATGGTGTAAGGAATTTTTTAGGACTAACTACTGTTCTTTGATAATCGAAATCTAGTTCTTCATAACTACTGATTTCTTCAAAGGAGTATTTGCCATTTCCTTTTACTGGTCCATAGAGTTGACCCTTGGTCTTCACTAACTCAATGAACGCTGGAAACTTTTCCTTAGACATCTTATACGTTTTCATGTCATGAGAATTTTTGTGATATACTTATAAGGTAAACTATAGGGATATACAAATAGAATCTAAAATTTAAAAATAGTAAAACCACTTTTCAACGCGAGAAACTTAAGAACTTATAACTTCTGATTTATGGAAAAAACCTATAAAACTGTGCGTTTTTTAAACACATTTAAAGGCGCTTGAAATTACTTCTAAAAAACTTAAAATATGTATTAGCGATATGTATGATTCCATGTAAAATAGCTTATAATACCTTTTAACAGCCTATTATTTATACTAACTTTTTATTTAATTATTCAAACGCATTATTTGTAAGAAAGGTTTATAACACATTGTATAAAAGATTCATTAATAAAACAGCGACAGAATGTTTGAAAGAACATCATATAAACCACTTTATAACACAAATCACCGTTGTGTTGTAAGCCCTTGATTTCTTAGTTTCCTTTGTTACTTCATTACTCTACTACATCTATTACCTCCCAAAGGTGAATGAATGAATATAGAAGAAATTGAAGCTGAAAGCAGTACTAATAGTGGTAACAAGTTACAATTGGCATTTTATTGGGCAGCTAGTTGTGGCGGTTGTGAAATTGCAGTACTGGATATAAATGAAAAAATATTAGATGTTGTTGCTCTGGCGGATATTCTCTTTTGGCCAGTAGCTATGGACTTTAAGTACAAAGATGTTGAAGCAATGGAAGATAATTTAATTGATGTCTGTTTCTTTAATGGCTCAATTAGAACTTCTGAGCAAAAACATCTTGCTGAACTACTTAGAAAAAAATCGAAAATCATGGTAGCTTTTGGATCTTGTGCTACAACTGGTGGTATACCTGGTTTAGCAAACTTAGCAAACAGAGAAGAAATTTTCAATGTTTCTTACATAGATAATCCTTCTACAGCAAATCCTAAAAGAACTTTACCAAAAACAGAAGTTGAAGTTGAAGAAGGAACTCTAATTCTTCCTGAATTTTATGATGAAGTAAGAAGTCTCAATCAAGTTATAGATGTAGATTATTACTTACCTGGTTGTCCCCCTCATCCAGATTTAATTATGACTGCAGTTGGTGCAATTGCAGAAGGTAATCTTCCTGGTAAGGGATCTGTTATTGGACCTCTCAAATCAGTTTGTGATGAGTGTAGATTTGAAAAATCTGAAAAGAAAATAAAATCAATCAAGAGAATCTATGAGCTAGAAACAATAGAGGAAAAATGTCTTCTTGAACAAGGAGTTATTTGCTTAGGACCAGCAACTCGAGGTAGTTGTCAAGCACAGTGCTTAGATGCTAATATGCCTTGTACTGGCTGCGGAGGACCTGCTCCTAATTCCATCGATCAAGGAGCAAGTATGATGTCTGCACTTGCATCAATTTTAGGTCTTGAAGGAGAAGAGGAAATGCCAGATGAGGAAGTTGAGAAGCTCATTGAACAAATAGTTGATCCAGTTGGAACTTTTTACAAGTATGGTTTGCCAACTGCAATTATTAATAGGAGGAAAGAACAATGACAACAATTACAATAGATCCAATTACTAGATTGGAAGGTCATGGAAAAATCGTTATTTTTCTAGATGAAAAAGGAGATGTAAAAAATGTCTATCTTCAAATTCCAGAATTGAGAGGTTTTGAAAGATTTGCTCAAGGAAGAAGAGCAGAAGATATGCCTCAGATCACTTCAAGGATATGCGGTGTATGCCCAGTAGCTCATCATTTTGCAGCGACTAAGGCATTGGATAGGGCTTTCAATGTTGACCCTCCAATAGTAGCAAAAAAACTCAGAGAATTGATGTATAGCGGTTACTATATTTATGATCACATCTTGCACTTTTACTATCTTGGAGGACCTGATTTTGTTGTTGGTCCTGATGCTCCAGCAGCTAAGAGAAATGTTCTTGGTGTTATAGAAAAAGCAGGAATTGAGATCGGTAAAGAAGTTATAAAGCATAGGGCTTATGGTCAAAAAATAACTGCTATTTTGGGTGGAAAAGCTACACATCCCGTATGTGGTCTTCCTGGAGGAGTCTCTAAACCACTTTCAGCTGACGAAGTTGGTGAAATAAAAACAATGGTTCAATCTTGTGTTAACTTTGCACAATTCTCATTAAAGCTGTTTGATGATATTGTCCTTCAAAATGAGGATTATGTCAATCTAATTCTTAGTGATCCTTACACTTTGAAGACCTACAATATGGGCTTAGTAGATGAAAACAATAAAGTAAACTTCTATGACGGTCTAATTAGAATTACTGATACCCAAGGAAAAGAGTTTCTGAAGTTTGATGTTAATGATTACTTCAAACATATCGACGAACATGTAGAGGAGTGGAGTTATATCAAATTCCCATATCTCAAAAAGATTGGTTGGAAAGGGTTTACTGCAGGTCAAGAGAGTGGAGTTTATCGAGTCGGTCCCCTTGGAAGACTCAATGCTGCTGATGGAATGGCAACTCCTTTAGCCGATGCAGAATACAAACGGATGTATGAAACCTTAGGTGGAATACCTGTTAATTCAACTTTAGCTTTTCACTGGGCAAGACTAATTGAATTGCTTTACGCTACTGAAAGAGCTCAGGAACTAATTAATGAGCCAGATATTACTTCAAAAGAAATAAGGAATCCGGTAGGAGAACCAGGTGAGGGGATAGGAGTAACTGAAGCAGCTCGTGGAACACTCATCCATCATTATAAACTGGATGAGAAAGGATTGATAGAGAAAGCAAATCTCATAGTAGCAACAACAAATAATTCTGCTGCAATTAGTATGTCTATCAGAGAAGCAGCTAAGGGACTTATAAAAAAGGGTGAAGTAAATGATGGTCTTTTGAATATGGTTGAGATGGCATTTCGAGCATATGATCCCTGTTTTGCATGTGCGACTCACTCACTACCTGGTAAGATGCCTTTGGAAGTTCAGATCTATTCTCATGATGAGAAATTGATCAAGTCTATTAAGAGAGGTGATTCAAAATGACTATTACGGAAACTAAAACGGAACAACAAGAATTTGAACCAAATATCATTGGCTTTTTATGTAATTGGTGTTCCTATGCAGGTGCTGATCTTGCAGGAACTAGCAGAATCCAATACCCCCCGAATATCAAGATTATCAAAGTTATGTGTTCTGGTAGAGTAAATCCAATGTATGTAGTTAATGCACTTCAACAAGGAGCTGATGGAGTTCTAATTGGAGGATGTCATCCTGGTGATTGTCACTATCAGCATGGAAATCTGCTGGCTAGACGTCGAATAGCGATTTTAAAGAACCTCTTAGAATTCATAGGTATTGACTCAAGAAGAGTTAGAATGACATGGGTAAGTGCAGCAGAAGGAAGAAAATTTGCTGAGGTAGTTAAAGAAGTAACTGAAGAGATCAAGAAACTTGGTCCCATGGAAAAAATTCAAAGGGGAAATAAATGGTAGACCAGCAGTTACTTATAGAAGAAGCAAAGAAAGTTGTTTCTCGTGATGATGTAAAATACGTTATTGGTTACAAGAAAGGAACTTACGGTTTTGCTATA
The DNA here is from genome assembly GCA_016840095.1 of Candidatus Heimdallarchaeota archaeon. Classification (GTDB taxonomy): domain Archaea; phylum Asgardarchaeota; class Heimdallarchaeia; order Heimdallarchaeales; family Heimdallarchaeaceae; genus UBA460. The sequence continues at coordinate 35,104 of JAEOSZ010000114.1, forward strand.
AGTCCAGCATTTGCTTATTCAGAAGAATATGTGGACAAATTCATCTTCAATCCTTTATGTAAAAAGAATTTAACAGCTTATCCAATTTTAGAAGATAAGCTTCCCCTACAGAGAGGAGAAGAAGAAGATAAAAGAAAAATAGGTATTGTAGCTAAAGGTTGTGATACTCGAGCATTAGTTCAAATAATTCAAGAAAAAGGTCTCAAGAGGGAAGATGTGGTAATAATAGGTATTCCTTGTACTGGTGTTATTGACCAAAAGAAGATAATCTCTCGTTTTCCAAATGAACCTTCTTATTCTGAATTAAAGGAAGAAAATGGAATTTACAAAATTACTATCAATGGAACAGTCCATGACATTGAGAAAAAAGAATTATTGGCTGATTATTGTACAAGTTGTGTTGCTCCAAATCCAGTTCTCTATGATGTTCTTATTGGTCAAGAAGTTGAACCATGGGAACAACAAGAGCACAAGAATCTAGACATATTAGAAAAGAAAAATGTAGAAGATAGATGGAAATACTGGGAGAAGCATTTTCAAAACTGTATTCGATGTTATGCCTGCAGAGAAGCCTGTCCATTATGCTATTGTAAGGAATGTATGGCAGATCTCCTTAAACCACAGTGGATTAGAAGATCTGTAAATACATCTGAAAATACGGCTTGGAATATTATGAGAGCATATCATCTCGTGGGACGATGTGTAGGATGTGGAGAATGTGAGACAGTTTGTCCAGCAAATATTCCACTTATGGAATTGAACAAAGAAATCGAGAAAGATGTGAAAAACATGTACAATTATACAGCTGGAATGGATTCAGAGGAAAAACCACTCTTTGGTACTTTCCGTCCTGATGATCCAGAGGAGTTTATAATGTGAGGTGTTATGATGGAGAATTTAGTTTTACAAAAAGATCAATTTCCTGATTTCATTAAGGGATTAACTTCAAATCATATAGTATATGGACCTGTCAAAGAAGATGGATTTTCATTATTTAAAAATATCAAAGAAGCTGGAGAATTAAATCTAAAATACTTACTCACCCGAGTTTCTCCAAAATCTTTAATCTTCAAGCAAACAGAAACTCTATTCAAGTTTACTCCTGGAAGAAAAGGATCTGTTTCATCTTCAGAGATTTATGATGAAAAGAGTATAATCTTCGCAATCAGACCTTGTGATGCTAGAAGTTTCAAGATACTTGATCCAGTGTTTAATGGTGATTTCGAAGATCCCTTTTACATATCTAAACGTGAAAACACCATTCTCATAGGACTCACTTGCAACAAACCAGAGAGAAACTGTTTCTGCACATCATTTGATGATAGTCCAGGTTCAACTGAAAATGTTGACATCTTATTCACAGATTTAGATAATCGTTTTTATATTGAAGTTGTAACTGAAAAGGGTAAGAACCTTATTGAACCAATGAGTAAACTTCTAGCTAAATCATCTTCAGATGAAGAAGAAGCAAAGAAAATTATTGTAAATAGTTCAGTAGAAACAATCTCAAGAGAAATGAACCTAAAAGGGATAGTACCAAAACTTGACGGTATGTTTGATCATGAACTTTGGTTCAACACAGCTTTGAAATGTATTGGTTGTGGAATTTGTACTTTCTTGTGTCCAACTTGTCATTGCTTTGATATGCAAGATGAAAGCACTTTGAGAGAAGGTGCAAGAATTCGAGTTTGGGACTCTTGTATGTATCCTGAATATACGCATCATGCTTCTGGTCATAATCCACGTCCATCAAGAATGAATAGAGTTCGAAATAGAGTATATCATAAGTTTAGTTATTTCCCCAAGAATGAGGATGTTACGGCTTGTACGGGATGCGGAAGGTGTATAGACTTTTGCCCAGTCAATATCGATATTATTGACTTGATTGAAAAGGTGGAGGTTTTGGCAAAATGACTGTAAATCCTTATAGTCCAATATCGGCAACAATCTTGGAAATACGAGAGGAAGCTATTGGAGAGAGACCAATTAAGACTTTCAAATTAGTATTTGATGATCAAGAAGAAATGAAGAATTTTGATTTTATTCCTGGACAGTGTATAATGGTTAGTCTATATGGTTCAGGAGAATGTTTCTTTGCAATTTCATCATCACCAACTCAGAAAGATTATCTAGAAGTTAGTGTATTGAGGTTGGGCAAAGTTACATCTGAATTTCATCAATATGCACCAGGGGATTCTGTAGGATTAAGAGGTCCATATGGAAACCATTTCGATGTCAAAGGTTGGGAAGGAAAGAATCTATTGTTTATTGGAGGAGGAATAGGACAAGCCCCACTTCGGTCAATAATTAATTATGCGATAGATAATCGAGATAAATATAATGATTTAACTATCATTTATGGAGCAAGATCTACAAGCGATTTGTGCTATAAAGATGAATTTATTGAATTAAAGAAAAGAGATGATGTAAATGTACATCTCTCAATAGATGTTGAAGAAGAAGGGTGGGAAGAATTTGTTGGTTTTGTGCCCGATAATCTCAAACAACTGGATCCTTCTCCAGAAAATACTATTGCGATTACTTGTGGTCCTCCAATAATGATCAAATATGTAATTCAGAATTTAATTGAACTTGGGTTCAAAGACGAACAAATATTCACTACATTGGAAATGAGAATGAAATGTGGTGTTGGTGTTTGTGGACGCTGTAATATTGGAAATCTCTATGTCTGTAAAGATGGTCCAGTCTTTTCGTATGAGCAGCTAAAAAATCTAGAAGGAGATATGTAGGTGGTATTATGAAAATAGGTGTATATGTATGTGAATGTGGGATTAATATTGGTGCAACTGTCGATGTACCAGAAGTTGTAGAAAGAATAAAATCACTTCCAAATGTAGAAATTAGCCGTTATAATAGATACACTTGTTCTGATCCTGGTCAAGAATCAATCAGGAAAGATATTAGGGAACTTAATCTAGATAGAGTTGTTGTTGCTTCCTGTTCTCCTCGAATGCATGAATCTACATTCAGGGGGGTTGTTGAAGAAACAGGTATCAATCCCTATTGTTTCGAAATGGTCAATATTCGAGAACATGTTTCATGGGTTCATAAAGATAAGGAAAAGGCAACCGAAAAAGCTTTTGAACTTATTTCTGGAGCAGTAGCAAGAGCACAATTTCTTGAACCTTTAGAACGAAAAGAAGTTAGTGTTATTCCAAAATCATTAGTGATTGGTGGTGGAGTATCGGGTATTCAAACAGCTCTAGAAATCGCTAATGATGGTTTTCAGGTTTATCTAGTTGAGAACTATCCAAGCATAGGAGGAAGGATGGCACAATTAGATAAAACTTTTCCAACACTTGACTGTTCAGCTTGTATTTTGACTCCTAAAATGGTAGATGCTGCAAGACATCCAAATATTGAACTCATGACCTATTCAGAAATTGAGAAAGTTGATGGTTATATTGGTAATTTCAAAGTTACTGTAAAGAAGAAACCTAGGTATGTTGATGTTGAGAAATGTGTTGGATGTGGATTATGTGCTGAAGCATGTAGATTGAAAGGTAGATCTCTAAATGAATTTGATGAAAATCTAAGCAAAAGAAGCTCAATCTATGTTCCATTCCCTCAAGCTGTTCCATTGAAATATACTGTTGATCCAAATCGATGCAATATGCTAAAACATGGAAAATGTGGAGATGAACTACTCTGTGTTGCTGCATGTGAACAAAATGCGATAGATTTCGACCAGAAAGAAGAGTTAGTTGAGATAGATGTTGGAACAATAGTTGTTGCAACTGGATTTGATAATTATGATCCTTCAAATGATTTAGAATATGGATATGGTGAATTAGATAATGTCATCACTGCTATGGAATTTGAGAGGATTGTAAATGCAGCAGGACCAACTGAAGGACATCTCGAAATTAATGGTAAGGAACCAAATAATGTAGTATTCATCCAGTGTGTTGGATCACGTGACAAAGAAGGACATGAATACTGCTCTAGAGTTTGCTGTATGTATACTGCTAAGCAAGCTCACATGGTTAGAGACAAATATCCTGACTCTGATGTAACGGTATATTTCACAGACGTCAGAGCTTTTGGAAAAGGTTTCGAAGAATTTTACAATCGGGTCAAAGATGAAGATATAATTTATAGAAGAAGAGATCTTGATGATTCAATTCAAGTTGTTGGCAATGAAGAAGGAGTGTTAGTTAAAGCTGAAGGACATCCTGATATTCATGCAGATTTAGTTGTTCTAGCCACAGGTTTAGTACCCAGAAATGATACTAAAGAGCTTGCCAGAAAACTCAACATAAGTTTGAGTGGTGATGGCTTTATGCTAGAAGCTCATCCCAAGTTACGTCCTGTAGATACTTTTACTGATGGAATATTCATAGCTGGTTGTTGTCAAAGTCCCAAAGATATTCCAGATTCAGTTGCACAAGCAAGTGGTGCAGCTGTTAGAGCTGCAGCTCCATTAGCACAAGGAAAAGTTCTAGTGGAAGCTATAACTGCTAAAATCAATGATGATTTGTGCAGTGGATGTCGAATTTGTGAGAAACTCTGTGCCTATTCAGCATTAGAATATTCTAGTGAAGACAAGATAGTGAAAATTAATGATGTGTTGTGTAAAGGCTGTGGAAGTTGTGCAGCTGCCTGTCCAACGGGTGCAATAACTATGCAGCACTATAGCAATAAGCAAGTGCTTGCTCAAATAGGAGGTATTCTTTCAAAATAGGAGTTGATTATGATGAAAGTAGGAGTATATGTATGTGAATGTGGGATCAATATAAGTGCGACAGTAGATGTAGAGAAAGTTGCTGAAGTAGCTAAAGATTTTCCCAATGTTGAAGTGAGTAGGTTTTACAAGTACATGTGTTCTGATCCAGGTCAAGAACTGATTAAGCAAGATATCGATGACTTGCAGCTGGATAGAATTGTAGTTGCATCCTGTTCTCCTCGAATGCATGAACCAACATTTAGAGCAGTTGTTGAAGATAAAGGAATGAATGCTTATTGTCTTGAAATGGTCAATATCCGAGAACAAGATTCTTGGGTTCATAAAGATAAGAAATCTGGAACAGAGAAAGCAATTGCTTTAGTAAGAAGTGGAGTTCTCAAAGCATCTCTTCTCAAACCTTTAATCAAGAAGAAAGTAGGAGTGACTCCAAATGCCTTAGTAATTGGTGGAGGAATAGCAGGCATTCAAGCAGCTTTAGATATAGGGAATATGGGTTTTCAAACATATCTAGTAGAAAAAACTCCAAGTATAGGAGGGGTAATGGCTCAATTAGACAAAACTTTTCCAACTTTAGATTGTTCAGCTTGTATCTTGACACCTAAGATGGTAGATGTTGCACGTCATCCTAACGTTGAATTAATGACATACTCAGAAATTGAAAATGTTGAAGGTTATACAGGTAATTTCAAAGTAACAGTTAAGAGAAAAGCTCGTTATGTTGATGTAACCAAATGTACTGCTTGCGGTGATTGTACAGAGAATTGTCCCGTAATTGAACTAGATGATTACAATGCAAATATGATGGATAGGAAAGCAATCTATATTCCGTTTCCACAAGCTGTTCCTCAGAAGTATACAATTGCTAAAACAGATGAATACTCACCATGCAAGGTAACTTGTCCTGCTAATAATAACGCTCAGGGCTATGTCCAACTTATTGGTATGGGTAAATTCAAAGAAGCACTTGGAGTAATTCGTGATAAGAATCCTTTCCCATCCGTTTGTGGAAGAGTTTGTCATCATCCTTGTGAAGAGGTATGTAAAAGAGCGGATATCGATGAACCAATTTCTATCATGCAGCTGAAGAGATTTGCAGCTGATTATAATAGAACTCATGATGAACCAACTCCTGAGGTAATCGAACCAACACAGAAGGAAAAAATTGCCATTATAGGTGCAGGACCTTCAGGTTTATCTTGTGCAATAAGATTACTTGAGAGAGGATATTCAGTTACTGTTTATGATGAAACAGATGTTCCTGGAGGTATAATGACCAGTTGTCTACCCTCATATCGTCTTCCTGTAGAAATTGCAATGTATGATATTAATCGACTCTTAGAACAGGGTATAGAACTTATTAAGAATACTAAGGTAGGAAGAGACATTTCTTTTGATGAAATCCGCAAAATGTATGATGCAGTTTATGTAGGAATAGGAGCTCAACTTCCAGCATCTCTATATGTGGAAGGATCAGGCGTTTCAGGAATTTTACAAGGAATGACATTCTTGAAGGAAGCTAAAGTTGGTATAAAATCCCCAGAATTTGGCGAGAAAATTACTGTAATCGGTGGTGGAAATGTTGCCATGGATTGTGCTAAAGTTGCTTTGAGAATGGGTGGAGTTAAAGAAGTTAATGTTGTATGTCTTGAAACCAGAGACCTCGCACTAAAAGATAGGATGCCAGCAGACATCTGGGAAATTGAAGAATCAGAAGAAGAAGGAGTTATTTTCTACAATGAATTAGGTCCGAAGAAAATTGTTAGTAAGGGTGGAAAAGTTACAGGTTTAGAAACTATGATTTGTACTTCAGTCTATGAAGAAGATGGATCATTTAAACCAGAATTTTGTGATGATCCTGCACCAATTATTGAGTGTGATACAATTATCTTTGCAATAGGACAAAAATCTGACCTTACAGGGTTTGAATTATTAGAGACCAATCCAGGAGGTCAAACTCTAAGAGTAGACCCAATAACATTTGAGACAAGTGTTCCCGGAGTATTTGCTGGAGGAGACATAGTACCTGGAATTCCTTCAGTTGTAAATGCTATCGGAACTGGAGCTGAAGCAGCTGTTTCTATTGATAGATATCTCAAAAAAGAGGATATTAGAGGTGGAAGAGTTAGAGATATTACCAAAATTGATGTTGTTAGATTAGAGAAAGATAAACGACCTCGTATGAAGATGAATCGAGCTCCAGTAGAAGAAAGAATAAAGGATTTCAGAGAAATAGATTTAGGTTATACTGAAGAACAAGCAGTACAAGAAGCTCTAAGATGTATATCTTGTTCAATCTGTTCTGAATGTATGCAATGTGTTGAAACATGTCAAGCAGAAGCTATTAATCATGAACAAGAACATGAATACATAGACCTAGATATTGGGGCAATTGTCGTCGCAACAGGATTTGATAATTTTGACCCATCTACTAAACCTGAGTATGGTTATGGAAAAACACCAAATGTCATAAGTGCGATAGAATTCGAAAGGCTAGTTTCTGCATCTGGACCTACCTTAGGTCACATAGAAATTAACGGAAAAGAACCAGAAAATGTTGTATTTATTCAATGTGTAGGATCACGTGATAAAGAAGGACACGAGTATTGTTCACGAGTGTGCTGTATGTATACTGCTAAACAAGCTCACATGGTTAGAGATAAATTACCAAATTCAAAATTAACAGTTTATAATACCGATGTAAGGGCTTTTGGTAAAGGCTTCGAGGAATTTTACAATCGGGTTCAAGCTGAAGATATTGATTATCGACGACGAGAATTAGAAGATGCCATTGAAGTTGTAGGTAATGAAAAGAGTGTAATTGTTAAAGCAGAAGGTCACCCAGATATTCATGCAGATCTTGTTGTATTAGCAACTGGTTTAGAACCTCGAGAAGATTCAAAAGAGCTATCCAGATTACTCAATATCAACATGAGTGAGGATGGATTTTTCTTAGAAGCACATCCGAAGCTTAGACCTGTAGATACCTTTACCGATGGTGTGTTCTTAGCTGGTTGTTGTCAGAGTCCAAAAGATATACCTGATACAGTAGCTCAAGCAAGTAGTGCAGCTTCAAGAGCTTGTAACATTCTATCACAAGATGAGTTAGAAATTGAAGCAACAGTTGCACAAGTTGATGAAGAGCTATGTAGAGGTTGTGGATTCTGCGTAGAATCATGTCCATACTTAGCAATTGAACTAAAAACAATCAATCAATATGGCTATGAAACAGAAGTAGCTTTTGTTAATGAAGCTCTGTGTAAAGGATGTGGAAGTTGTGCTGCAGCTTGTTTGAATGCAGCTATCAGTCACCTAGGATATACAGACGATCAAATACTTGCACAAATTAAAGCATTAGGAGAAAGATAAAGTTTGAAATCAGTAATCATTGGATTAGGAAACCCTATTGTTGGAGATGATGCAGTAGGCATCAAAGTTGTTGAATACATTAGGGATACTCTTTCTCTTCCAAGTTATGCTGATGTTATGGCTGATATTTCTATAGCAGGTGTGGGATTAGTTGAACTTTTTAGAGGATATAAACAAGTTATACTTATTGACTCTATTCAGTCTGGAGCGTTTCCAATTGGAACAGTAAAATTACTTGCGCCAGATCAATTTTCACTTGCTTTGCACACTTCTGATTACCATAACATGGATCTATTTACAGCTTTAGAATTTAGTAATCAGATGTATGATGATATTCCAGAAGAAATCAAAATTATAGGAATAGAGATAATCAGTCCTATAGAATTTAGTGATGAATTATCAACTGATATCTCAAAGAAATTTGAAGATATTGTTGATGAAGTGTATAAAATAATCACTCAAGAATTAGAAATGGAGATAAATCAAACAATATGAAATTAGAATTTAAGGAGATAGAAAAATGGAAGAATTTGAACCAAACATAATTGGATTCTTATGCAATTGGTGCTCCTATGCAGGAGCTGATTTAGCAGGAACCAGCAGAATAAAGTATCCCACAAATATCAAGATAATACGCGTTATGTGCTCAGGCAGAGTAGATCCTGCATTTGTTCTGGAGTCATTGAAGAAAGGAGCTGATGGTGTACTTATTTCTGGCTGTCATTTTGGGGAATGTCATTATAAATCTGGGAACTACAAAGCAAGTCGTAGAATAAAGCTTACTAAGAAGTTTCTGGAGGAGATGGGTATCGATCCTAATCGAGTTAGATTCGAGTTTGTCTCCGCATCTGAAGGAAATAAGTTTGCTGATATTGTTACAGATTTTGTTGAACAATTAAAGGAACTAGGTCCATTGACTTTGCAGTTAATACAATGAAAGAGTAGCAGAAGAATTTTATATTACTTAATTTTCCTTAAGTCGATGCCAAGGATATTAGTAACTGGTGCTAATGGATGTACAGGAAGGGGAGTACTACAGTATCTAGTTTCTAAAGGTTATACAGATGTCTTTGGTATGGTACGTAAAGATCCTAAAGATAAAATTTCTAATATCAATTATGTAGTTGGAGATCTAACTGATAAGAACTCAATATTCAAAGTTCTACGAGAGAATGAAATTGAGTCTATCTGGCATATTGCTGCAGCTGTTCATAGACATGTTAGGAAAAAGGATTTTGCAAGAGTTAATTTTGAGGGAACAAATAATCTGATCCAAGCTGCAGTAGATTGTGGAGTCAAGTCAATCGTTTTTGCAAGCACTACATCTGTATACGGAAAAATTATTGATTCTCCTGCATCTGAAGAACATAGAATCAAACCACTAGGTCTTTACTCAAAATCAAAGTACAATGCAGAAGTCTTAACAAAACTCCTGTGTGAAGAAAATGGGATTAAGGGAAGTATTGTTCGAATACCTATAATAATGGGAAAACATGATCGTCATTTTTCCCCAGTTGTAACTAAATTAGTTAAAGCAAATATCATGCCAATTATTGGTAAACCAAAGCATAGAGTTTCCATAGTACACCCGTACGATATTGGTCAAGCTTTTGAAATTCTTAATGGAAATGGTAAAGAGAAAATAGAGTGTTATAATATTGCTTCTTGTAATAGTCCATACAAAGAACTGATATTAGTCATAGAGAAACAACTTGTTGGTAAAAAGAGGTTAAAATATTATGTTCCATACCCGATAGTTTTTGCAGTATTTGCATTTTATGAGTGGTTTCATTGGTTAATCTTTCCGAAGAAACAACCTCTTATTAATCGAGAATATGCGAGAATGATAGGAAAGGAATGGATTTTTGATACAGAAAAACTTGAGCAGTTAGGGTATACCCCTAAGATGAAACTTGAGGATATTGTTAAAGATACAGTTACTGAAGAAGTATATCCTGTTTCATAGGTCAATATTTCCTCTCTTACTCACAAAACTTTTGAAGAAGTCAAATCAATTCCATGTTAATGAGTACTGAAATCATTTCTATTACAGATGATTGTATAGGTTGTGGAAGCTGTTCAGATGTTTGTCCGAGATATATCTTTGACATAGTTGAGAAGAAAGCTGTAACCAACCAAAATCTGTTTCGCTGTCATGACTGTGGTCATTGTGTTGCAGTATGCCCAGAGAATGCCATAATTCAACATAGAATGCAAGAAAAAACTCTAGATGAAGATTTCCCCATGAGAGGTAAAACAATTACTTACGAACAGGCATTGGAAACAATTCGACAAAGAAGATCAATAAGAAGTTTCTCTGATAAAAAAGTTACTAAGGAACAGCTGGACAAACTTATTCTTTTGGGAAGATACGCACCTACAGGGCATAATGATAGGAAGGTATGCTATACAATTATCAATGATAGAGAAAAACTCGAATATCTTTTAGATACAATGATAGGTTTGTTCAAGAAACTTAAGAAACAGCTGAAGAATCCTTTGTGGAACCTAATTGCAATTCTAGCTGGGAAAAAGCACACATTAGATCGAGCTAAAAAAAGTGAATACCGATTGGACAGTCACATCTATCATTGGGAAAGAGGCATTGACAAGGTTTTACATAGTTCTTCTACTTTGTTCCTGATTCATACACATAAAGATACTTCAGCTCCCATTGAAGACTGTAACATAGCTGCACAGAATATTGCTCTAGGAGCACCATCATTAGGATTAGGTGCAACTTTTATTGGGTATGTACAGAAAAGTTGGGAAATGTCTAAGAAGATAAAAGTGTTATTAAATCTACCAAAAGATCATAAATTGCTTGCAGTATTGGCTATTGGTTATCCAAAGAATAAATATAGAAGACTAGTGCCCAGACCTGAACCTAGAATAAAAATAGTTTCTTGAGGAAATAGCTCTTCTTAAGGAAAAAGTTTTAGTTAATAAAATCTATAGTATTAATGATTCACTTTAGTGATAATCATGTCAGAAACTTATACTTATAGACTTAATCATTTGTTCGAGGAAATTGTTCAAGGGAAGTATTATGAAGTAATTGCTCAAGTAGATGAGATTTTAAAAGCAAAAGACATATCTGTCGAAGAACGAATTGAAGCTTTACTAGCTAAGAGTATGAGTTTCGAATACTTAGCATTATTTGAATTCAGTAATGAATATGATGATCAAATATTGGAACTTATTTCGGAAGCTTATAGACTTAGTACGGAAATTGATGAAATCATACTTATTTTTGATACGATTTTTGTTAGAAGCTCGTTCTTTTCTAGAAATAATGAACATAGAGAAGTAGATGATGATATAGAGACAGCTATTCAAATCTATGAAAGAATAAAGAAAGAACATAAAGATTTAGCAGTTGAAAAGAAGGCGATCTTGCTCAGTCTAATGGATTTACGTCTATTTCATAAGGAAAGTCTTGAAACGGATTATAAATGGAATTTCAAAGAATCAATTAGTTTTTTAGAAGAAGCTCTAGAAATAAATACTGAATCAATTGAGATAGGTACCGTACTAAATAAAATTCTAACATTTGTTGTTCATTCACAAATAAGCTTAGCTTATGGGAGAATAGGTGATTTCAAAAAAGCTATAGAATACAGAAACAAGCAATTTGAACTTGCAAAAAGAGAGAATAATAAATATATAATGAGCTTCATGCTCCGAATGATAGGAGAGAGTTATTGGGCAAAAGGAGAACTGGATTTATTATTGAAGTATATTGAGGAATCTAAAGAAATTTCTGAGAAACAGAATAATATTAGAGGAGTAGGAGCAGCTCATCACCGAATAGCTGTCTATTATGGAAGCAGTGGAGATTGGAAAGAATGTCTCAAACACAATCAAAAAGCATATTCTATTCTCTCAGAAGATGGAAAAAATGAAAGTAGCGATATCGTTACTGGGCTTATAAATAACATGGCTGTATGTTATTATAACTTTGGTGAATATGATGAATCTCTAAATTATTATGATAAGGCAATAGAAATCAACACTATGCTTGGTAATGAAATTGGTGTCCAATTAAATTACACAAATAAGGCTCTAATATATTCCATAAAAGGAGATTTCGAAAAAGCTCTTGAACTTCAAGAAGAAAATCTTGAATACTATGAGAGGAGAGGGTTTAAAATAGCTTTGTCCAAAACTCTCGCAAATATTGGTTGGATTTATAAATACAAAGGATTATTTAACAAAGCTCATGAAAATCTTAAGGAAGCTCTACGGATTGTGGAAGAAATAGATAGTAAAAATGTAATTACTACTAATTTGTTTTTTCTAGTTTTGCTTGCTATTGAGTTTAATAAACTGGAGTTAGCAAGAGACTATTTTCTGGAATTGGAGAGAAAATCAGATGAGATTGAATATAAAATTACAAGAAATCAAGTTCTCCAAGCTGAAGCTTTAATACTTGCTAAGAGCACAGAAATAAGAGATAGGCTTAGGGCTGAATTGATTTTCGAACAATTATTAGATGAAAGACAAGAATATGATGTTAGATTGGGCATTATTTTCCATCTTTGTGAACTTCTCTTATCTGAATTGAAAAACAGCTCGGATGTAAAAGTCTTAGCCAAACTTCAGAAATATATTAATAAAATGATTGATTTGGCAACAAAAAATCACATATCCAATCTCATTGTTGAAAGTCTTTGGTTTAAAGCACAACTTTCTATGATAATTTTAGATTTCGAAAAAACAAATGAATTACTGAATCAAGCCCAATCTCTAGCAGAACAAAAAGGATTAAACAGACTTACTTTGAAGATAATAAAAACAAAGGAACAAACAATTCAACAACAGATTGAATTGGAAGATCTTGAGAAAGAATCTCCTTCAATATCAAAGAGAATGGAAAAGATCAAAATTGAAAATGGATTAAGAGAAATTACTAATTCGCCTATGTATCAATTTAAACAAAATATCTAACACTACTGGATTATTTCTTCTTATGGTAGAAACTAACTCTTGCAAAGTATATAAGAGAAACCACTGCAACTGCTAAGAAAATTGATGAACCTGTATTCTCAATTTCTCTTACAGTATATCCAGCAGCTTCTAACCACTTATTTGCTGCTTCAAGGTCATAATTGTACTTGATGATGTCATTGTAGTAGTAAAAAGCTTGTGATGGATAGAACGTGCTATGACAAATCGTCAACTCCCCATCATGTAGAACCTGATTTATCTCATATCTATCAATGGCATAATTTATTGCTTTGCGAACGGCTATTCCTTTGGTATAGTTTACCAAATCTGGATCCTCCAAGTATTGGAAATTATTTTCACCTCCAATAAAAGGACGACGAAGATTGTAAAACATAAACTCAAGGTTTCCACCTTGTATACTCTGTACATCAAATCTTGGATCATTTTCCATTTGTTTTCTTTCAGCAGGAAAACTTCCCATACGAGCATAATCTAATTTTCCAGCTTTGAATTCTTGTAACATTGAATTTGAGTCACCAAAAACACGAAGATTAATCTTCTTGACAAATGGTGTCATACCTGATTGTCCATCTATACAACCAACTCCAAACCAATTTGGGTTTCTTTCCAAAACTATAATTGAATTAATAGTATGATAATCAAGCATATATTTCCCAGGCCCAAAAGCTGAGTAACTATAAGATACCCATTGAGGAGTACTACGAATACCAGGATACAAACCCACGCACTTAACTCCACCATTAGTGTAACTTATAGCTGGATTTGATGAGTTGAGAAAGAATTCAGGTAACACACCCAATCCTAAATCATACCAAAAATCAATATATTGCTCTAGTTCGGGAGTATCTGGATTTCTATCTATGTGTATGTGGAATGAAAGTTCATCAACTGGATCGACATAACAATCTGAAATCCATTCGTTGCTACCAAAAGTGTCTGTTGTAAGATCATTTGCCCAAGCTAAGAGAGTAAAAACTGCATCCTTAGCTGTAATCTTCATATTAGAGCCATCGCTATACTCTCCAGCTTTTAAGCCAATCATAAGTTCATTAGTTGGTATGTCACTCAATGGTTCAGAACTTATAGATCTTGATGAAATGTTGTAAGATGGTGTCCAATATACATTATCTCTCAAATAGAACTTGTAGTGAAAATCATCAATTTGTTCCCAATTATTAATCAAACCATTTTTCGTTGGATGGTCATCAACATTGAATTTTAACATCCTTTCTGTAATCATGCTCCAAATAAATGAATCACTTGATGCTTTAGTAAATAAAGGATTGAGATCTTCTATAGCATCGCTAGCCATATTGTATTCGTCAAGAGAATTTTGTCCAAAATGAGAACCATCATACCACATGTAAGGTAAGCTGTTGATTATTCCATAGCGTATATCAAAACCTTTGACATTAGACCAGTGAACTGAATAAGATTTAAAAGTAAATAAAGGTAGAAATGGGATGATTTTGTCCATCATTAACTGCTGCCATGTATAGTAATGTTGTTGCCTTTCTTCAAGATCTGTAATGACAAGTCCATTTTCTTGCATTTTTTGCGATTCATTACAGTATGGTATATCATTTCCTATACCAAATAGATTCAGAGAACCTACTTCTGTGAATACATCTCTAACATCTGTACCCCCTCCTGTCAATCTAATAACACCGATGTCATAATTGTGAGTTGCTAAAACTGTTCCAAGAAATACTGTCCATTCTTCGACTCTTATCTTTACATTAATCCCTAAATCACCTAGATATTGGGCTATAAATAATCCATAACTTGGACGTACTCCCCCTCCATTAGTTTTAAAGACCAAATTGGCAATAGCTTTAGGTCTATTTACATCTGCCCCTACATTCACAGAACTCATAATTATTAAGCATGATAAAAGAAGAAAAGTGAATTTCATAATTCTTTTTTTCATTTATTGCACCTTCTTTAAGAAGAATAACACAAACGTTATCACTGCATAATATATAAAAATATTGTAGAATTAATTAAATCATTTAGTGTCTTTAGAAACAAGAAGAATTCTTATTTTCACAGGAAAACATTATCGACATACTGATTTAGTATTATGTTACTTGTATATTCCAAAGCTGTTTCTTCAGTAAATGCTGAAACAAGTGTTTTAATGTCAAAATCTGTTGATAATGAGATTTTAGATAATTCCTCTAACTCCTCCCAAACTTCTGCTGTACCATAAACTAGTTGAGAAAACTCTTCCAATTTCTTAATTCCTTCATATGAATGTCCAATAAAGATATAGCAAAAAACTAATTTCTCAATTTTCTTTACAACATAAGTATAATCTCTTATTTTCATTCGTTCTATAATTCCAGCTTTTGTATCTTCTTCTTTGACATTTTTGAGTACTTTTACCCAAATCTCCTCAATCATGTCAGGGTCTATATCACTATCAATTCGTTCTAAATATAAAACTGAACCTGTAGTCGAAAATATAGAGACTAGTAATGGATCTTCCTTTTCCTGTTTATCCTCAGGATAGATAATCCCCTTACCTTTTATCATTTCATTCAAGACAGTCTCAATATGAGTTAATTCCATTCTTTCAGCTATATTGGGAAGCATATAAGTAAATTCATCCCATTGTTTAAGTTGACTTAAAAGGATATCATGGTAATTGGAAATTCTTCTAGCTAAATTGTAAAACTCTTTAGCTTCTGCCATAACTTGTGCACTTTTTAGTAACCTTCTTGCTTTTATTACATCTAGTTCAAGTAAGGAAATGTTTGCCTGTAACCAGATTGCATGTACTAGAAGTGGGTATGCTAATTCCGCAGAACCTTCCTTGTGCAAACGTTCTACATATAATTTCAATTCCTCTAATCGTTCCAGATCTTCAGTTTCTCTAAGTTCAACCAAGAGTATCTCACAGAGATTTAGAATTGCTGTAGTCAAGAATTTCCTTTCAATATGTTCTTCATCTATAATCTTCTTGAGTAATTTTTTTGCTTCTTCTCTCTTCTCTTTATCTTGTTTCTTGACAATTAACGAAACACGAGCCAGATTAATCATTGTGGTAGTTTTTACTGCATCTTCTTTTTGATTTATCTCTTTCATTCTTTCTAAATATTTCTCAGCTTCATTGATTCGATCAAGGTCTAAATATAGTGAGAGAAGGTTAAAAGATAATTCGATTTTTACCGAATTATACTCAATCGCAGTAGCTAGATTTTCTCCTCTTTTGTAATATTTCAAAGCAAGCTCATAATCTCCCTTTAGATGATGGATTTCAGCAATATTATTTAGAACAATACAAACACTAGCCAACCTATCTTCCTTTTCATAATATTCTTGACTTAAGATATAATTTTGGAGAGCATTCTTGAGATCTCCTTTGAGAACTAGAATATCAGCCAATCTTTCTCTTGACCAAGCTACATCTTGGATTAGATTCTTTTCTTCAAAGAAGTCTATTGCTTCTTCTAAGAATTTCAAAGCACGATTTAACTCTCCTCTTCTCATATATAATGTGTTTAGTGCATATTGTATTAGATAATAAGGTCTCTGAAAATCAATTTCCTTGGAAAGTGATAAACCTTCATGAAGGTATTTCAATGCATTTTCACTATCCATCTCTGTAATATACAGTTGTCCGATGTTATAGAGTATAGTAATTAACCCTGGTTTATCACCTATTTTTCTCTTAATTTCAGTAGCTCTGTTTAGGTACTTCAAGCCTTCCTCTTTCTTGTCTGTTAAAAATAGTGAACATCCAATTGAGTTGAGAACCTTAGATTCTGTTAATTTTGCTTCTAATTCCTGAGAAAGTGATAAAGCTTGTTTGTATGTCTTAATGGCAGCTTCAGGATTCGAATGTATAAGATGCAAACCTTTGAGAAACGAATTATATGCTAATCCTCTCTTATTTCCAATTTGCACCCATAATTCATAAGCTACATCTACACACTTCTCTGCTTCAGCTCTGTTTCCTATTTCAATATAATAATCAAACAGTCTTTCTAAAGTGTGTGCTTTTCCAACGTTATAATTAGTTTCAATAGAAAATCTGAGACACATATCTAACAATTCAAAGAGCTTTTCTATATACCCATAAACATTTGAAATTAATTTAGACTGCAAAATTAGTAGATCTATCTTTCTGTGATTTACATCATCAGTTTCTTTATCTGCTATATTTTGAAGAATTTTTTCTGCTTTTTTGTTTAATTCCATTCCTAAATCTGTTTTCCCAAAGATGAGTAGATTTTCTATTTTACAGATAATAAAATCTAATTTTTGAAAATCATCACCTGTTTTAAAAACAATCTCCTCAATTTCATCAAGAATGCTCGTAGCGTGATAATAGTCATCTAACTGAGTTAAAGCTTTTGCTTGGAAAATTTGATAACTCAGTTTTGTTAGTTTTGCTAGAGATTTAGAATCAATTAAAGAATTTATTTTCTTTAGAGCTGTCTGTCCTTCCCCTTTAAAGAGTAGTTGTTTTACTTCATCCAGAATATCAAGGTGAGAATCAGACATAATAATTCCTCTATTCCAGAATAATTATAAGTAAATCATAGTTTTAACTCTTTTCCATAAGAACTAAATAGTATGTTTTAATTGTAAATCAATTGCTGATTTCTTTATTTCTTCAAAACTTTCTTGAATTTCAATAATTTCAACTCTTTCAGATATCTTTGTTGTTTTAACCTTTAATTTCTCAAGCATTATAGCTTCTGCAGAAATCCTTTCCTGTTGAAACAATATTGTTTGTATTAGATTTTCTAATTTATTTTCTTGAGCAATTCTCAATGCTTCAAATAAAAGGGATCTAGACTGATTTATATCCAATGTAAGTAATTGCAATTTTGATTGAAGAATTAAAACTTGGATCTGAATAATTGTAGATTTTTTGTCCTTAGTAATTTTCTGTAACTGTTCAGTATACTTATTCAATCTATTCAAATATTCTTCCTTTTCTGTTGCTTTGAATTCCTTAAATAGATACTCTGTTAAAATTAAGAGAACATCTATCAAAATCGGGTATTCTATTTCTTCTTCTACTAATAATTGTTCAGAAATCACTTCTGCTCTGATTTTTTCCTTTAAAATTGTACTTCTAAATAGGTAGTTTATTTCTGCTAACAAAATTCGATGCTTACTTGGTTTGTGTTTAACTAATTCTTTCAGTTCTATTATTTTGGTATAATATATTTCTGCCTTGTTTACACTGTCTATTTCATAACAGAAACGTACAAGAATTGATAAGTATTTAGCAACCATATCATTAAGATTAAATTTCTCAGCTAGAACTAGCCCTTCTTCAAGCAAGCATATAGCTTCTTCTTTCAATCCTTTGTACCAAAGAATGTTTGATTTAATATCTAGTATTTCTGCAACAAAGATGTAACTTTCACCTTTACTATATGCACTTATAGCTTCATCAATATATTCAAGAGCAGAATCTAAATCCCCTAAAAGAAAACGGACACTTGCCAAATATCTCACAATCATATGCCAATATTCAGTGTTTTTATGTTTTGAAGCCATATCATAGGCTTCTAGATATTTATCATGTGCTTTATTCAAGTTTCCTTCATTTTCATGAACCTTCCCAATTTGGGCTAAAATCATAGGTAAGTAGTATTCATCCTTACACATAGACATGCTCTTTTCAAAGTAAATTATGCTTTTAGCATGTTCTCCTTTATCAAGGTAATAGGTTCCAATATTGAAAATTGCATCATAAATTCCCTCTTCCCAATCTAGTTCTTCACATATTTCCAAATACTTTTGCGTATATTTGTAAAAGTTTTCATAATCTTTTTTAGCCCTATAAAAATAAGCTAGATGGTTATATCTTTCTCCTATATCTAGCAAGTAACCCATCCTTTTACTAACATCCAAAGATTCCTCATAATAACTTAGAGCTTTTTCAAATTCTCCTTTGTTTCTATAATGAATAGCTAAAGAACCAGTATTATACATTAAAATCCTTTTGAAATCGTTTTTCTTACACAACTCTGCACTTCTTTTCCAACTCTCAACAAAATCACTTTTTTCTATATCACCTCTCCGAATCCGAATCCATGGTTGTAAAAATAAGTAGAAAGCTTTTCTAACCAAATAGTCCATTTCATCTTTAGGTTCTATTAACTCTAGTTTTTCAGGAAGTCTGTCAATTAATTCATTAAATCTTGCTATCTTGTTTTCAGGAATATAGGAATGACCAAAACTGACACTTTCTTGGTAATTTCTATATATCATAGTAAGTGCATCAAATGCTAGTAAAGGATTTTTCAACTGTTCACTTCTATTGAAGACCTCTTCTGCTAGTTCAAGAGATTCTAGTGTTTTCTCTTCTGGAGGTCTGATTATTACTATTTCTTCCAGAATATAGCTTTTGATAATCTTACCTTGTAAAAAGGCTTCTTCATCTAGATCTGTTCTTGAAAGAAATTCATTTATCCTATCTAATGCTAACTGCTCTTTTCTTTCAAAGAATATTCTCTCAATATCTCGTAATTCTTGAACAGGATAATAAAAGATAAGGTCTTCAGACATCTCTAACAATAATATTAGCACAGATTTCTTTAAAATCTTTTTCAATAAATTAAAATTGATTAGATATCTGAACTATGACTTTACTTCACTTACTTCCTCAAATTATGAGAAAAATGTACATTTCCGTATTAATAAAACATATATTGTAATCTCAATTAACTATTATTATATGAAAAATACAACAAAACAATCCTTCTTGCTTTTAAGCGTATTTTTAATTGTAATTGCCTTTCCTTTAACTTCAGTTCAAGCTGCAACAAAGACTTTGAACTATGATACAGCAACAGGTACACTCTATGATATCGTAATTTCAATTGATTCAACAAAAGTTATAGACGGCAACAATACTTTCTTTGGGATGATTAGGATTACTGATTTGAGTGCTGATACTATAAGTATTCATCATATACAATTCTTCTACAGATTGGGAAATTATTTTGAAGATAACGAAATGACAATAGATACTCTAACAGCTGATGGTATGGCTAGTACTGCTGAATTAACTTTTGAATATAACTCAACTTGGGGAAATGTTGATCTGGAAGTTTTAATCAAATTCCAAGAAGAAGTAAATGATAATGGTGGAGTTGTTACTCACTATTATGAAACCAATTGGATAAGTATATTCACTCTTAAGCCAAGTTCAGGAGCTAGTTGGTCAGCAATTTCAGCTATAGCTGCGACAATATTACTTGGAAGTTTATGGTATAATAGAACTAAAAGAAAATAGATTCAGATACTGAGTCTATTTACCATTCTTTTTAACAAATTCAAGTAAATTTAAAATTATTTGAGAATCAGACTCAGGAAGGATTACTAGTTTTTCTATACCCTCTCTACCCTTAATGGTTATCTCAAGTCTCCCATCAGGATTAAGTTCATATGTTTCAAGAGCTAGAATAGGTCTAGCATAAGTAGTACCTCCAGGGATTTTAACAAATATCCTCTTATTCGATATCCATATGGTGCCATTTTGACCAATTATAGGACCCACTACATCTCGAATAGAATCAATATAGAGTATTTTTTCTCCTTCTAATTCCTGATAATCTCTCATTTCTGTGGTAAGTGTTCGATTAACAGAAGATAATGCCATTAACTGATCTATTGCTAGTGAAAACAATGGGTCTTCTACTGAAACAAATTGTACTCTATCTCCCTTATCAATCAAAGCAATTAATCTGTGTCGTGCAAATGCAACAATTGCATCTGAATCTCCACCAGTTGTAAAGAAGTTAAACTTAGTTCCTGTAAAGAATCTATTAAACAGACTTTCATCACTACCAAAGATGTAGATATAATCCTCTGTTCTTAGCTTTTCAGTGAAGTTACCTACAGAATGAAAACCATATTCATGGGCTCCACCAGCTGTTTCATACAATCTTTCTATTGCGTCAGAAAGACTATTTGATGCTTCACTAAACTGTTTAGTAAATTCCTTAAATCTCTTTATTGGTTTGTCAGCAAAGTAAATTGATGGTTTAGTATCTTCATCTTTACCTACGAATCCCTTATTGTATAGCTCTTCTAATACTCCATAGATCTTAGCTTGAGGTATCTTTGATTCTTTTGCTAATTCAGGAGCACTGGCTTTACCTAGTTTAACTATTTCTATAAAGGCTTTTGATTCGTATTCAGAGAATCCAAGTAACTTCAGTTTGTCTACTAAATCACTTTGCTTTGACATTCTAATTACAGTAAAGTTATTTGTCTTTATAAATGTTGGTATTTAGTTACTACTGCGGTGGTTACAAATGTGAACATTTATATATATCTTCGACTTACTACTGTAGTAGTAACAAAAAATCGAGAGTTACAAAGTCCCTCGGGACAAATAAAGATTAACTATCTCGGTGGTAAAAAAAATGGCAAAATCACGAATTTCCTACCTGAACGGACTGGCAATAGTCTGTATAGTCTTCATTAGTCTATCAGTTGTGCCAGTAGGTGTATTGGCTGGTGTCGCTTTCAGTGAAGGTGGTTATAACAGTCATGAATTTGATGTAGCTCCTGAATCAAATTATACTTTATTTCTAGATATTAAAGGTGATTTAGTATTCTATTATGATATCTATGATTACCCTCATACTAATGAATTTGAAATAGCTATAGTTAGTGATACTTCCTATTATGACTGGAATGCTTCAGCAGATCCTAAACCTGCTCCAGAATTAGTTGTTATAGGAGACGAAGATCACTTTAGATGGATCAGAGCATTTGGTGAAGATAAGTATTTCATAATATATAATGATGATAATGAAACAACCTTACAAGTTGAGTTTTATTACTTTACAGCTGATAGAGCTCAAATTATTGGAGGTTTGGCTGTAGGTTTAGTATTCTCAACATTTACAGCTATTCTAGCATTGCACACTGCATTCTATATTCTAAGAGTATTGATATTCATACCAATCTTTGGATTTAGATATTCCAATGGTGATGATCGAAGAAAAGGAAGAAGCTACAATTACGATTACCGTGCAGCTCCAAGAGCTCCCGCAGCACCTGCTACCCCTGCTGTAAAAGCTGCTCCAGCTACACCTGCTGCTCCTGCAGCACCTGCTGTGCCTTCTATCAGAAGTACTCCAGTTGTACCTGTTAGAAGAGGTCCTGCTATTCAAAACATATCTAAAACATATGTTGTTGCAGGACAAGCTAAACAGTACCCAGACTCTGATTTCAAAAGAGTGGTAATGAAAACATGGGATGCAACTTCAATTGCAGAGAGAGTACTTGTTGTTATCGCATTATTCTTTCTCTTAACCGGTGCAGTTACTACAACTTGGTACATTTTGGTAGTCTTCCCATTAACTTTGATTGGTATTGCAATCATAGTATATTTCGCTGGACGTAATAGACGTGAAAAACTAATTAGATTAGTTGAGAGTAATAAAGCAGTCTATATTACTGAAGCTGCAAGAATCCTACGATCTGCATCTGAAATTATCCGAATGGATGCCTGGAAGATAATCAACCTAGGATTAGCTCCAATTGGTTTTGATACTCAGAATCACATCTTATTTGATATATCCCAAATTGATCCTAGCAAAATCCAAGATGTTTCCCCTGAAGCACAAAAAATTCACGATGAGTTAGTATCTGAAGTCGCTGAAAAAGTAGATGTAAAAGAAGAAAAGAAAGTTGAGGAAGTTGTTATTGAAGGCGTAGAAGTCAAATGCCCATTCTGTGACAGCAATAACCCCCCTGACTCTTCATTCTGCATAAAATGTGGTGCAAGCCTTAAGCCTGCAAAATAACCTCACTTTCTTCTTCTTTCCTCGTTTTTTTATTCCTTTTTTCTTTTTCTAGAAACAGTTTTAAGATAGAACAGACAAATTTTCATATTTCAATTTGGTGCAAATATTGACAATTAAACAAGAGCTAATTAAACTTAAACATGAGTATCTTAGTGGCAAATATGATGAAGTCGTAGAAAAATCAGACAGTTTACTTAAAGAGGAAATACCTGAGAAAGAAAGAATTGAGCTACTAATTTTGAAGAGTAGATGCTATTTCTTTCTGCAGCAACGTGACAAGAATCCTGACCATCGATTTAAAGGTTTAGAGATAGCTAAAGATGCTTATAATCAAAGCAAGAAATTTGGAGACAATCTCCTAATTTTTGAATCAAGTTATTGGTGTTTGTGGTTGTATAAAATAACCCGTCATCAAAAAGAAATAATTGAGCTTTTTGAGGAAATAAAAGAAGTCTTCTTCGAATTAGAGAAATCTCATCCAAATTGTAAGAATCTAAGAGAAATAATGTTTCGAGAGATGGAAAGTGAAAGCATTTTTCAGTCAAAAGGGTTAGAAGGTAAAGCTGAAGCAGATAGTTGGGAAAGCAATCATCAAATATTGCTGGAAGCTGTTTCTTTGATTGAGCTTGAAGAAGATCCAGAAGACATTCTTTACATTGAATCAAAAATGAGATATTATTCACATTTAGGTGGAAGTTGGTCAGAAGCAGGAGAATATGAAAAAGCGGTTGAATGGTTTGAGAAATCATTAGAACTTGTTGACAAAATGA
>JAEOSZ010000154.1 GCA_016840095.1 Candidatus Heimdallarchaeota archaeon
AACTAGATTTACTTGTTAGTTCAACGATAGCCTTTCCAAAGTCATCATCTGATGAGATAAGGAGATTTACTTCTGAACAAGCTATTCTATTTAGTGAATTAAGTCCAAATCTCAAAATTCTATGCAAGGATATGTTAGCTTATTATCTAACTAATCAGGAAAAATCAATTTTGTATTCATATAAAGAAATGAATCCAAATCAAAGCTTCAACAAATTTCTCTATGCATTGAGTCTCCTAGTCTATGAACGATTTATTAAGATAAATAAATTAGAATTCGTTTAATAAATTTATCTTCTCTTCTTTGAAATTGAAACAGCAACTCTCCAACTAGCATCTATTATTGAAGTAAATCCCCCACCTGGTACAGACCAAGCAGATGCGAAGTAGAGATTTTTGATTGGGGAAGTTAAAGGATACATTCTAACTTGTAATGGATTCCTAGTGAATCCAATAACAGAACCTTTGGGATTTCTTGTATACCTTTCCATAGTTTTGGGTGTTGCAACACTAACATACTCTATATGATCCCATACTCCAGGTATCAACAGATCTAGCTTATCAACAAATATTTGTTGAACCTCTTTCTTCTTCTCAGCATATTCTTCTTCACTTAGATTTTCCCAATTATGAAGATAATCAACTGCACTAATTACACCAGTACTTTTTCCATAAGGAGCCATACCTGAATCTGTTTGTCCATAGTATACAAATAGATAATTCTTTTGAGAATATGGTCGATTATTATTAACAAATATATCATTCATACTGAACATACTTTTGTGGTTTATAACAGTGAGATAGCTATTGTGATCTAAATTATCTAATGTTGTATCAAAACCAAAATAGATGTTTAATACTGAATGACCAATATGTAGATGTTTCATCATTTCTTGAAGCTTAACAGCATTTTTGCTTTCGGCTGATAGTAATTCAGCTGCTACTGGGAGAGGTGCATTTACCACTATATTGTTAGCAGTAATCTTGGTTGTTTCCGCACTAGTATCATTAGTTGGTCTATAGATCACTCCTTCAACAGTTTCTTTTTCAGGATTTACTATAATCTCTATCACTTCATTTCCTAATATTATAGTTCCTCCATGTTCTTTTATGTAGTTAGCTAGATAATCAGTTAGTTTTACTGACCCTCCTTTGATATAATGATTTCCACCTTTATAATTGCGAGCTAAAGCAGCACTAAATGATAAAGCAGACAGTGTATAGGGATTATCACCATAATGTTGGATAAATCCTACCAAAGCAAGTTTAAGGTCGTTGCTCTTTATCATCGAATCAAGCATGTCTCCAGCTGTTTTGGTTTTCCACTCTGAACTGAAGATGTTCTCAATAGTTCTGAAGAAAGTTAATATTCCGTTTTTTTCTTCAGGAAAATGTTCTGTTAGAATAGTGATAGCTTCCTCTATTGTATTTGGAATACTAATATCAATCCGATTATTTACATATCTGTAAAATTCTTTTGGTAGCTGTACTAGTTCAAGATTGAAGTATACATCAAGATCTTCAAAAACTTTCATTTTAGGATCCTCTAAATAGAGACCATCCATCGAATGAAAGCCTACATCAATTGTAAAATTATTCTGAGTAAAACACGTTGCATATCCACCAATACTTGTATGCTGTTCAACAATGAGGACTTTTCTTCCTTCTTTAGCTAGCTTAGCACCAGCAACTAAACCCCCTAATCCAGAACCTACGATGACAACGTCATAACTCATTAATTCAATGTATTAAATATCGTATATTATGTTTGTGATAGAAATATCAGTGATGCTTGCAAAATACTGTAAAATCAGCTTCCTTTCAAGAAAGTGCCCTATCCAATAAGGTCCTCAGAGAAATTCAGTAAAAACGACCTACCTTCTTGTAAGTTCACCTTAAGATAATCTTCTTCTTTTTCTAATATTACATATACAAAGTTAATATAGAGATGGTATAAAAGACATCTATGCATCCTGCTTTCATTGTACTAATTATAGTGAGTGTAAT
>JAEOSZ010000115.1 GCA_016840095.1 Candidatus Heimdallarchaeota archaeon
AATATGATGAAAATGCCCTTATCCTCTTGGCTATTGGCTTCTATCCTATGGTTTTCTGCAATGTTAACAGGGGTCCTATTAGGACTAGGATTTAACAGTGGATCATTAAGTACTTCAATTCTATTCTTACTTATTTATGGTGCTGCAGCATTTTTGTATGGATTTTCTACTTCTTTAGATATGATGCAAACTCTATGGTTGTTCACAAAGTACAAGTTCAAGAGAAAGGAAAGCAGAACCTTAGATGAAGTAAAAGCAGAAGTCCAAACAATAAAGAAGAAAAAGATTATTAGTGAAATGGCAACTGGACAGACACTTGATGAATCAACTGGTAAATTTATCGAAACAGATATCCGTCCTGGTGAAAAAAGAATACCCAAAGTAGCATCTTCATTCTTAGCTGGCTTATACACATTGATATTAGGGATTTTCTTTACAATAATCTTTAATGTAGTCTTTCCACCTTTAACATAAACTATTTCTCTTTTTATTTTCTTAATAATCTAAGGTATGTTAGATTATCTTTGTCATTTCTTCTCTCATCAACCGGAGTTTCTATTATCCAGGGAATTCTACGTAAAGATTTGTCATTAATCATTACTCTAAATCCTTCTTCACCTATGTTTCCTAGTCCTATATGCTCATGTCTATCTCTGAAGGAATTTAATTCGCCTAAAGAATCGTTAGCATGAATTAGAGTTAGACTGTTTATTCCCATATTATGTTCAATTTCATTTTTTGTTTTTTGAACTGAATCAAAATCTCTTAAATCATAACCCGAACCAAATCCATGACATGTATCAAAACAGAACTGTAAAACTTCTGGATCACCTATTTCATTCATGATTCTACCAATATTTTCTAAAGATCCTGTTATTGAGTTTTTTCCTCCAGAGGAGTTTTCAATTA
The DNA here is from genome assembly GCA_016840095.1 of Candidatus Heimdallarchaeota archaeon. Lineage (GTDB taxonomy): Archaea > Asgardarchaeota > Heimdallarchaeia > Heimdallarchaeales > Heimdallarchaeaceae > UBA460. The sequence continues at coordinate 910 of JAEOSZ010000115.1, forward strand.
ATATTTTGACCTTATCATTTGAAACTTCTAATCCTGTCAATAAAGATTTTATGTATGTTTTCAATCCTTGTTCAAGGTTTCCTCCTTTATAGGATCCTCCGTGAACAACAAAATTAGGAATTCCTAAGATTTTGCATCTTTCGATTTCAAGTGAAAAACACTCTATTGATTTTTCATATATCTCTTGATTTTGTGATGCTAGATTTGGCAGGTAAGAGATATGGGCATAGATAGGGTGAATTCCCATTGATTTCTTCTTGATTCTAAATTTACTAATTTCCTCTTCAGACAATGTTTTTGCTGACTAACCTCTAGGATTCTTAACAAAAATCTGGAAAACATCACATGTTTTTTCTTTGGCTCTATCAAATGCAAGATCCACAGATTTTGAGATAGAAACATGACATCCTAGTTTGCTCATTTAAGAAAACCTACTCTGTTTTTAGAATTGATAAGAAGATGCCAGTCCCATGTATTTCTTAGCTAATTCAACAGTCTTGTCTCTTGATTCTCCAGGTTGTTCTTGGAGAACTTGAGAGTAGTAAACTTTTGCTCTAACATAGGCTCTATATGATTTATAGAAGTTAAGTATAGGTGATTTTGAAGTAAAATTGCTATTAGTGTTCTTAAGATATTCATCTGAAAACAGAATAGAAAGATCATTCAAATTATGAAAATCTAAATCCATTGCTAGAAATGCTACTTCTTCAAGTACATCTTGAATTCTAAGCATTTCATTAAATTCAATACAATCAAAAGGAATGATATTACCTTGGAAATCAAAGATATTTGCTAGAATTAGATCACCATGTCCATCTACAATTTTATTCTCTGATGAACGATTGTTAAAGAAATCTTTATTCTTCTTTAAGTAATTATAAACTCGAGATTCCAATTTCTCATCCAGAGGAAAATCTGGATATGTTCTTGTTGTTCGGAAATTTTCATCCCACTTTTCGTAAATATTATCATACACTGAAAAGTCTGGTTGAATAGTGTTGTTCTTATGGAATTCAGCAATAATTTTGGCTAATTTTACAAAAATATCCTCAGACAATGTCACATTATTTTTTACTCTATTAAGTAGCAAATCCTCTTGAGGTAATTGTTTCATTTTTACAAGATGTTCTATAGATTTACCTTTTTGAGTAAATTTTAGATTCTCATTAATCTGAACTACTTCTAGGTAGATTGATGGAGCTAATCGTTTATTAAATACTAACTCATTTTTACAAGCTTGAAATCTCTTTTCTAAGGTTGAAAAATCCAAGATATCACCGAATTTCAGTGATTTTTTCATCTTGTAAACATATTTACCAGTCAGGAATACCCAACTTATATGAGTTTCAATCATCTGAATTTCTTCTTCAGTTTGATGAGGATAAAAAGATGGACTTTGTAGTTTCTCAATAATCTTTTCCTGTGATTGCATAGTTAATCCTTTCTAATATTTCGTTATGATCCGAAGACATATCTATCTCAATATGAGGAAGTCTTGTTGGCTCGAATAGCTTTTTGAATTTCTCATATATTTGTTTATCTGCATCACTTAGTGTTCTACTAGTTCGTTTCTCTCTTTCTTCGAATCTTTTACTGATCAATCCTTCGGGACAATCAACCATTACAAGAATGAATTTTGCGTTAAACCTAGTACAGATTCTTCCAACTTTGCTACGAAGTCTCTCTTGATAAAACGTTCCGTCTAGAACAACCCCTACTCCGTGTTTAAGAAGTGTGTAAAGGACATAATAGATGGTATCATACACAACCATTCTTTGTCTGTTACTATATGATCCTCGACCAAAGGTATTCTTGCGCACATCTCTGAAAATTCTTTTTCTAACTGAGTCTGTACTAACATGTTCGAGTCTGTATCTTCTAGCAATCTTTCTTGCTAGTGTAGACTTGCCAGTTCCTGGAAGTCCTGCAAGTAAAACTACTAAAGGAGGTCTCTTTTTTGGTCTTGATGAAATATACTTCACTTCCTCTTGGAATGATCAGGGCATTTATATTGCTCTTCCTCTTTGAAAACTCCCTTCTTAATAATCTTTTGCGAATGGTTACTACAGAGCACTTTATCGCAACTTGAGCATTTGATAAAATGTTCCTGACATACATAGTTATTACAAAATGCACATTTAATGCCTTTTTCAGAAGAAACAATGTTCTTACAATAAGAGCAGACTACAGCATGATCTGAACATATTGTATCATTTGAACTACTGTCAGTAACTGTATGATCTTGACAAACAACACTTCCGCAGACTGAACAAACATCTGGAGTAGAAACAAATAACATCTTAGCAGCTTGCTTAGCTAAGCACAGGTCACAAAGCAAATGTATCTCAGTTCCAAGAACCGATTCTGCAATACCATGAATGTTAATTTTATTCCCGTTTGCATCTGAAACTGCAATTTCAGCTAAGGAAACGGGAATGTAGATAACAGCTGCATAAATATCTCTTATTTCAGAACTTCTTGGAATAATGAATTCTTTTTTCGAAGTTAGTCGAAGACTATCATCAATTAGCTTTACTTTAGGAGTTTCTTTTGAGAATCTATCAATTTCCTTTATTCGAGCAATGGCTTCTTCAACATCTTTAACAAAATTCTTTACAACTTCTGGTCCAAATTTTATTGTTTCTACTGCTTTATTATAATCAGTTACATCCTTGTTGCTTTTGAATTTGTATTTATCTTCAATAAGTGGTTTAAGAGTAATATAGAGAGCTTTTGCTTGTTGAATTTTCGCATTGAATTGTTTCACTTTCTTTCTTTTATCTTCGATTTCTTTCCAGAGTACTACCCGTTCTTCTTCTAATTCCTCTAACCAATTTTTAATTTCAGCTTCATGTTCTTTTTCAATCGTAAAAAGCCCCTCTTCAATCCCATTTTGCCAAGCTTGAACATAAAAAGTATGATCTATCAACAACACATCATGAAAAGATTCAAGTATCGACTCAGGTTGCCTTTGAACTTCCAGTTTCTTAATATTCGCTGATGAGGCAGAGAATAAACTTCCTAGATTTTTCATCGGGAGAACTGAAATGAGCTCTTCAAATACTTCTTCAGCTTGAATTGGAATACTTGTTTGTCCCCAAAGTTGCTCTTTATCACTGAACTCTATCTTGTCAACTAATGGGAAAATTCTTCTTATTGGTAATTCTAATAGAACATCTTCTCTTCTCTCAGCATTAGCATAATGAACCTTGATTCTTCTCTTAGCCTTTATTTGAAAATCAAGATATAAGAAGGGGATGTATGCTAGATTTAGACTCTCAGTTCCAAGATAATTGATTTTTCTATTTCCAAAGAACTTTTCTAATAGTTCTTTGAATTCAACTGGTTCATATTTCAAATATTGTTCTTTCATAGATTTGATTATTTTAGTCAAATCAATAGGTTCCAATTCTGGTTCAACAATTTCTTCAATCTCTTCAGGTTCAGCTGTTTCAATTTCCTCAGTTGCTTTTTCGATTACTTCTTCTACTTCAACATCTACACCGTCAAGAAGGTCATCAACTTGCTTATCAAGTAGGCTAGTGGTTTTTGTTAATTTTCTAATATCTGAAAGTTCTTTTTCTAAATCTTCTAAATTGAGTTCTTTTTCTATATCATCAAAATCCACAGAGTCAATATCGTGATCATAATCACCTATTTGCTTACATAATGTCTCAGGTGGAAACTCATACATTCTAGCAACGTCTTCATCTGAAAGAGTCTTGTGAATCGAATATAATCTTCTAGTTAGAATATGAACTGGAGCACTGAAGTTATCTGGTGAAAGAACATAGAATTCACCACTTCTAAATTTCTGAAGCTGATCTACTATAAACCTAGCTTCAGGATGAGCTTGAAGCATTTTATCAACTATCCTCAAATCTTGAGGAGTAACAAATCTTCCAAAGAGAAAAGTACTTACTTGACCGAACGATTTGTAATCAACATCACTAATGTTTTGAGTTGCAACAACCATCGATAAACCATATTTTCTCCCTTGTTTGAATAGTAATTGCAGCCACTGTTTTGTTGGAGGATTTTTTGGATGTGGGGGAATGAGTTGAGGAGGCCCAGCTAATTCGTCAATATAGAAAATAAGTTGAGGATCTGAAGTAGGATTTGAACGAATATAAGTATAAAGATTTTGGGCAAGAGTTGTAATATATAGTTCTCTTAATCTTAGGTTTGATAATGTATTCATAAAAATTATCGCAATTCTTGTCTTATCAGGATTAGTTGGTCGTATAAGATTTTGTACAGATAATTTTGGTCCTAAATTGAATACTAGTGAAGGAGCTCCAACGTTTATTGATTTTATTCTTTTAATCAATGAATCCTTTTCTTTTTGTGATAACAAGGTTCTGATGCTTTCTGGAAGATATGCTTCCTCTGTCCTAATTAAGTCTATTAGCATTTCAAAATCAGCAATAAGGATATCTTTTTCTAAACACTGATCAAAAAGAGATACTAAATAAGCTTTTACAGCCCCTCCTTTCTCTGTGTTTAGCTTGTATCCAAGAACATTGACCATTGTTGTTGCAATACCATCAATAGCTAAGATTTTTTCTTCTTTATCAAGCTCCTGAGGAGGCATAATCAAGGGGTTAATTGATAGTGGTATGCCTTTTTCAGATGCAGGAGTAAAAACAACAACTTCTACATTATCCTTGAACTCATTGTAAAATTCTTCAGATATACCATATGGTTTTAACTTATCATAATCTTCCATCATAGCTAGGCAACTTATATCTCCCTGTGGATCAATAATGATTGCAGGTATTTCATTCCTAACTGCTTCTTCGATTAATATTTTACATGCTACTGTTTTACCAGAACCAGTTTGACCAAATACGCTTACATGCTTGCTTAACGCCTGTAATGGGAGATAAATATCTTCTTCTGTAGAGTGTTCTTTTCCTAAATATAATGATGGATTAGGTCTATTTTTATCTGACATTATCTTCATTAAAAGAGAAGAATCAAAATATAAAAAGTATTGTAAAATAGATTAGGGTAATAAAAAAAGAAAAAAAAGAGATTACGCTCCTGCAATTATGTAGAAGATTCCACCAATCAAAGCTAAGATTGCTGGTAATCCACCACTAATAAAAGCAAAAACAATTAGGAGAATTCCTATTACTACATAGTTAATGCCGAATCTACCAATGCTTAGTAATAACACTAAAACACCTATTACTATAATTATGATAGCATAGATCAAATCAGTTATTACTCCACCTAAGCCATCAAGCCACGTAGCAGTGTTGATAATATTGGTAAAATTTTCGCCTAGAATTCCTCCAATAGCTTGTAGGACACCTGAGACAATCCAGAGGATACCAGCCAAAGCACCAAGTATCCTACCCCAAGCAGCCCATTGTTTCTTTTTTGCCATATGATTGAAAATTCTAAATTGTATTTAAATCTTTTTTAGAAATGAGAACAATAAAATGGAAACTTATCTCTTTCTTGTTGAAGCAATTATGAATAGAATTCCTCCAACTACTGCAACCGATCCTGGAATTCCTAAGCCAAAAATACCAAGTATAATAAGTATAATTCCAGTAACCAAATCAGGAGGTTCAGCGCTTACTAGTATGATTATACCGGCTCCAAGAACTACTCCCAAAATGGCAAGAACAATTTCTGCGATTGGGACTGTGAATAGGATTGTTTTAATGATTAAATCTTGTGTTACTGTTCCTTCTAGTGTGAAAGCATCTACAAAGTAATCGAGGAATAAAAGTGCTCCTCCAAGCGCGAATAAGATACCACTTGAATAAGAAAGAATTTGTCCCCATCTTCTCAAGTCTCTCTTTCTCGCCATATGAAAAGTTAAGAGGCATCCCTTTTAAAATTAATGGATAAGTTAGAGAACTATACCTCTTGCAGTGACGATGTGCGGACTTACATTTTTAGAGAATCTAACAATTACCATATTATCATGTGAAGATCTTCTGCCATGAACTTTGCTAATAAGCCCAACAATTTGCTTCTCAGAATTTGGTAAATCTATCTTAACCCTTCTTCCTAGATATTTTTCTATAGGAATTTCTGTTTCATAGAGTTGCATAACAACAGCTTTATTTTTTGATTTTCCTGTTTTATCATGTAGAACACTATTGACAATACCATATGTTTTAGAGACTTTAGCCAATTTTTTAGGCTTTGACTTCTTTGTTCTTTTCTTCTTTATAGTAACAGAAAGAGTAGCTTGTTCAATGGCCTTTTTTGTAGCTTCAGAAACAGTAGGTGAAACCTTTACAGTTGGTTTTTTAGTTGGAGGTTTAGCTGCTACTGCGGGTTTTCTAGTAACAGGTGCTTTTGCAACTGGCTCTTTAACAGAAGGTCTAGGTTCAGTCTTCTTTGCTGCAACTGTGGGAGCGGGAGTAGCCTTAGGAACCTTTGGCTTAGGTATTGCTTTTTCTTCTACTTTGGGAGTAGGTTTCTTAGCAGTAGGTATCTTAGTAACAGGTTTCTTAGCAGTAGGTATCTTAGTAACAGGTTTCTTAGCAGTAGGTATCTTAGTAACAGGTTTCTTAGCAGTAGGTATCTTAGTAACAGGTTTAAACTCTTTAGCACTGTTAACAATTTTTTCAGCAGTTGCTAAACCAATACCTGGCAATTTTGATAATTCTTCAGCTGTCGCTTTTGCTATTTTTTCTATTGTATTATAACCACAATCTTCTAATGTCTTAGCTGCTTTAGGCCCGACACCAGTTAAATTCAGAAGCTCACTTTCAGCCATCTTTTACACCTTTTTAACAATCTGAAATCTGAAAAATTATTTTAAAAACCTTTAGATTGAAATGATTTTTATTAAATCATATATTTTTCAACTACTTGAACTATTTTAAAGAAAATTAAAATAGGAGTGATACTGACAGTAAATCACTCTAATCTTTCCTTGGTGATTAAATGAACAATTCTGTTCTCCTTACAGGATTTGAACCATTTGGAGGTTCTGACATCAATCCTTCGATAATGGCATGTAGAAAGTTTGAAGATAAGATGATTCAAGGTTATTCAATAAAAGTATCAGAAATACCTTTAAGATACAACGAAATAAAAGATACAATTGAAAGTTTAATTAAACAAGAACAGCCTAAAGCAGTTATTTGTACAGGTCAATCGCCAAGACCTGAAATCTCGTTAGAACGTGTTGCAATTAACATAGCTGATATCTCTAAATCAGCTTATAATTGTGGATCAATTCCTAATAATGAAATTCTGGTAAAAGAAGCTCCAGCAGGATATTTCTCAACTTTACCTCTGCAACAAATTAAAACAGAACTAGAACTAAATAAAATTCCTGTCAATATCTCAAATAGTGCAGGAACATATGGGTGTAATCAAATATTCTACCATTTAATGCATTTTATAAGTGAGGAGAATCTAAACATACCAGCAGGATTTGTTCATGTGCCTTCACTACCTGAGCAAGTTGTTGGAAAGAATATTCCTTCAATGTCGTTGGAACTCATAGCAAACGCATTAGGAATTATAATTAATTTAGCTATACAAACTGTTGAAAATACTATAAAGTGATACTATGAAAAAATATGAATATCTAGCTTTGGAAGATCATGAGTTTTTAGAAATGATTGATTCTATAGCTAGAGAAAGAAATACATTAAAAGTTAGAAATAAAAGTGAAAACAGTATATTGATAGCTTGTCAAGTTGCTATTCCAATAGCATTCATAAAATTCTTTGTAAATCAAGAAGGGGACAACCTTATAGTTCGAAGAAAAATCAGTTGGTGGCCTTTATTTGCTTTTACAGTTCCATTACTACTTGCACTGGAAGGAATAATGGTAGGTATTTCTTTTGCAATTGATAATCATGTTATTTTCAGCTATGTTTTAATTGCCTTAGCTTGGGTTGTGGGGATTGTATTTATTACTCATCAAATATTTGTTGAATTAGATTTATTAGTGAAAAAATTGTATAGGGTTAAGGTGTAAACAACGAAAATAGATATGCATAGTCACACTAATTTTTCTGATGGAATCTATTCTCCAAAGAAACTTCTAGAATTAGCTCACAAAGAAAAATTAAGAATCTTTTCAATTACTGATCATGATACTGTTGAGGGAACATTCATTGCAGCTGATTTAGCTACTGAGTATCAGTTTGATTATCTTACAGGGATTGAATTATCTGCAAGATATGAAGATGTAAAAATCGAAATTTTAGGATATAATCTAGATTCTAAAAGTACGAAATTAAGGGGAAAAATGGTTTTTCTACAAGAAAAACGAAAAGAAAGAATTTTGAAAATTCTACAGAAACTAGAAGAGATAGGACTGGATATCACTTATGAAGATGTTCAAATGCAAATA
>JAEOSZ010000116.1 GCA_016840095.1 Candidatus Heimdallarchaeota archaeon
ATAGGACTTCCTCAACTATCTTTACCATTTTTTCTTGACCTTTTCTGTAAGAAGGGAAAGGAAAGCCTAAATTTACTATGCTTTGACCACGATGTGTCAACCAATCTGATAATGTAACTGCCCAATCAAGATACTGATCTATTATATCTAAACAGTATTGCTCTAGATCTTTGAAATCCAATTTTTGTACAAAATCTTTGATTTGTTTTGTATCAATTTGATAATATGTTAGTTGAACATTAACTGAACCGATATTGTGTTTTTTTGCATATAAATAAGCATAAAATTTGGCTTGAGCCCAGTAATTCTCGTTTGATTTTTCAGTTAAGTTTGTAAAATTCTGTGTTGTGCTTTTGATTTCCTCAATGAATGTCTCACCATTCTTATCAAAAACTCCATCTATTCTCCCTCTGAGACTAAGAATAGCGTTTTTTCTAATTATTTCATCTGAAATATGCACTTCTTTCTGGTACTCTTTCCCTCGAGAGCCTTGAATCTTTTGATGAGCTTTAGTTCCTTCAACTAATCTAGACTGACTGAAGAAACCCAGCGAAATGTCTCCTTTTCTTAGAACATATTCGATAAGATTCCTAATTGAAGTCTGGACAGTAGTTTTGGTATTCATGAACAGCTCACACTAGTATTCTAACACACAATTACTCATTAAATGAAGTTATCGTAATTGTATGATTTCAATATAAAAATAAAACACTACTAAGTAAAATTAGAGATGTTTTATCATTACAATAGCTTTTTCTGAACATGCTTCTGAATACTCATAAGTTGTTTTAATTCGTTCATCAACTTCTGTTCTAGAAACTATTTTGAAACCAAATTTGGAAAAGAAACTACTTGCTGTATCAGTTAGGAGATAAAAAACCTTTATCCCTTCTTGTTCTGCATTCTTTAGAATGCTTTTAATTAACATGTGTCCAACTCCCTTCCCTTGAAACTCTAAGGAAACAGCTACAGATCTTAAGAGGCCTATCTCATCATGTTTTTCAAATCCCGCACACCCAATAATTTTATTATTATCAAGAGCAACAGAGAAGTTAACAAAATGTGCTTTTATATCTTCATATACAAGGTTAAAGCTCTTTAACAAAGAAACAACTGAGTCAAGCTGTTCGATTTTTAATTTCTTGATTAATATTGCATTTTCCTCCATGATATCACAATTGTAGATTAGATAGCTACAATATATTTTTTTCTTGAATTTTGTAAGAAGTAATAAGTTAAAAATCTAAAATCTAATTTTCAATTGATAAGAATGACTGAAATTTTTGATACAGAAATAATTCATTCAACTTTAATCAAAGCCCCCATAGAAAAGGTGTATGATGCCTTAACTACAGCTGAAGGTCTGGATAGTTGGTTTACTCAAGGGTCTGAAGTTGAAAGAAAACCTGGAGGAAAAATACATTTTAGGTGGAAAACCGAAAGATCTGATGTTACTGGAGGTATAATTGAGGATGGAGGACCTGTTCTAGAAGTTAATAGACCAACTCATTTTGCGTTTCAATGGCACCCAGATAATGATTCATATGCTACAACAGTTCATTTCAAACTTGAAGAGGATGAAAAAGGAACAATTGTAATAGTTCAAGAACATGGTTTTGAGAACACTCCTAAAGGTAGAAAAGCCTTAATTGGTTGCGCTACCGGTTGGGGTGAAGCCATAACAATGGTCAAATTTTATCTTGAACATGGTATAACTTACGATTAGCTTTCCCTTCTCTTTTTCTTTTTAGGAATCTTATTATTCTTAAATTCATATTCTTATAATGAAATCTGATTTCACACATATTGGTCATGCTATGATAATCGAAGAATATGAAGCTAAATCTTTAGTTCGTACTACTAGAACATCTCTGTTCTCTTGGGCAGAAGTTTATCTTAATCCTTACCAGGGATGTGAACACGATTGTGTTTATTGTGATGGAAAGGCAGAAGGATATTATATGCATGATGATTTTGGACAAAGGATAAGAGTAAAGAAAAATGCCCCTGAACTTCTTGAAACCTATTTTAAGAAACAAGGCTTCTTTCCAATAAACCGTGAAAAAACATCTACCTTAACAGACTATTTTCCCGACTTGAAAAAATCTGCTGATTCAACTGGAAAAGGTAAATTTATTTTGTTTATTGGAGGTGGCGTGTGCGACGTTTTTCAGTCAGCTGAGAAAGAGATAAAGATGACCAGAAAACTTCTTCAGCTTGCTTATGATTATAAAATACCTGTTTACTTTCTAACAAAAAGCAATCTGATTCTAAGGGATTTAGACCTACTTAAGAAGATAAATGAGGATAGTTATGCGTGTGCATGTTTCACTATAACTCTTGCTGATGAACAGGAACAGAAGATCTTTGAACCAAATGCAAGTACAACACATGAAAGATTTGAAGCTGTAGAGAAATTGAGAGAGGAAGGGATACATTCAGGAGTATACTTCTATCCAACATTGCCTTTCATAGGAGATACAGCAGAAAATATGACTTCAATTTACAAAACTTCAAAGGAAGTTGGGGCAGAATTTATTTATTGCTGGGGACTAACATTGAAACCTGGTAGAAACAAGAATCAATTTATGAATACAGTACAGAAGCATTTCCCTGAATACTATCCAAAATATAAGGAACTTTATGGAAACGAGGATAAATATGGGAATCTAGATTCAAAGAAATTTGAAGAATTGGAACTAGTTTGGCCAGAAATAAGAGGATACAAGCTGGGGTATGAACTTGGATTAGATTATTCTCCCACTAGATATGTACCAGAAGGAAGAATAAACTCAAATCTTAAACTCACTGAACTTTTGCATAGATTAGCTTATCTAAAAAGTTTCTTTGTTAAAGGTTCGAGATATGAGATAAAGCAACTGAATAGATCAGCAAGATTGCTAAATGATCTCAGTTTAGATTTTTCAGCAATGGATAATTTAGATTATCAAAAGTTGGATATTGACAAAATAGTGCTTCCATACATTGAAGAGTATGCTTCATCTGGCAAAAGTAAAGTTCTAGAAGAATTAGAGAAATTATCATATGATTCAGCTTCTAAGTATCTTAAAAGCAAGAAAGATATCTGCTTAAATTGATATCTGAGTTATCAAGAAATGCCTAGACAATTCTTTAGATCTTTCTCAAATTCTGATTTCCTGAGTAATAATACAATTGCAGAATAGATGTAAAGTACAGATTCAAAGTCTTTGAGTTCTACATCTCCAACAATTTCAACTAATTCATCAGGATATTCTTTGAATAGATTCGAACCACTTTCAACCTGACATGAGGTAATTTTTGAAATAAGTTCAATCAAACAATCTATATTTGGTTTTGCTACATTATGTCCTATTGCAATGAGTTCTTGCAATAATTTAGCTCTCACTTTTGATTTTTCTGGTGATAAGTGGCTCTTTTCGCTTCCACTGAGATAGAAAAACTTTGCAGTTCTTGAAAACAGTCTTTGTGTTACAGGTGTTTTTTCTTCCTCTGATCTATCAATTTTTCTAATACCTGCTTCTACAACCAATCCTGCAGATGTGAGTGCTTTCAGATGTCTATAAATAGTTTTTAAACTTGATGTACCCATCTCTTTATATTCTTCTTTAGTACTAATAATATCTTGTATCTCTTCTGCTGTTTTTATTCCCTCTCTTAAAATTAACAGAATTGGTCTGTAAATTGGATTAGACAAAAGTTTAGTTGCTTCTTTATCTACAATAAACATTACAGATTCTTGTTTATAATTTGCAAAAATATTGTCTGTAACGTTTTTTCTCTCTTTATTCATTGTTCTCTGCACTCATTTTCTCAACGAAATATATAAGTCTTCTCATTAACTTGATATATATTCTCAGTGCAATGAGAAAACATTTAAATA
>JAEOSZ010000117.1 GCA_016840095.1 Candidatus Heimdallarchaeota archaeon
GCCAAAATCTTCAGGTGTTCCTCTCCAAGCACGAGCAAATGTTTTCTTTGCTCCTTCTATACTTACTATGTCACCTGTACCTATTTTCAGTTCATCCGCGACATCTTGAGATAATCTAACAATTCCTCTCCCTACATCTCTCTGGAGAGCTTCTTTTACTCTCAAATATATTCTGTTGTCTTCTTCAGTTGCAGACATTTTATCCCCTTTTTACACTTAAAATTAGTTAATGGGAATTTCTTCTCCATTCCCATTTTCAGCTTCTAGGATCTTAAGCTTTACTTCTAGAATGCCGTTTTTCATTGTTGCTGAAATTTTCTTTTCCTTGTCAATTGTATATTGGATAGGAATTTTAGTGTCAATTTGTTTCTTGCCATTATCTGCTTCAAGTTTTAATCCTTGTTTGACAAATCTCAGATTTACATCCTCTTTGTCAAAGCCTGGAAGTTCAACAATAAGATATAATTCTTTGTTGTTCTTGTCAACTTGAAGATCATAAGCTACTTGGTAATCAGTATCTTCTTTTTGATTAGGTGCTGTTATAGTTTCTTCTGCACTACTGACAAGTCTAGGTCGACCTACATTTCCTATTAAACGATCTAATCCCGGGAAAATGCTGGCAAATCTTTCAAAAGAACGGGTGAAAAAATCATTGTCCCAGTTAAAGGATCGTTCTAAGCCTTGAATTTTATCAAAGAATTCCTTTCCATATTCGTCAGGTATCTCGCCTAATTCACGATATTCTTCTTTTCCTTCAGCATCACGTTTGTAGTCATAACCGTACTCTTTTTCCACTCCATTTGCATTGGAGTAAAAACGAACACTTCTGAATTCCTCATTGAAACCTAGAGGAAATTCCTCTTTATCTTTCTCTTTCTTGTCTTTCATTTCAATCACCATAAATTGAAAGTATATACCTTTTGGTATTGGACTTTTTGTTCAATACTGAATGTCTTTTTCTGATATATAAACCTTTCTCTTTTTCATTTTGAGTGAAATTTCATCTGGCAAAAACTTATAGGTAATCTACAACAAATAATTAAAAGATAATATGAGGGTACTAAAACTACTAACAACATGTTTTGTTGTATTTCTGTTAGCTCTAACTTCATTACAAATAACAGGACTACGAACTTTGGACAATGAATATACAACACCTGTTGGTTTCAAAACTTCAGAAACGAATAGTGAATTTTTCTTTACTGAATTTACAAGTGAATTTGATAACAAAATTAAAAACTCTGATAACAAACCTTCTCCCCCTGAATTAAAGAGAGAGTTATTACCTATTGATGAATTCTATGTTGGAAATGATGATTTTTCTGGATATTATAATACTACTGCAGAATTGATTTTTGAATCAGCTAATGCTTATTTTTATGTTGAAACTGATGTAATAGTTGATCGAGGTTTGTCCCACGTGGAAAATAGAGTAAATGCCTTACAAGATACATTTGAGACGTCCATTTATGGGAATGTTACTACATATTTTGGAAATATCGAAGGACAGTTAGGTAATATCGGTGATGGAAAGTTACTTATTCTTATGTGCTTCTTATCCAATGCTGCTGGGTATTTTGCTGCAGAAAATGAGTATAGTCAAGCTTATCTAGATTCACATGGCATGTCAGAATATAAGTCAAATGAATGGGAGATGTTCTATTACGATTGGGATGCTGCAGATCCAGCTACACTATCACACGAACTCCAGCATCTAATTCAGTATAATCATAAGGCTAGCTATGCTGATAGATGGTTTGATGAAGGTTGTGCTCAACTTGCAGAATATTTGTCATACATGTTGACTGAAACTAATTTAACTGGTTTTGAGGACTATTATTTCAGATATGAATCAGATGATTCTTTGATTTGGTGGAATTATTGGTCAGATGAAGGGAAAGACGTTAGAATTGATTATGGTGGAGCATACACATTCGTTTTTTATCTCTTCGAGCAGTTAGGTTTTTCAGCAATTAATTATATAATAAGTAATTCTTCTAGCACGGTTGAATGCATTTCAAGCTTACTTCAACCTTACAACATGACATTTAATGACTTCTTTCTTAACTGGCAGCTTGCTCTTTTACTTGATAATCAAACATTGAATCCTCAATACGGTTTTCAAAATTTAGACTTTACAATAGAGAGTCTTGTAACAATAGACAAAGATTATCATATTAACATAGATGTACCTTATTATGGATTTTATACTCTGACTCTTGATTACACAGAAGAGAATTTCGATACTACAATTAACATTGAACCAGGTACAACTTCAGGTTATGTTTTTGTTTATATGGATGATGATGAGATAGTTCAAATTGACAAAGGTGAAACAACTAATTTGACATTGTTCTTCCCTCAAACAACAGAATACACTGAAATCTTAGTTTCATTAGCTAAGGTGGAAGATACTCAACCTTCTATTTCTGGAGATTTTGGACTTGGGGAGTTTGCAGAAGCTGAAATAGTGAGTATAAATCCTCTGAAGCTTCATATTAATACTCCTGACTTTCAGAGAGATAACAGTTTGATAATATCTGAACTCGATATCACTTTTCTAAACGGTACTTCTATAGTTGATGGATCAGCAGAAGATATTGTGAGTATTGAAATTTATAAAACTGGATTCAGTGAGATCTATATTCTAGAATATGATTTGACACTCTACAATGGTTGGGGTTGTACAATAGATTTAGCAGGATATGAAAAGGGATATTATCTTGTAAAGCTTGTTGTTACGTCTTCTGACTACTTCTATTCTAATGATATCTACAACTTTTACTTAATTGAAGATATTCCAGAAAAAACATCTTGGAGTTATATCTTTTCTATTCTTCCGATAATTTTTGTTGTAATTATTGTAAGAATTAGAAAACGACTGTCTAGCAAAGTAAAAATCTAGAAAAAGTACTAACTACTCTTTTTCTCTTTTTACTCATTTTCAATTATTCTACAACCAAACCTTTATTTCGGAGAAATGACAATTATTTCTTTGAAGTGAATAATTTGACTGAACAGCTTACTGAGCAAAAATCTAATAGACGATCTAAACATTTCTATGATGAACGTTGCGAAGAAAAGGAAGTTCAGGCAGTCAACAAGAAGCCTTCAAGAAGTATTTATGAAAGAGCTGCAAAGAACAGCCCTTGGAAATGGGTTGATTACCTTATCCTAAAAGGTAAAAATTATTGAGAAGATTTGATAGAATTTTATGTTTATATTCTGAAAACTTTTGATTTAGAATATAGGTGGAATGTATATGGATGTTAAAAGATGTTGGGGAAACAAGAACGAACTTTCTAGAGATTACCATGATAATGAATGGGGAACACCTGTTTATGATGATACAGAGTTGTTTGAATTCATAATACTGGAAGGAGCACAAGCAGGATTAAACTGGATGACAATACTTAGACGTAGGGAAGGCTATCGCAAAGCATTTGATGGTTTTGATTTTAACAAAATAGCAAAATATGATGAGAAAAAAATTGAGAGCTTACTACAAGATAAAGGAATAATTAGAAACAAACTGAAAGTTAACTCCGCAATCCTCAATGCTCAAGTTTTTCTAGAAATACGTAAAGAATTTGGTTCTTTTAGTAATTATATCTGGAAATTTGTTGATAATAAACCAATAAATAATAATGTTAAATCTTGGAAAGAGGTTCCAGCTACTACTGAAATTTCTGATGCAATTTCGAAGGATTTGAAAAAGAGAGGAATGAAGTTTGTAGGTAGCACTATCATTTATGCATTCATGCAAGCAGTAGGTATGGTGAATGATCACCTAGTGGATTGTTTTAAACATAAAGAAATAGTTGCCAATTATTGAAAACTTCTTTTTATCTAATTGGCAGTAATGTTGATAGCGTCCAAGCTAAGAGTAATGCATTTAATAGAGCACTTGTTTCCAGTGACCCTGTTTTTTCATAGAAGAATATTGTAATTGTAGAATAAGCAATAAACAATGGGACAAGCATGATTATAAACTGCATACTGAAGCCTAGAAATCCACTTAGTAATGTGAAATTAAATGCAAAAAGTGGTATGTATTGTACTAACAAAACTAATATGAAGAACGATAATTTGATTCCTGTTACTTTTGAGAATGCACTGAATTTTTCTTTATATGTTTCCCCTTTTTTGATTTTATTGTAATTACCTGCTGTAATTACACCATCAAATATGAAGAATAAGAACATGAATGGAACTAGTAGTAGAAACATCAGAAACCTTATTCCAGTGAAGTTACTGAAAAGAGGTACGAACATCTTCATACTGATGCCTGGAATAAGCTCAGATAACATAACTATTCCAAAAAGTATGATGAAAATACCTAGTGCAAGTAAATAATTTTTCCAATTAGAGATATAAGACAGAACACCTTTAGTTATATCTCTTAATGAATCTTCCTCATTCTTTCTCTTGAATACTATGAAGAGGATAATTGTTCCGGTTATAGAGAGTAGAATCATCCAGAAAATTGCTGTTGTTCCTAAGTCTAATGGAATGAAAGAGTCTCCAAAACCAAATATAAGAACTGCTGGAACAAACATAGCTAATAGAGCAAAACTCCAAGGAACCCCTACTTTCCACAAAGAGAAATCTAGTTGCAAGTTTTCTTTATCTTCCTTCTTCTTGAAGAAACTAGGTATTAAGTCAGATGAATTAGAAATAGGGAAAATCAATCCAATAAATGAACATAATCCTAGAAAGAGAAATGTATCTCTTGCTGGGAATGACATTGGTCTTCTTGCAATACCAACATTAAATGTAGTATCTATCCAATCCACTGATTCCTTAACAATTTTACTTATGGGTTCAAAGAGGTGAGTAGTAGGAGGTGTTACAAGTTTTCGAGCAGTAAAGTTAGACCAAGTTCCATATACTGTTCCTTCTATTATTTCTTCAGAAGTTCCAAATACTGGTTGTAATTGAGTTTTTACAACATCTATATCAAATAATTCATCCTTTTCTCCAATAGCAATAAGAAGATTACTGGGAGTTATGTCATTGAGTTCACCATAAATTAATGGATCTGCACTTGAAGATAAACCACCTATGAAAATATGAGCTTTTACATTTCCATGGTTAAATGATGCAGCTCTAATTGCGCCAACTCCCATGCTATGACCAATTACACACAACTTACTGCTATTTACAAGAGGTAAAGTTTCAAGATAACTTAATGCAATATTCCCACCTAGAGAAGGATCTGATACTCCTTCTAAAGATCCATCAGAGTTTCCGTGCCCAGTAGCATCAATAGTTAACGCAAAAACACCAATTTTAGCAAGTTCCAAAGCTATTGCACTCATTGTCTCTTTTGCATTCATTACTCCATGAATTAGAAGAGCTGCAGGATAGTGATCATAAAGAGGGAAAATAAGACCAGGTTTTGGACTATAAAGCCACCCACTAATTTTTCCATTTGGACCATCAAGTATAA
>JAEOSZ010000163.1 GCA_016840095.1 Candidatus Heimdallarchaeota archaeon
CATTCTTAGCAAGGATTTCTCGCCAAATGGCAATCATTCTGTTGATATCATTCTCTTCAGTCATCGTTAGACACTATACAAAAATCACAAATATATAAAATAATTACTACTGTAAAGTGCTAGAAAACTACTCTACACGTATGTACTTTTCAACAAAAGCAATCAACTCATCTGTAAAGGTAGTATAATACATTCTATTATCCTTAAGATAGCGTAACAAAAGCTTATTTCCTTTAACACCAGCAAATTCCTCAGTTTTTAGCATAAGTTTCTGAGTTTCTTCTAGTTTTTCCATGTCACCATCAATTTTTGCTTGTATCCATAAAACCAGTAATCTTAGAAACAAAACAGCAATTCTTGGAATAATCCTTTTATCATATTTCGATAAATATTGTAAAAGATTTGATGTTTTTGTATCAATTTCTTCAATTATTTCATTGTTTCGAGTCTCAATAAACTCAACTAGTAACAATCTACACAAAGCAAACTTAGCATCCCATTTATGACTTTCGTCTAAATTATCATCATCGATAATTTCTCTTAAGTTATTCTCTAGCTCATCTCGAATTAGATTATTCTTAGTATCTATGAATATCTTGGTTTTTTTCTTAATTTCATAATGTTTAAGTTCTAAATCATAATAAGAGCTCTTAGTTTGCTGTAGAATTGGTTTTAATTCTTCCAAATACTCATCAGCTTTTTCGAAATCACCAATTTCCACAGATTTATCAATTAATCTACCAAGAATTATTTCTTTAATTTCAGGATGATTTATTTTATCAAATAATTGATACGCTTGAAGATTATAATCATAGGCAATATCATCTTGTAGGTTAGCGAAATAGGTCCATGCTAAATGTAACAAAATCGTAAATTTCTGATAGTCATTTTCTGTTCTTTCCACAAAGGGAAGTATTTTCAAGTAGTGATCAATTGCTTTCTCATACTCACCTAGTTCTGAATAGTAATGACCATAAGAATGAAGAACATGTGCAATTCTGTAATCATTCTTTATCTCTTTGAAAACCCTTAATGCTTCTTCTCTAAAATCCCATGACTTTTCTCCTTCACCAAGTCTTCTGTAGCTATCAGCTAGATTATTTAGTGCAACACCTATGTAATATTTATCGTTTGAACGTTCAGCAATTTCTAGACTTTTTTTTGCTGTTTTTACGAAGCGCTTGTAATCTCTTAGATGAAAATTTGCAGTTCCTTCTGCAACCAATAATCCGATACGTTCTTCGTATAACTGATCAAGTTCTTCTATTGATAGCCTGTTTAGAATTTTCTTTTTTTGCTTCAACAATATTAGTGCTTCTTTAGATTGATTTTTAAAATTCAGCATATTTGCCTGAAATATTAGCATAAGTAGATTGTATTTCGGTATTTTGTGTTCTTCAAACTTAGGAATAAGTTTCTCATATAATTGAAATGCTTCTTCAGTGTGGCCATATCTTTCTAAAGCTTCACCAAGATAGGTATCTAGTACATCACATTCTAGGTTACTAAGCTGATTTCTATCTATAGTCTCAATATAATCTAATGCTTTTTTGGGTTCTCCAAACTTAATATAGTAATCTATTTTACTAATCTCCTCTTCAGACACAGAAAATCTCAACTCATTCTAGACTAATTTCTTAATTAATGGATGAAGTAAATAAAATTTTTCTATCACTAATCCTAGATTTTCAAGAATAGTTAATAGTTTCTAGCTACTCTCTATAATATCAATATTAGAGACGAGTATTATTACATCAAAAAATGGGTGTGATGATTTGACTTTTGATGATATAATTGCAAACAGAAGATCAATACGAAAATTCAAGAAAGATCCAATAAAGGAAGAGGATATAGAAGCAATTCTTGATGCTGGGAATAAAGCTCCATCTGCAAAGAATCTTCAACATTGGAGATTTCATGTCTATCAAGGAGAAGCAAAAGATAAACTAGTGAAATTCATACTTGATGAATTCGATAAGATCTCAAACGAACCGGGAATCAGCAAGTATGCGAGATATAGTTTCCAAATAATGGAAGATGCACCAGTAGCAATTCTTGTTTATACCGCTCAAGTCATGGATCATTCTGCAAGACCAGATATACAATCAGTTTCAGCTGCAATACAAAATATATTATTGAAAGCTCAAGAACTTGGGATAGGGTCCCTTTGGATC
Source organism: Candidatus Heimdallarchaeota archaeon (assembly GCA_016840095.1). Classification (GTDB taxonomy): domain Archaea; phylum Asgardarchaeota; class Heimdallarchaeia; order Heimdallarchaeales; family Heimdallarchaeaceae; genus UBA460. The sequence goes on from JAEOSZ010000163.1 coordinate 2,175, forward strand.
TGTGATGTTCTTTACCTTGATGAAACAATAATGAAACACGTTGACACTGAAATGCCTTTACTTGCAGCAATTTCACTAGGTTATTCTAATGAGTCCCCGGCAAGTCGAACAAGATTAACTGTTGATGATGTCACAACTTGGTTTGAATAAATCGAAGTTTAAAGCTTCTTTTCCCACATAACAATAGAATTGTGTCTACCGCCTTCTGATGTGGAATGAATGAATTCCATTTTCTCTGGTATATGCTGTAATCTGGGAGTGGTTATACAACTAAGAAACTCCCCTAATTCATTTGTTCTTTCAACATATTCTGATATTAGGTATTCCGCATCTTCTTCAGCACCGTAGA
>JAEOSZ010000118.1 GCA_016840095.1 Candidatus Heimdallarchaeota archaeon
AGAAAAATGGTACATAAACTAAATCTCCCCAAACTAACATAAATCCGAAATTTTCTGCCATTACATCCCATGTTGAAAGCATAAATTCTTCCAGAATGTAATGTGTAAAAAGATAGAACCACCAGAAGCCTTGATACATCCACATTTGAGGTAAGATATTCCCTAGTTCCTGAAGTTGTAGAAATAGAAAACTCCAATTGATAAAAGAGAGACCTATAAGTGATGGTTGATAAGTAAACATTTTGAGATCTATTCCCCACCATGTTGGATTAAGTTCTGGACCAAACCAGAAATCATACAATATTCCTTTCAATCCTCTACGTTTATTTTCACCTTGCTTTTTTCGTCCTGTAAAGAATAGAATTAAACTCCAGATAAAAGCAAAGACATTAGCTATTATAAGTAATGGAATGAAAGCTCGTGCAATAAATGTTAAATTCCATCTAGTAGAGACAGTCTCATTTAGTACAAATACTAAAACTGCTGCAAATGTAGCTATCATAAACAAAATCAGACCAGTTAACTTGTAGTCTTTCCTTGTTTCATCTTTCAATGGTTCTCCTTTAGCGGAAATTCCAGGTAGAAATTTTGCACCTAAAAACATTAAGAGGATAAACCCAAAGAAGATTCCCAAAGCAATTAAAAATACATTTGCATCAAATGAAATAATGTAATCTATTAAATCAACCATTTTAATCCACTTGTGTGTTTAAGAAGTAAAATACTTATTTAAAATTCTTATGGGCTACCCCTCTCTTAGATTTTCCGTAAAAATCCTACAATTACAAGCTTAATTGACCGAAAACATTGACACCCTACTTTCGCTGAGAAAATTGTATCCAATTTCCTTCAATATCTTTTGTAGTTGCAACAAGTGTTAGACCTACATCCTTAATCTTCTGTTGACCGTAAAATTCAATACCTTTTGATTCAAGTTTTTTGACATAACCCTCTAAATTGTCAACTTTGAATGAAATCATTATCTTCTGTTGTTCAACTTCTGAAGGAGTGTCATCAACACTATCAAGAGCAAAACGTGTAGAAACTTCTTCTGGAAAAGAGAACTCTTGCCAATGTAAATCAGAAGTAAAGAAACCTGAATCCAGCTCTAAAACTTCTGAATACCATTTTTTCATTTTTACTGGATCACTTACATGTATAAAAACGACATCCACACCAGTTATCATGAATCAAAAACAGTTGTGTTTCATTATATAATTTTGCTTCTTTTCAAATCTTCTTCAAAGTTAGGATAGTTTTTCATAAGAAGAAAGATGTTTAATCCTCCTATTAGAAATTTCAAATCCTCATATGTTATGTCGTCTGATAACTCTTCAATTTCTGTAGAGTAGGTTGTAAAGATATCTTCCATATCTTGTCTTACTTTATTTTCTATTGACATGAAACTCTCTTTGAGACCCCTTATTGAGGGTTTGGGACCTTTGTTAATTATACCAATTAATTTAGACAACATCTTTAGAGATGCTTTACCAATTTCTGTCTCAATCCAGTGCTCTTTTCCATCGATATTAAAAAATATTTTCGCAGTTCTACCATAGAGAATTTCTGCAGCTTTTTGATTATCAGTATATCTTTTTCCTGCTTCTACAACAAAACCATTCTCTTTTAATTTTTTTAGATATTTGTAAAGAGTTTTTGCTTGTCTCTTCATTTTATCTTTCAGAAATGCTGTTTCTTTACTCGATAGATTCATCTTTTTGATCTTATCTTCAACTATTTCATTGTAATCTTTTTCAAGTTCATTTACAGTTTTAGGACCTTCTCGTAGAGCGATAATAATTGGTTCTAAATTTGGTTCTCCTAAAATCTCATATCTCTCCACATCTTTGATAATTTCTACTGTTTCGCAATGATAATCTGGATATAGTTTGTCTTTGAAACCCATCTGAATCCCTTGATTCTTACTAGGAACTATACACCAGCACCTTTTTAAAGTTTCTCCAACTTCAGAGAAACGTTTAAATATTTGTGAATCACATAGTTTCTCCAACATTAGCGAAACTATAAAGGTGAAACAAATGACTAGTTTAGCTGAAAGTGAAAATGATACTCAGTATAACCTTAAAGGATATATTGTTTTCTGGTCAGGACAGCTTGTATCTCTTTTAGGATCATCGATAATTCAATTCGTTATAATTTGGTGGATTACTGTTAGAACTCAGAGTGCTCTATATCTAGCCTATGCTAATCTTGCAGGATTTCTACCCTTAATAGTTGTTACACCTTTAGCTGGTGTTTTTGTAGATAGATGGAAGAGAAAGAGACTAATTGGGTCTGTTGATTTTCTTCAAGCTATAATTACAGTAGGTTTAATCTTTGTGTTTATGTTTGAATTTGAGATATTTCAATTTTCGAACCATGCAATTAATCTAAGTGTGTATAATAGACTTCTTGGACACACAGATCCAGCTACAATGCTTTTTGGTAAAGGACCATTTGAGCTGGTTTGGGTAGTACTTGCTGTGCTAGCCGTCAGAGGAGTATTTCAAGCTTTTCAAGGACCAGCGATACAAGCTATTACTCCTTTGATGGTTCCAAGAAAGCATCTAAATAGATTCAATAGTGTGAATTTTCTAACTAATAGTGTTATTTTTCTAATAGGACCTATAGTTGCTGCTTTGTTATATGCGATTCCTAATGTTGAAATAGATGATCTATTGTGGATAGATGCAGGGACATTTCTATTTGCTGTTATTCCTCTCGTTATTGTTAAGATTCCTGAGATAGCGAAAGTTATCGAGAAGAAAGTCAAAGAGACGAAATTCTGGAATGATTTCAAAGAAGGTATTGTATTTATTAAAAACAAAAAAGGATTACTGGCACTACTTGGTGTTTTCACTGGAGCTAACTTGTTTGTAACTCCTCTTTTTACCCTCATGAATCTATATGTTGATGTTACACTTCAAGGTGAAGTAACAGATTTAGCTTTTACGATGGCTTTCTTTCAAGCTGGAATGATTGTCTCTTCAGTAGTAATGATTTTCTGGAAAGGATTTGATAAAAAAGTGATAGGAGTGGCATTAGGGATACTAATCATGTATGTTGGTTTTCTTATGATTTCATTTACTCCAGTGAAAATGTTCTGGTTTATGGGAATAGGTATGTTTATCCAAGGATTTACTTTGCCTTTGATGAATCTATCTAGTCAGTACATCTGGCAAACGGTGGTACCCTCTGATAAGTTAGGTAGAGTAATGTCTGTTAGACAAACTCTTGCACAATTTTCAGCTCCAGTAGGAATGATACTAGCTGGAGTAATCGCTGAAACAGCCAATGCAATCAGACCTGTTTTTTGGGGATCAATAGCTGGAGGAATAATTGTATTAGCTATTTCTTGGTTCTTTACAAACATGAGAGAGGTTCAGGAAACAGATGATTTCAAAACTCCAGATTTACAGGACAAAGCATTACCTGAAGTAGAAATAGAAAAACCTACTCCAGTTCAAAATCCTTCTGAGAATTGAAGTTCTCTTTTTTCTTTTTTTTGAAAAGTTTTAATATGTGTAAGATTTTCACAGATTGTGAATTAAAATTGAAAGTTATTGTTTTAGGTGCAGGTTTAGTTGGAAACGTTATTGCTCAAGATCTTGCTGAAGACACAAATATACAAGTAACTGTGGCAGATATCAATGAAGAAGCTTTGGAATCACTTAAAGAAAAAGTAGACGTACAAACAGTTACAGCTGATTTGTCCAATCAAGAGTTAATTAAAACAATAATTGCAGACCATGACATGGTAATTGGTGCTTTACCAGGTTTTATGGGATATGTAACTCTAAAAACAATTATTGAACAAGGAAAAGATGTTGTTGATATCTCATTCTTTGAAGAAGATCCGTTTTCATTGGACGAATTAGCAAAAGAGAATGGAGTAACAGCTGTTGTAGATTGTGGAGTTGCTCCAGGTTTGAGTAATATTGTGTTAGGATTTGTTGACACTTTAATGGATAAAACAGAAAGTTTTCTATGTTTTGTTGGGGGATTACCCCAAGTAAGAGAATGGCCTTATGAATACAAAGCTCCTTTTTCACCTTCTGATGTTATTGAAGTGTATATTCGATTAGCTCGGTATATTGAGGACGGAGAAGAAGTAATAATGCCAGCATTATCTGAACCAGAACTGTTGGAATTTGAAGAAGTAGGAACACTAGAAGCTTTCAACACAGACGGACTGAGAACTCTGATTAGAACATTTGATATTCCTAACATGAAAGAAAAGACCCTGCGTTATCCTGGTCATATAGAAAAAATGAGAATGTTTAGAGAGACAGGTTTTTTTGATAAACAGGAAATCTATGTAAAGGGGGTAAAAATTGCTCCGAGAGACCTAACTTCTAAACTTCTATTCAAGATGTGGAAAATGGAACCTGGAGATGAGGATTTAACTGTTATGAAAATCATAATAGAAGGCATCAAAAATGATCAAAAAATTCGATACATTTACGAAATGTTAGATAAATATGATAAAGAGAAAAAGATAATTTCTATGGCTAGAACTACAGGCTATACTTGCACAGCTGTTGCTAAAGCAATTCTAACTGGCAAGTACAAAGAAAAAGGAATCATACCTCCAGAGTACTTAGGAAAACAGTCTGAAGTCTATCACGAAATAATAAATTACCTTTCAGATAGAAAAGTGGCGTTTTCTGAAAAGATATTAGATATCTAAAATCCACAAAGAATAATAACCTCTTTCTTCTACTTTATAGTAGTGTTTCTTGAATGACTCAATCTACTTTGCAAAAATGCAATATGGTTGAACAAGGCTATCAACCAGGATCATGTATAGTTCAGTCTCAAGAAGGCATAAAAAAACGAGCTTGTGATAATACGTTCAGGAAATCTTCTGATGGAACCACAGAACGGATTATAAAATCTATGCATCTTTCAAGACCTGAGGATTATTTTTCTATTTATCAGAGTGGATGCAATCATAGTTGTTTGAAGTGTCATTCCTATGAGTTTAGTAAGTTTGTAAATGGAGATTGGAAAAGCTCTATTGAGTTAGTAAAAGCATCCATCGATTACTACAATCAAGTAACTGTATTCGAACCTAGAGAGAGAGCAACTACTTGGCACGCAAATGATCTTTGTAAGCACTGTGGTTCATGTATATTGACAGGAGAATTTTCAGAAAATTGTCCAAGAAAGCTAAAGAAAGATCAGGTTGTTTTAAGTCCTCAAGGATTCGGTCCTGCTAGAAATATTGTAGCTTTTACTGGCGGAGATATCATGTGTAAGCCTGATTTTTATGTCGAATATGCAAAGAAATTGAAAGCAGAATATGATGATTTGTGGATTCTACTTGAAACAAACGGATATGGATTGACTCCTCAGAATTTAGAGGAATATGCAAGTGCAGGTGTAGATTCATTTTGGTTAGATATCAAAGCTTTTTCTAATGATACCTATAAGGAATTATGTGGAACCACTAACCAACATATTCTTGAGAGTGTTCAAAGAATAATAGATTTGGATTTTACACTGGAAATACTAACTCTCTATATTCCTAGCTTTGTTGAAACAGATGAACATGAAAAAATCGCAGAACTAATAAGTAGTGTTGATTCGAAAATACCAACTACTCTCTTAGCTTTCTTTCCAAGCTATAAACTATCTCAACCCATCTATAGAAGTCCTACAGTACTCGAGATGGTGAAGAGTTTCCAGGCTATGAAAACTAAAGGAATTAAGAACATGAGAATGGGAAATTTGGGAGTTTTTGTTAGAACAACAAGAGATCTTGAATTTCTTGAAAAAACTCTAGGTCCGAATTTTCATTGATTTGGTTAGAGGGAAAAGAACAAATAGACTCTGTCAAAGCAATGATGAGAGAAATGACTGAACCTATTACAGCTATTTTGGTTGGAGCAGGGGATAGAGGAGCAGACACATATGGAGAATATGCTCTTCAACATCCAGATTTGATAAAATTTATTGCAATTGCAGAACCTCAAAAAAAGAGAAGAGAAAAATTCGTTAACAAACATCAAATTCCTGCAAGAAATGTCTTTGAGAGCTGGGAACCACTTCTAGATAAAGAAAAAATAGCAGATGTAGCTATAATAACCACTCAAGATAAGATGCACTATGAACCTACAAAAAGAGCGTTAAAATTAGGATATGATGTATTGTTGGAGAAACCTATGTCTACAACTCTTGAAGAATGTAAATCTCTTGCAGATATTTCTGATGAAGAAGATCGAATATTGCAAATCTGTCATGTTCAACGCTATGCTCCATTCTACTCTTCTATTAAATCTTTAATTGATTCTGGAAAAATCGGTAAAGTAGTTAATATTTCTCTTCGTGAAAATATTTCGTCTTTTCATTATGCTCATTCTTTTATTCGTGGACATTGGCATAACAGAGAAAATTCGAGTCCTATGATACTTGCGAAATCATGTCATGATATGGATATCCTGTATTGGTTAGTCAATCAGAAAGCATTAAAAATCAGTTCTTTTGGTTCCCAAAAATTCTTTGGAAGAGAAAATATGCCTGAAGGAGCTCCTGATTTCTGCCTTCGAGGATGTCCTATAGAAGATAGTTGCTTATACAATTCTAAACGAATATACTTAGATATAATTCCCCTTCTACATATTGGAGCTAAGAGTTCTCGAGGTATGGAAAGATTCATTATTAAAACTGTTCTGAAATTTCCACAACTAGCGAATTTACCTATGTTTAAAAGAGTTAAGAACTTCACTGAATGGCCAGTAAGCACGATAACTAATGATTTCACTAGGGAAGGAATATTAAAAGCTCTAAGTGAAACTAACTATGGTAAATGTGTCTATAAAATAGATGATCACAATGTAGTTGATCACCAAGTAGTAAACATAGAATTTGAGGACAAAACAACAACCTCATTTACTATGCATGGTTTCTCAGATGAGGAAGGAAGAACAATTAGAATTGATGGAACAAAAGGCACAATTATAGGAGAGCATCTAGCCTCAGGAGATAGAGTTGTTCATATTGACCACTTAACAGATAGAAGATCAAATGTCTGGAAATCAGGAAGACTAGTAGGTCATGGAGGAGGAGATGATGGGTTGATGAAAGCTTTCCTTGAGAATATTGAATCAGAATCTAAACAAAACGTACTGACTAATGCAAGAGCAGCACTAGAATCACATCTAATGGCATTTGCAGCGGATATAGCCAGATTAGAAAACAGAGTAGTTGAACTCGAAGAAATGAGATAAGTTTTGTTTTGAAAAAACACAACAAAAATATAGTACTAATCTAAAAGTGCTTAATGATACAAAACATAATCATTACACATTCCAATGGTTTACCTCTTTTTGCACGTTCTTTAATGTGTCATATAGGGATGCACTGTATAGATTTTTCAAAGGATAGTACTTTTACTGATGAAACAATGTTAAATTCTGCTCTACTTAATGCTATGCTAATTTTCGATCAAGCTCATCCAAATCAATTTCATGAATTTCCTATGGATCAAGCTAAAACACTTACTTTTCCAACTGAACTAGTTACCGTAATTATGTATACTGATCCAGAAGACAATCTTGAAGAATATAAGAACAGATTAAGATTATTTGCAGATCTATTCGTTAAAAACTATAGTAATCTTCTAGAAAACTTTACAGGTGATATTGGACCATTTATAAATTTCCAGAATGTCATTGCAGAGGAGGGATTACTTGATGAAGGAGAGAGATTCAGAAAGAATTGTGTTGAATGTACCTATGACAAAGCATGTGCTTTTAGAATAACAATTGGAGCACCTAATAAAACATTTCAAGAGATTTTTGATTCTATCTTTCCAAGTAATATCTTCAAGAAAATGTGGCTTGTAATGATAGGAATGCTCAAACCTAAATATATGCGATTTTAGAAAGAAATCTATTTCTTTCTAGAAGCTTTTTTGTTTTCTCTATAGTAGGGTGACCTAAAAATCAAGTATAGTCTAGCTAAAGGACTTACTATTTTGATAAAAACTCTTTTTACCTTAATCCTACTCTCAAATTCGATGGCAAAATCCTCAAGTGTATACCTCTGATACTTGAGAAGCTCTTGTGAATCCTTTGTATATAACCAATCTAAGTGAAACCAGTCTTTGTCATTTTTAGGTTCTTTGAAACACTCTCTAGGAATAGCTCCGACTCCAAAAGATATCAATAATCTAGATATGTAATCTCCAGAAGTCATCCTACAAGAATCACCTCCAGCAACATTCATAATTTTATGGTTTTCAAAAGATTTGATCCCATTCACACATGCTAAACCTACATCCCAAGTATGAACTGGTTCCATTCTGTTATCAAAGGGAACTTCAAACATAAGCGAAGGAATTTTCATAGGCATTCTCATTGAAGGAACAGCTGTTAATCTCAAGATCATCCAATCTAATGAACTAGCTTGTAAGATTTGTTCCATATCCCATTTTTGAAAAGCGTAAAGATCCCAAGGCAAGGGATCGATTTTGTCAGTAACTTTTCTGATGGGTTCTTCACCCATAGTTGAACCATATAAAGCTAAACTACTAGTAAATATTATCTTGGGTTTTTGATCCAATTGTTCAACAGCATCAACTAAATTTTGCATTCCACCGGTATTAACCTCTTTAGCATATTCTGGATCACTGTCGAAATCAGGTGGAATAACTGCACATAAGTGAATAACAAAATCAATTCCTCCCTGAACTATTTCTTTTACATCATCGAAATTTCTAATATCTCCCCAAATTGTTTCAAATCTATTTGGGTACTTTTTAGACATATGTTTGTAAACCCTTTTAGTTCTTCTTGTCTTCTTATCGAAACATCTTACATCATACCCTTGATTCATTAGCTCTTCAAGAGTACTTTCACCAACATTTCCAAATGGACCTGTTAAAAGAATCTTCATTCTGTATCCTCTGTAGGTTTCAGAGACTAATCTAGTG
>JAEOSZ010000004.1 GCA_016840095.1 Candidatus Heimdallarchaeota archaeon
GATGCTTTATACGCTGAAAGGAAGAAAATTACCAGAAGGAGATAGAAAATTATTTTCAACAGAAGAAATATTTCCTCTATTGATTAACAAGCATTTTCTAAGCAAGAGTACTCAGTTTTCATCAAAGACAGAAATATTGAAAGGATTAGAATCCTTAGGACTTCCTTTATCAACAACTTCTCTTCTAATCAGAACAGAATTAGGAAAAGAACATTTTATCGAAGAATTAACTAAGGATAAGAAACTTGCTCTCGGCAAGTTTGGTTCATTCTCCAGAGGTTCAGTTGTAACAAGAGATTATTTTGTTTTTGCTAAACTTAGTCCATCCAGATATCATGGGGTATTAGAAGAAAGAGTTCTGAACATCATTAAGCAAAAAGACCGAATAAACTTCTCACAATTGAAAACTGCGCTTAATCTATCAAATCAAGTTCTTTTATCTTCAATAAGTAAGTTAGAAAATTCTCATGAAATTGTTCAATCAAAGTCAGTTTCCAATCAAATAATATGGATGCCTGTGTCAAGCCATGTTAAGGGAATCCAGACTAGGAAATTTGAAACTCAAAGAGAATCATGGTTAGATGTAATTTTCAGAATATTATCAACTAATCTTCCCTTAACAATTGATCAACTTGCTAATTTAACTGGATTATCAAATACACAGATTGAAGTAAATATCAAAGAATTGATTGCTTCAAAAGGAGTTAGATCTGGAAGATTTGTAGAAGATGAGAGCAAGGTTCAATTCACAACTAAAGAGATAGAGAATTTGATATCAGGGTATATCTATCAAAAAGACGATAATTTAATCCAATCAGAAAGTGTAGAATTTGCCTATATCCCTCGTAATGATCCCATACTAGTACTATACAGAAACTACCTTCTAAAGAGGTTTAAACTTAGATCTTTGTTCTCAAGATCTGTTCCTTCAGATTACGGAGAAATCATACTTAAGAACGGAGAACCATTAGCCCTTGTTCATGTTAAGAAAGTGGAAAAAGTAGAGTTCATTAATAATATTGAAATTCTTCCCGAGTTCAATGATACTCATACTTTAATGTTTATCTTCAGTGCCATTCAAGAGTTCTACAACAAGACCAAGGATGAAGGAAAGAGAACAATTAGAATTAAGCAGATTAATGGTATTCCTATATTATCAAATGAAGGGAAAAACTACACTAAGCTTTTGGAAGACATGCAAATAGATTTTCAAATTCTATCCTTGTGAGGGATAGGTTTTTTATTTCAAAATCCTAACTAGTTTTGATGATACGAAGAGCAGTCTATGCTGGTTCATTCTACAAAAGCAATCCAGATACATTGATCAGTTCAGTTAAAGCGTGTTTCACAGATTCACTAGGGCCAAGAAATCTTCCTAAGGAAGCTCCTGAAACAGAAGAAATCTCTCCTAATTTTCTTGTTCCACACGCTGGACATATGTATAGTGGACCAGTCGCAGCATCAAGTTTCTTAGAGTTGAGTAATTATAAGAAACCAGAAACAATCGTTATTTTAGGTCCTAATCATACAGGTATGGGTTCTGAAATCGCAGTTCCAGATAAGGCTGAAGGATGGGCAACTCCTCTGGGTACTGTAGAAATTGATCAAGGATTTATTGGTAAGCTCATCGATGATTGTAATCTAGTTAAGAGAAATGATAATTCTCATACTCGAGAACATTCGATAGAAGTTCAACTTCCGTTTATCCAATATCTATATGATGAACCTCCAACTCTTGTTCCAATCGCTTTGTTGAACCAAGGATACGACTCAAGCATGTTTCTAGGTGAAGTATTAGGAAAACTAATAGCTGACGAAAATATCGTTGTTTTAGCAAGCAGTGATTTTACACATTTTGAAAGCCATGATTCTGCTAAGAGAAAAGATACACATGTTCTAGATGCTATAGAAGAGATGGATTCTAAAAAGATGTATGAAATAAAGTACAATGAAAATGTCTCAATGTGTGGTTACGGTCCAATTGCAGCTACTATAGAAGCATCTAAACAAACTGGAAAGAATAAATGCCGAATACTCAATTATGCAACATCTGGAGATGTATCAGGAGATAGGAGTCAAGTAGTAGGTTATGGAGCAGCTGTCTTCTACAAAGATAAGCTCATTATTTAGCTGCACTCATAGAAACAATTATGAGCAACAAATGACTCTTGAGAGTAGTGAGTTTAGTGTCAAAGAAGACTTATCTAACAAATAAAATAGTATTGATTGGCGATGCAAGAGTAGGAAAAACATCTCTAGTTCGAAGGTTTGTTTCGAACATGTTTGATCCTTCATACAAGATTACATTAGGAACAACAATAATGAAGAAAGAAGTAGACTACCTTACTTACAATGTGACACTAGCGATCTGGGATATAGGTGGCCAAGAGGTTTTTCGTCAAATACGTAGCAAATACTTTTTTGGTAGCAAAGGTGCTTTAGCAGTTTGTGACACTACAAATACTGAATCTTTCAAGAATCTCCCTTCATGGGTTGAATCTTTCAAAAAAGAAGTGGGGGATAAACCTATCATTTTTCTAGCCAACAAATGTGATTTGAAAAATCAACAAGTAACTGAAGATGATATGAAAAAATTGGTCAAAGATTTAAGTAAAACTGAATTTCTTTTTACATCAGCAAAAGATGGAACAAATACTGAAAAAGCCTTCCTCAATCTGACAAGACTAATGATAGAAGATGAAGATTTAGTCTAATTGCTCTCTTAGAAGATACAAAGCCAAAGTTATTTCTCCTAAACAACCTAATTCATTAGCCTTTTCGAAGTATACTGATGTGCCCTTATCTAGCTCTTGTTTAGTTAAACCTGGATCTGATCCA
>JAEOSZ010000119.1 GCA_016840095.1 Candidatus Heimdallarchaeota archaeon
CTAATAGAGAATTTCCTCCTAAACGGTTGGCTCCATGCACAGAAATACAAGCTGTTTCTCCGATAACAAACAATCCCGAAAGGATAGTTTCACTGACATCACCTTCAAACTTTGTTCCTATACCTCCCATTGAATAATGCTGACCTGGTTGGACAGGTATTGGTTCGTTTATTGGGTCAACTCCTGCGAAATACATAGATATTTCTCTGATTCCAGGTAATCTTTCTTTTATCCTTTCAGCTCCAAGATGAGTAAGATCCAAGTGAACATAAGCATCTTCAAATCCTCGTCCTTCTCGAACTTCAGTTTCAATTGCTCGAGCAACAATGTCTCGAGGAGCTAGTTCCTTTGCATTAGGTGCAACATCTAACATGAATCTTTCACCCAGATTATTGTAGAGTAAACCACCCTCTCCTCTTGCTCCTTCAGTAATTAGGATATTTGTTCCATAGAGAGTTGTTGGGTGAAATTGAACAAATTCACAATCTTGCATTGGAATTCCAGCTCTGAAAGCTGCACCTACACCGTCACCAGTATTGATGATAGCATTAGTTGAGCGTTTGTAAGTTCTCCCAAAACCTCCTGTAGCTAAGATAACGTAGCCAGTTCGAAAGATGATTGTTTCTCCAGATGCCATGTCTAGAGTAAGTATTCCTGTAATCTGATCTTCAACTTTTATTAAATCAATCAAGAAAAATTCATCAAAGAACTTTACATTCTTATGAACACATTGTTCGTACAATGTATGCAATAGAACATGACCAGTTCTGTCAGCAGCATAACATGTTCTTGGAAAACCAGCTCCACCAAATGGTCTTTGAGCAATTAGTCCAGAATCTAAACGTGAAAAAGGTGTCCCCATGCTCTCAAATTCAATGACAATTTTTGGGGCTTCTTCACACATTAGTAGTACTGCATCTTGATCTGCAAGATAATCAGACCCATAGACTGTATCATAAGCATGTTTCTCAGGAGAGTCTTCTTGACCAGCTTCTGTATTCCCTAAAGAGGCATTAATTCCTCCTTGAGCAGCACCAGAATGACTGCGAACTGGATGAACTTTGCTAATTACAGCAACTTTCCAGTGTTCAGAAAGTTCAAGAGCTGCACGTAACCCACTTAAACCAGCTCCAACAATAACAGCATCAAATTCTTCTATTTTCATGAACCAACCTTCATAACTATTTTAACAAAAAGACTTCTCTTCTTATATAATTTTAACTTTGCGTCAAAAAAGATTTTCCAGTTTATGGTGGATAGAAATTGTTCTAGACCTTACAAAAACTACTACAATTATGAATTATGCATTCTTTTTCATCAAAAAGCTTTTTCTAAAAAGTTCAAGTACCTAGGTATCTAGAAGATTTTTGTTAGGAAACGTTAATATTACAGAAAATTACATCTATATTTTGAGGATAGTATTGGGGGTAAAAGTCAGTTATCTTTCACTTAGGGGTGTGAAAAATGGCAGAAAATAGCAATCACAAAATGGAAGAAATGGTTTATACGATGGAGAGTTATGTTCAACAAGCAAAATTGAACAGGATAAAGGGAGTTCTTGAAAATTATGTTAAAGAGTGGGAAGTCAAGGCAAAAATCTTGATTCCAACAAGAATAACTTACCCCAAACCCATCTTTCTGTATTTAGAAGAAATAAATGAAATTCCAATGGAAGTTTTTGACTGGATCAGTGAGTTCAGCAAATATTATGACATGAAGTATGTTAACTTGAAAGGAAATCTATTTGCTCTATACATCTATAAGGACTTTGACAGAAGAAAAGAGCAGGGAGAAAAACAAGCATCACTTTATGAAATATATGAGAGAGAAAGTAAATCAATCTTTCAACGTGATGAAATTAGAGATGAGAGTCTATTTGATTACAATATCAAGAAAGGAATTACTCCTTTGGTAAGTGGAGAAAGAAAACGACATAGTAATCCTAAAAATCTCAACAACAGAGAATCAGCTGAATATTCTTCTGAAGAATGAACTAACAAAATTATACTGAACTACACTTTTGTGAAGTTATTTCTACAGTTTATTAAATGTAAGATAATAAAAGTGCTCAAGAACCAATTCAACCCGAGAAAAATGATTAAATCAGAAAAAGTAAATGTTCATAGAGATTGGAAAATTGTAAGGAAGTTAGAAATTGAAAATGAACTAGAAAGAGAAATTGAAAAAATTCTAGGTCAACAACTCTTTGGGAAAAAAGAAAAGAAACAGGATGGCTACCAAACTAAAAGAAGATCTATTTTCCAAAAGAATAAGAAGAATAGAAAAATCAAAAATCACTGAAAAGGTTATGAATGTTTCTTGAATAACATAAATAATGATTAGGGGATCTATAGTGATTTTTTCTGTTGCTGGAGTTGTAGGAATTACTCTAGCAGCTCTTGGTTATAGATTTTTCATTTCGTTCTTCAGTGGAATGGGTGTGATGCTTGCTGGTATACTCATAGAGTTCATTATCATTAAGATTATGAAGAATAAAAAAGAAAAAAAAGCGTAACACTGTAGATTTCCGTCGTTTAAGTGCTGTTTAGTGAAAAAGGAGATAGAAAGGACGCTTCCGAAAAATATATAAGGAGAAATTGAAGACTCAAAAACTCTTCTAATGGGAAAAATCCCGACTAAAAACCCTTCTAATAAGAAATCGACAACTTGGAAATATTTCTTTGGTCATAGAAACATTTAAATATGAAATGGTAAGGTTAGGAGTTTAGCATAGAGCTGCGAAAGATTTAAAAAGAGAAGTGTCGGGACATTTGGAAGGGTTCTCTCTTATTTTATAGGGTCGAAAATATGAAATATTGTAGAGATTCGCTCCTTCAAGTACGAATAAAATGAGTAATGCAAATTTAAATTCATGTAATGCGTAGCACACTACTTCTGTTTGTAAATTTTCGTTAATAATATAATAGAAAAATTCATTGTAGGTAGATACAAGAATGAGTAAACAACCAGATACATCATATAGAGAAGAAGAGGAAGATATCGAGTGCCCTGAATGTGGCAGTTTAGATGTTATTCTGGATGAGACTAGAGGAGAGCATATTTGCAGAAACTGTGGAACTGTAGTTGAAGAGAAGTTAATTGATGACGGTCCTGAATGGAGAGCTTTCACTGCAGAAGAAAGATCCAAACGTAGTCGTGTAGGATCTCCCACAACAATTACTATTCATGATAAAGGACTCTCGACCCAGATCGGTTGGGAAGACAGGGACGTGTATGGTAAGAAATTATCACCTAAACGTAGGGCTCAAATTTATCGTTTAAGAAAATGGCAAATTAGAACAAGGGTTCATAGTTCAATTGACCGAAATCTTGCCTATGCCATGTCCGAATTAGATCGTTTATCATCACAATTAGGTATTCCTCGAAGCGTGAATGAAACCGCTGCAAATATTTATCGTAAAGCCATCGAGAAAAGATTAATCCGTGGTCGTTCCATAGAAGCCATGATAGGAGCTACAGCTTATGCTGGTGCTCGTATTCGTCGTGTTCCACGAACACTAGATGAAATAGCACGCCATTCAAGAATTTCCAAGAAAGAACTTGGTCGTTGCTATAGATTGATAGTCAGAGAATTAGATATTAAAATTCCACTAGCCAATCCCACTGACTATATAGTTCGTTTTGCAGCAGAGCTTAGATTAAGTGGTAGAACAGCACGAAAAGCTGTTGAACTACTTAATAGAGCTAAAGAACATAACTTGACAGCAGGTAAAGATCCAACTGGTCTAGCCGCAGCTTCAATTTATATAGCTGGAATTACTGAAGGAGAGAGACGAACTCAGAGAGAAATTGCTGAGACTGCAACTGTAACTGAAGTTACTGTACGTAATCGTTACAAAGAGTTAGTACGAAAACTCAAAATCGAAGTTACTATTTAACTTCCTCTTCTATTTTTTATTTTTATTTCTTAATTTAGACTCTTAACAATCCACGAAAACCTCTTACACTATAGTAAGATGGTGCACTATTGTGATACACAAAAACAGTGTTGTAACGACGATCAGCAAAAAGAGCACCACCTAGTTTCCTGATATCTGGAGATGTTTTTACCCAGCTTGATGTCTTTGTATCAAAATTTCCAAGTGTCTGTAACTCTCGATATTGCTCTTCATTTAAAAGCTCAATCCCCATAGCAGATGCCATATCTATTGCGTTATTTTCTGGTTTATGTGATTTTCTTGCTTCCAATCCTTCACGATCATAGCAAATATTTCTACGACCTATTGGGCTTTCTACTGAACAATCATAGAAAATATATTCTCCACTCGTTTTATCATAACCCACAACATCAGGTTCACCACCAGTTCTTTCCATTTCATTTAGTGACCACAGTTTTTCAGAATTAGCTTCCAGCTTTACTTGAATCTTAGACCATACAAGATCTTTATGACGATTCATGTTTTTCTCAAAACGTGTTTTCAACACTCTAAGTAGTTTTTCACATTGTTCTGGTGATAAACCTTTATTGAGCTTGTTCATAATCTTTGTAATCATCCTAAATTTATAAAACCATTTATGAATCGAAAATATGATTGAGCGCTTGTATTAATATAGCAGAAATAAAAAAGATTTACTAAAATGATGAATAAATTTTTTGAAATCTATTTCTAAACATAATTGAGTTAGAACATTCGTCTATTTATTATCCTTCTGAAAATATTTAGATTTAAAATAGAAGAGTGCATCTACAAGATTTTATAGTTAAAAGTGATTTAGCACTCATGAGTGAAGAAATCAAGGAATTCACACATAAAATAGTATCTAAATTAAGAGAAAATGCAGTTGAAAAGAACAAGCACTTAGACTTGGATTATTCAACTTTAAAATCTGATTTTACTAGTTTTGGTCTCAGAGTCCCAATGGTTCGTAAACTAGCAAATGAGTTTTTTAAAGAGCTAAAAGTTGAGGGAGTTAATGATATAGATGAGGTTCTTGAATATTGCAATTATTTACATCAACTAAAAATCTCTGAATTACGTACAATAGCTGTTCAATGGAGTTTCAAACTAAAAAATCAATTCAAACCAAGGCATTTTAATACTTTCGAAAAATGGCTTAAGAATTATGTTACAGGATGGGGTTCAACAGATAATCTTTGTGTTCAATCTTTGGGTTTTATAGTATATACTTATCCTGAGTTTATAAAGAAAGTAAAAGGATGGACATCTTCTTCAAATCAATGGGTAAGAAGAGCTTCAGCTGTATCATTAATTTACGGATTACGTAGAGGGGAATTTTTGAAGGATGCCTTAGAAATCGCTGATGCTTTATTCTACGATAAAGAAATGTATGTTTTGAAAGGATATGGTTGGATGTTAAAAGAAGCATCCAATAATTTTAGAGATGAAGTTTTTTCATATATTATTAAAAACAAAAAGACAATGCCAAGACTTTCCCTAAGATATGCAATTGAGAAGATGCCTGAAGATATGAGAAAAGAAGCTATGCAATAGTTTGATTTTTCGCTAAAATTTTAGCAATGTTTAAAATGCTTATGAGATTTTGAGCTTTTGATGAAAATGAATAAAGTAAATTTACAAGACTTGATTAGAACATATTCAGAACTTCTGGAATTAAAACCTAATACAGTCCTCAGAGCTCGAAAACTCTGCAGAGAAGCTAAGGATAATTTTCTTCTTTCAGGGAAGAAACTAGAAGGATCAGCTGCTGCAATAATTTACATTTCTGGAATATTAGAAAATGATAGAAAATCTCAGAAAGAAATAGCACAAGTTGCTTCTGTCCCTGAATCTACAATTAGAAATAGATATCTCGCTATTGCTAGAGGATTAGCATTAAAAAACGATTGATCTGTTTCTTCTTTTTTGGAATAATCATGTATCTTTTCACTTTTTCCAAAGAATTTAATAATCTATTCACGTTTGAGGGCTTTAGGTATATATGACTGAAGAAAGATTGATGGATAAAATCATAGAAGTGTGCAAAAGAAGAGGATTTGTTAATCCTACAGCTGAAATCTATGGAGGTGCAGGAGGATTTTATGATTATGGTCCATTGGGAACTTTGATGCGTCAAAAAATCATTGAGTTATGGAGACAAAGTTTTGTTTTGGATGAAGATAGAGTTTTCGAAATCTCTGGAGCAACACTTTTACCTGAACCTGTTTTTCAAGCATCTGGTCATCTAGAATCTTTTGAGGATCCTTTAGTTCAATGTGATAAATGTAAATCCATGTACAAAGCTGATGACATTATCAAAAGGAGTACTGGAGAAACAGCTGAAGGACTACCTTTAGATCAATTAGACAAGATGATTAAAGATAATGAAATCAAATGTCCTAGTTGCAAGGGAGATTTGGGAAACACTCGTCAATTCAATCTCATGTTCAGCACTGAAATAGGATCTACTGGAGGAATCAAGGGCTATTTACGTCCTGAAACTGCTCAAAATATCTTCGTCAATTTTAAACAACTTGCGGGTTTTATGAGAAACAAATTACCATTTGGAATTGCTCAATTTGGTTCTTCATTCAGAAATGAAATATCTCCAAGGAATTTCTTAATTCGAGGAAGAGAATTTGAACAAATGGAAATTGAGATGTTCTATGATCCAGACAAAGAAAATGAACATCCTCGATGGGAAGAAGTTGCCGATATTGATATTAACATTGTTACTCGTGAAATGCAAGAAAAAGGATGGGAAAAACCTCTCATACTAACAGCTGAAGAAGCTGTAACTAAGAAACATGTTCCTAATCAGTATCTAGCCTATTATCTAGCTTTAGAAACAGAAATGTTATTAGCTCTAGGAGTCCCTGAAGATGTTTTCTGGTTTAGACATATGCAAGATAATGAAGCACCTCATTATTCAGCTGGTAATTATGATTTAGAAGCTAATCTTTCTATTGGTCACATGGAAATAGTTGGGAATGCTCTCAGAACTGATTATGATTTACAAAAACATGCTAAAGCATCCAAATCTAGTTTTGAAATCATGGTAGGTGATAAGAAAGTTACTCCTCATGTCTGTGAACCCTCCCTTGGTGTAGGAAGGATTTTCTATCTGGTTTTAGAAAGCTGCTATAGAGATGATGATAGAGGATGGACATGGTTCCAATTTCCACCAGCTGTAGCACCTCTTGAGGTAGCAGTATTTCCACTAATGAAAAAAGATGGATTAGCTGAATTTGCTTACGATGTTCATACTGAACTTAAGGAAGCTGGATACTTATCGTTCTATGATGAAAGTGGAAAAATTGGTAAGAGATATGCAAGAGCTGATGAAGTAGGGATACCTTTCTGTGTAACTATAGACTATGATTCTCTCAAAGATTATACTGTTACTATAAGAGATAGAGATACGATGGAACAAGTAAAATTACCACTTGAAGATCTGGAAGTAGCATTAGGAGAACTTATGGAAGGCGATTCAGAATTTCAAGAATTCTTAGAATTTGATGACTAAAAATAGTACAAACAGAAAAGATTAAGAATAAACTAAGGAACTGAAAAACGATGACTAAATATATTTGCCAGAGATGTAAAAACGAAATAACACCAAGTGAATTAAGATTACTGCCTGGAGTAAAATGTCCTAAGTGTTCTAATCGAATTTTAATTAAGCAAAGATCTCTTATTGCAAAACCAGTTAAAGCTAGATAAGACTAGATATCTAGTTTCCAAATTTTTGATTTTTCAAGTTGCTTAGCTGAGATTTTGTAGATAAATGATGAAAAGTAAAGATCCAGATACTGATGATAATGAAAAAAATCAAGAAAATAAAATCAAAGAGTGACATAAATTCCAAGTAATGTATCCTACATACTGTTGATAACCCATAAACACACTCTTTATCAAATAGATTATCCATTGGTGTTCTTAGTATAGTCTCACCTATCAAATACAAAAAGAATAAAATTGATAGTATTAATGAAATTATCTGATTAGATCTTTGAAACTTTGATTTTCTGTTTTTGAGAATTATCTTATTTCTAATGATTGTTTGTAAAACTAAAACAATGAAAAAGAAGGCTAGAACAAATCTAATGGCAATTGATATTTCTTCCATTCCTAACGCAAATCCCCATGTGATCGCATAGCTAGCAGTTGCTTCCCAAACAACAAAGAAGAGACTTGAAGAGAGAATCAATATAGAAAAAAGAGAACAAACTAACAGAATTGAGATTAGATAAGAAAAAACATACTTTCTTTTCCAATTAACTGTATCCTTTAGTTTGTGTTCTATTATACTGATGAATTTTAGTTCTATAATACTGAAGTTGATAGTAGTTATGAAAAACAAAATAATAGAGAAGTTGTAGGATGAATTTTTGATCTTAATTAATGTTTGAGAAGAGAAAACATGTAAATTTCCTGAAAAGAAATGATCTGATAAACTACTTGCTATAACTATTTCAAAACTGAATAGAAATATTAGTATTACTAAAATATTTATTGTGTTAAGAGTAATATAAGATCTATATATATTAACTAGATTATTTACTCTTGTTTCAGTTTTCGATGTTTCTTTGATATTCTGCATAAAACATAATATTGGTAGTTTATACACTATTAATCTTTTCCACAAATCCTTTACATTAAAATGTCCCAAATGTTCAAATCGAATTTTAATTAAGCAAAGATCTCTTATTACAAAACCAGTTAAAGCAAGATAAATCTTTTTTCTTGCTTCTATTATTCTTATTTATCATAGAACAGGAATAGCTGCTATGAAAATACCATAAACAAGCGCAGACAAAATAGCTGCAGCTGGGAAAGTTATAACCCAGCTCAAAATCATATTTCTGAATGATTTCTTATTCGGTTTTTCTCCTTTTGCTATACCTGCCCCAACAATAGCAAATATTAGTACATGACTTCCAGAAATAGGGAATCCAAGTATTGTTGCAAGGAATATTGTGCTACTAGTTGCAAGTTCTATGGAAAATGCGTCAGAAGGTTTTATTGCAATTAGATTGTTCCCAACATTCTTGATTACATTTCTTCCTATAACTATTATCCCAAGTGCGATCATTACTCCAACAGCTGCAACTAGGTAGATTGATTTGATTCCTGCTCCAGTATACTTTGTAAGTATTCTCATAGAAAACCTTTCAGTAAGTGCAGGAACCATAAAAAATGGCGTAGGATTCGTTATGGAACCATTTTCTATTAAACCATATAAAATACCTAAAGCATTTGCAGAATCATTACCTCCTCTGCTAAATTGAGACCAAGCAACAGCTAAAATTAGAAGAACAGCAAAAATTCGTTCTATTCTTTCAACTCTGTTTAAACCTTTTTGGAATTTTGATAGAATTTTGTCTATAATTATTTTGAATAAAATCGCACCAAAAAACCCTAGTAATGGAGAAATTACCCATCCTAAAGCTACTTCTCCAAGGGTTCCCCAATCCATTGATTGTCCGAAACCTCCAGCTCCTTGAAAGCTCCAAACAATTGCTACTCCAAAAACTGCACCAACTACAGAATGTGTAGTTGAAATAGGGGCGCCTGTTTGAGAGGCTACAACTAGCCAAATAGTTGTACTGATAATGATAGCCAAAAGCATGTAAACATTATACTCAACTGATTCTCCAAGTAGATTTTCACCAATAGTTTTACTCACATTTTCAGATAAGAATATGACTCCTAAGAAAACAAGTACAGCTCCTAGTGCAATAGCATATTTGGTTTTTATTGCTTTACTTCCAACAAGAGTAGCCATAGTTTCATCATTACTTCCAATACCAAATGCTAACGCAAGCATCAGTATTATTAGAACGATAATTATGACTGTAACTGCCATTCCTTGCTCTACTCCATTGGTTAAATTATATTGCATACTTGTGAATTAGAATGAAGACTCTGTCAGCAAAAATTTCTGCTCTATCTGCTGCTTCCATAAGATATTTGATCAGTGTTTCTGTATATCGAAACACTTGAAAATCTGTATGATAATCATAGTTTAGTTTCTGTAACTCCCATTGTTTTTCTC
>JAEOSZ010000120.1 GCA_016840095.1 Candidatus Heimdallarchaeota archaeon
AAAATCATTCTATCTTCTGTTTTTGGATTAATATTTATAGGAACAATTATTGGTGGAGTAGTAACCGAACCAAATCCTAACTATTCTGCAAGTGGTAAAACTTCCTTGAAGATTATGACCTATAATATCCTACAAGGAAATAATGTTACTGGTGATTGGAATTTTGATGGTCAACTAGAGATTATAAAAGCAGTTGATCCAGATATTCTTGGACTCCAAGAATGTGATTCAACTAGAATTGGAATTGGAAATCTTGATGTCGTTAGATACTTTGCATCTGCACTGAATATGTATTCTTATTATGGTCCAAAAACTGTAACTAACACATTTGGATGCGCTATTTTATCGAAGTACCCTATCACTAATGCCTATTCCTTCTTTGCTTATAGTGACATAGAGCAAATTGGTTCAGCACAAGCACAAATAACTGTTGGAACAACAGTTTTCAATGTAGCAGTTCATCATCCTGCAGGATTAACAGATCAGGTTATGATAGATCAGAATTTGCAAATTTTGGATCAAGTAAATGGTCTAACAAATGTCATCTCTATGGGAGATTTCAACTACTTTCCTTACTCACAACCTTATAATGATACACTGAGTGCAGGTTTAGTCGATTCCTATACACAATTCTATGGAGTACCTGCAGCAGATCTAACTGAATCGGTGGCGTATTTAAATCCAGACACTGGTTTATATGCTGCAATTGATCACATATTCCTAAGTAGTGGTACAGTTGTTACTGATGCTCAATATATAGATATAGGGCACTCAGATCATCCAGCTTATTGGTGTGAAATAGTTATCTAACAATTTCCTTTTTCTTTCTTTTTTTTACAATATCAAAAATTAAATGATTTACTTCTTTTTCTTCTTCTTTCTTTTTACTGCATCAATTCTTCTAAGATTCTCTGCAAAAATTTCTTTGAATAGCTGCTCATCTGGTTCGTTCATAACTAAAGCAGTATGAAGATAATCTAAATTGGTTTGTTTCTTAAGTGTGCAAAATGATAGATGAATAGCTGCAGTGGAATTACGGTCTATCTTTGAACCAATAGCAATTATATGGAAATCTTTGAAATTAACAATTTTAATTTCCTTTCCTTCAAGAATCAGTTCTTTTGGCTTCTTAGAAGAATTTATACTTTCTCTGATTATCTTTTTTCCTGCTATTAGAAGCATAACTTCATCCAGGTTCTTCTCTATTTTCTTTTCTGGAACAATGTATCTGATAATTGGATGATTATTATGTGTTACAAGAATTATTTCATCAGGCAATTTGTTTGAAGCTAACATATTCAGAGGATCAAAGAAAACTGCTATACCGAAGAGTAATATGGCTATTGGGAAAATGAAATGTTTGATTAATCTCAGTTGATCAATAAATGTGGCAACCATCCAAAATGCAACAATAAAGAATGCAACAAAAGTTAAATCAAATTTCTTAAAATTTAACCATTTCTGAAATTTTCTAGTAAGGTAAAGATCAAAATATACTGTAAAAATAACTGCTATAGGTATTCCTATTGGTAAGAGAAGATCCATATTGTATTGGACATCCCAAAATTTAGTTAGAGGATTGTAAGTAATATCAGCTGGTTTTATTGTAGTAATAGTAAATAGAACTACTCCAGAGAGAATTCCTATAATATGAGAGAAGATGGGTAACCTATTTTCACGAATAAGTATCAACGAATTTGTGAAAACTAAAAATCCTAAAACCATTAATATGTTATCAATTATTATAATCGTTAAGACAAGTGTCTCCTTGTTATCTGCAGGAGTAAAAAGAGTTGTTAAGAAGACGCAGAGATAACCAAAGAATGTTAGGATAAATCCAAGTGTTAGGTAGAGATAAGCTTTGCTCTTAGTTACTTTTGTTGCTCGAATAAAAGAGTAAATAGTAAATCCAAAACCTAATACTACTACGATTAATAAGAGTAAATCAGGAAATGGATTGAAATTCATAGATTGAGAAAGAAAGTCTCATTCTTAAGTTTAATCGTAGTAAAGTACTAGAAAAGGAAGATAGACTAATCAAATTTCTTTTTTGCTTCTTCCAATTGTTCTAACTCTGAGAACTCGTCTGTGTAGATATGTAAAGGTGATCTACAGTTGAAACACTTCTCATCAGTAGGGAGATTTTCATAACCGCACCGACTACAATAGCTAATATCTTGATTCCGTGTAGCCTGTTTGAGCTCAACACCAAATTCTGTAGCTGATTGTTCAAAAGATGACTTCTTATCCTGGACAATGAAACGTTTTCTCTCTTCAGGTTGTTTCTCTTCCTTTTTCTTACTCTTCTTTTTGGACATTTTAAACCCCTGACTAATATCCTAACACTAGTAAATTACTCAATTTACCTAATAAAGATATTCTTTTCAAAATTAGTTAAGCTAAATAATTGATTCTTTGATAACGTTCAATTATCTTCTTTTTCTCCTCAATATCTTCCTTTTTGTGCTCCAAATCCCAAGTAGTAACTTCTCTAAGACCACTTCTATCTAGAAAAGATACTCTAGCTAAGGAGATATTTTTCTTATCGTCTATTATCACTTTTCCTTCTTCCTCAAGTTCCTTGACCTTTAGAAATATCTGAAGATAATGACTAAGGAGGTGGTGTTCATGCCAGAATTCCTCGTAAAGATCGTCAAAGTTTACTGAACCTCTTTCTAGAAGAAGATTCTCTAGTTGTCGTTCAAGATTCTTCTTGTTCATCTCAGCTATTTCTCTAGTATCCCCCCAGAGTTTGAACCCCATAATACTTTCATTAATCTCTGTCTGTCCAGTCTATTAAAGCATCAAAAAAAGAATCTGCCATATTTGTCGGCAGTCTGCGAACTCTTTCAATAACTATAAATAATGTAATAAACAATGAAATGTCAGCAAAAAAACACTGAGGTCTCAAAGTTGTTTTTGAATAAAAAAGTAAAATTATTTGTTGTTTTTAGTTTCCTTGTTTTGAATCTATCTTTATTCTCAGGAGTGGCAGCAATTCCTAATAATATCTTTCCAACTAATGAATTAGGAATGGCTGGAGATCAAACAATAGAGCGAGATTTGAAAGTAGTTCAAGTTGATCAATCTCAAGATGTGAATAATGATCGTTTCCAGGATTCATTCAAGAAAAAACTAGATACAAGTGAACCATCAGCTATATATGATGCGATGCTATCTCTGGATGGTCCCGCAACAGCAGCTGATAAGTTATTTTTAGAACAAAATGGAATAGAATTACTAGAAGAATATGATGTAGTTTATTCCTTGTATGTTAAAGGAAAAGCAGAAGATTTACTCAAGATCCGCAATTTAGGCTCAACAGTTTATCTAGAAGAAAATGCTCTAGGACATGCCTTGTTATATGATGTAACAGAAGATTTCGGAGTGAGAAAGGTTTGGCAAGTATCTCAAGGTTATGGATATAATGGTAATCCAAATACAGCAATAGCAGTATTGGATACAGGGATAGATGACTCGCATCCAGATTCGAATTTCAATGTAGTTTACTGGCAAGATTTCGTTGGCGCAGATCATATAGCTACAGGAGATGAGTATGCTTTTCCAACCGATAAAGGTGAGCATGGAACTCATGTAGCCAGTATTGCAGCTTCTAAAGGATCTTCAAGCAGTACCTCTACTGTAAAGTTACAGAGTTCAGGATATCTTCATCTTTCCACTGGATTTGCTTGGCGTTATGGTTGGTTCTATGTAGGCTCTCCTCAGACAATCTATATTGATTATACTTGGGCAGGAGGAGGAACAACTTATGTTGGTATTCTTGATTCTACTGCTTCATGGTATGCAGACAATTATGCTACACCTACTGCTTCTTCACCAGCAGTATGGTCATACACCTTTAGTTCTAGTGAATATGGCTGGTATTGTGTGATGTATGGTAACTATGCTGGTGCAGGAGGAAACTATTTCTCTGGTCAACTTACTTATGATGATGGTTGGACCAATCCTTACGCAGATGGAAGAGGAGCAGGTGCAGGAGTAGCACCTGACTGTAATATTGTTGGTTTGAAGGTTTTAGATGATAGAGGAATAGGTCCTACAAATTCATTAACCAGCGCATTAAACTGGCTCTATAATAATGGTCAAGCATATAACGTAACTGTTGTCAATATGTCCATAGGCTGGCCCTCTGTTCAAACAGTTATTGATACCGCTGTTACCAATCTAGTTAGAGACAAAGGAATCGTTTGTGTTGTTTCAGCTGGAAATGATGGAACCTCTTCTGGAGGAATCTACTCACCAGGTTCATGTCAAGATGCTATTACTGTAGGAGCAGTTAACAAAGCTAGCGAGATAGCTTATTACAGTAGTAACGGTCATGTTAGTCAAGGATTTTTAAGACCAGATGTAGTAGCTCCTGGAGGAAGTTTTGCAACCTCTGGAAGTTCAGCACCAAGCGGAACTATTGTGGCCGCTGATAGCAATGATGCAGATGAGGCTTATGACTATAATACAGACACTTCTTATCATCCACTAACTGATTATTACAGTGACAATTATAGAGGTTATCAAGGAACTTCGATGGCAGCTCCATTCGTTGCTGGATTAGTACAACTTGTAGTAGATGCTATGATTCAGGAAGAAGGCTCTTACACTTACTCTTGGGCAAGAGCTCAGAAGATCAAACAAATTATCTGTATGAGTGCAAGTGAAGTAAGAAATATTGAAGGAGGTATTGCAACTGGTGGAGAAACTTATGATGGAGACGGTGATGCAATCATACAAGATCCTCAATTACAGCGTGATTCTAAGGATTATGTCGAAGGCTGGGGTGTGATTAGTGTTGAAG
>JAEOSZ010000121.1 GCA_016840095.1 Candidatus Heimdallarchaeota archaeon
TAGTCAAGCTGAAAAAATAGAGGTTATGGAAGAAATACCTATAGTAGATGCTGAACCAGTTGTTGAAGAAGAGGAATCATTCTTCCAAAAAGGATCAATTGTGATTAAAGAGGTTGAGCTAAAAACTGATGAAGCTGTTGAAGCACCATCAGATGTTCCTGAACCTGAACCAATTTCAGAAGTGATGGAAGCTGTTAAAGCAGAAGAATATCCTCCTGTTCCAGAAAAACCAACAGACATCGAACCTGAAGTATTACCAGAACCTCCTAAAGTTGAAATCGAATCTGTTGTTCAAGTAGAACAAACTGTACCTGTAACAGAAAATGTTACTTCTCCAGATGCAATTGATATGAAAATCAAAGAACAATTCACAGACATTGTTGAGGAAAGAGATGTAAAAATAGAAGAACCAGAAGAAACAGTTGTTCCTCCAGTTCCACAAGTTGTTAAAGTTGTTGAGGATAGACCTCCTACACCAGAACCTGTAGATGAACCTGTTCCTGAACCAGAACCAGTAGTTATGGAAGCTCCTGCTGCACCAGTGCAAGAAGAAGCAGCTGAAGCAGCTGCAGGTATAGATTTTTCAGCTACAGATATTCAAAACTTTGCTAGTTTTCTAGTCCAGAAGAAAGAAACAATTCTGGATGAAGATTTCGAATTAGAAAAATTGGAAATCAAGATGGATGATATCAAAGGTTTATCAGCTTACTTATTTGGTGGTTCAAAAACAGAAACTAAAGAAATTAAGGAAGAACAAGAAACTACAGATTAAGTTTCTCTAATATTTTATTTTTATACTGGTCTGCTATCATCATATCGACGATATTCTAGTTGTCCATCAAGAAAGATTGGTACTTCCCTTATACCTTCAACACATTCATGTGATGGGAAAATCTCAACTGACATTGCTCCAAATCCTTTCTGAATCTTTATACCTCTTTCAAGTTGTTCTGAATTTTCTACTGCAACATCGATAATTGATTTTTGGAGGTTTCTACCGCAAATGTCACATTTGAAGTTGATGTTTTGTTCAATTCTTCTTTCGAGTACATCTGTCTTTTCAACACCACTCTTAGTAAGATATGCAACAAGAGAATCTTTCACTTTAATCCTTGCACGACCAATTAATTCATCAGCTTGGAATAACTCTTTCATCTCTGAAGCAAGCATGCCAAAATACTCAATTTCCCTATCCACTTCTAATTCTGGAGGAAAAACTGTTGTTAAAATCAAATCTGTATCGATTTCCTTCATATAGACTCTGTTGTCGTCAAATGAGAAAGTAGCGTAATTCAACAATAGTGTAGGTGAAAACATCTTTGCTAAATCATTTTTCAGTTTAACAAAATTAAACCCTGTATACCTTTCTGGTTGTGAGTATAACATAAGTCCTTGTGCAGTTGAAAGAGAAAGAAATACTAAATGTTGTTTGTTGAAAGTATCTTTAATTTTGACTGATTTTGTATCATCTTTTGGATAAACATAAGCTAATACTTGTTGCATTGCATCCCAGATAGTTTCCTCAAAAATCGACGTTCCAACTAGTTCAGCATTTGGATAATCATTTATCTCAAAGATATCTTTAATTGATTGTAAAACTGGCTCTCGTTTGTTTGGAGCAACAACATCCATTTTATGTGCAAAAACAAAAATTTTGGATCCTTCTGCTAACTTAACAGCATTTTCCATTGTCAAATCAAAATAATATTTAGATCTCATTATGTTAGATGCGTCTGAAACATCAACAACGAAAATGAATGCTTTAGCATCACTAAATGTTCGTTCTTGATACTGCTCAAAGACTTCATTTAGATAATTTGACTGTCCTCCAACATCAAACAGATTTATTGCACTACCTGCTAAATTGAACAGCTTTCTGTTTATACGCACTGTAGCTGGGTTCATCGATGTTGCTTCAGGTGCGAAACCTTCGAAAACAACCTGCCTAATTGAAGTTTTACCAGATTGTGACAATCCTAGTACTACGATTTTAGATTCTAAATCATTCTGTCCTGCGTACATTAGCTTCATATTTTCTTTCATTTTTTATTATAAAATAGTTGTGATACTTCTAAAGGCATGTTTTACAGTGCTTTAAATATTAATTTTTCTAGATGCATCCCTTGCTCTAGTTACATTGTCTTTTAGGGTATCAAGGGGTTATCAAACACAAGTTATTTAGACGTTTTTTGTCAATATCTAGAAAAAATTTCTTTTAGAAAAAATAATTCTCTTTCTAATTCTTAGTAAAAGGAAGAGATGAAATAGATTGTTACTCAAAATTTATTGACTTTAGAAATTCGATTCTTTTTGATTTAATTTTATCCATATCTTCTCCAATCCACATGATATGACCACCATGTACTTGTAATAACTCACAATTCTTTAGATTTGCTTGAAGATATTCAGCATTTAACCACTTAACATCATTATCCTCTTTACTATAGATTAGTAAAGATTTTACATCAATTTTATCAACTGGAATATTTTCTATTGAAAGTAAAAGCTCTATATCATGATTAAGACCAAGAACTCTTTTGCTCATAGGAACAGTTGTATTCATAAAATCCAATAACCATTTTCTTCTCGCATTATCTTTAGAAACCAAATTGGTAAACTGTTTAATTTCTTCTTTGCTAAGTAAGGTTTCTAGTTTGATGATACTTTTGACTGTTATCTTAAAAGCTACTCTCATTGTAATTACAGTTATCCAACTAAGGAAATCTTGCATCTTCTCACTTGTTAACAATTTCATCCAGAATGAATCTGGTGCTTCACCTGGTATCTCATATTTTGTACTAACTCCAGCTTCCATCACTAAAGCATGAGTTCTCTCAGGATATTTATTTGCAAAATGAAGTGCAAGTGGTCCACCTGATGAATATCCCAAGACAACAACTTTATCAATAGCTAATTTGTCCAATAATTCTACATACTGATCAACTTGCTTTTCATATGAGAGAGGAGTAAAAGGTGTTCTTAGATAACCTGGTCTTGAAACACTTAGTATTGAAAATCCTTCCTCAAGTGTATCTTCAATGAAAAGAGCTTGATCGATTCCTCCTGGTCCCCCATGCATAAAAAATAGCACCGTACCTTCACCAATTAATTTGTAATGTATCTTTCCTGTTGCCGTTTCAATTACTTCTCCATCATTCATTACTTTGTTTGCTAAGTTTTTCCACCTTACATACGAAATCATAAGAAGGATGGTTAATACTAATATTACACTCACTATAATTAGTACAATGAAAGCAGGATGCATAGATGTCTTTTATACCATCTCTATATTAACTTTGTATATGTAATATTAGAAAAAGAAGAAGATTATCTTAAGGTGAACTTACAAGA
>JAEOSZ010000122.1 GCA_016840095.1 Candidatus Heimdallarchaeota archaeon
TAATTGCTCTCTTAGAAGATACAAAGCCAAAGTTATTTCTCCTAAACAACCTAATTCATTAGCCTTTTCGAAGTATACTGATGTGCCCTTATCTAGCTCTTGTTTAGTTAAACCTGGATCTGATCCACCAAATATTAGTAGGATATTTTTGCCATTCTTATAAGAGATGGCTATATCTTCGGAATTAAAAATTTCCTTTGAGAAAGGTTTCTTGATGAAGAGATAAACCTCATCGGGTTTACATAGTTCGATTGTATCATCAATATCTTGTAAAAAGAGGAGATTAGCATTTTTGGAATGAGCAAGTTTTTGTGCGATTGGAACTCCACTAGTAGCTGCTGTTCCTGTTGCTTTTGAAAGAACAATATCTCTTGCACCCAATCCTAGGGCAATTCTAACAAATTCCCGACAATTATTTACACTACTGAAATTATGTAATTGGACAATTAACTTCCCTGAACTCATTGTTTAAAGAAAAACATGCAACTAAAAAAGGATAACTGTTAATTCTTTTAGTATTCTACGACAATTTTTAAAAACAAACAAGTAGAATAGACATTAATTGCCCCGATAGTTTAACGGCAGAATTGCGGATTGTGGCTCCGTAGACGCAGGATCGAATCCTGCTCGGGGCACCATATCTTTTTCTCTTATTTACTTGCAAATGAGGAAGATTTAAAGAAGAGTTGTGATTGTTAGATTAACAAGGTGAATTTATGCCATGGGTTGATGAAGTCATTATGGGAGGTACTTTTGATCATCTTCACAAAGGGCATAAGGCACTACTAGAAGCAGCTATAAGTTTTGGTAAATTGATTCGCATAGGGTTAACAAACGATGAGTTTGCCAAGAGTCTCAGACGCTCAGATCCCAATTTAGAACTAATGCAATCTTTTGAAGTAAGAAAGAAGGAGTTAGAGAAGTATCTTGAAAAACGTGGGTGCTCTGACTATGAGATTATTGAGATTGATCACAGATATGGTTTTGCTCTAAATGCAGAAGCTGCTGAAGGAATAGTAGTAACAGAAGAAACCTATCCAACAGCTGTAGATATCAATAAACTGCGTCCATTAAGTGGAATGGATCAACTGCTTATCATGGTGATTCCCTTTGTTTATGATGAACAAGGAATTATTATCAGCTCAAGAAGAATAAGACAACAACTAGCTGAAATAGATGAAAATTAGAAAAGAAAGAGATGAAATTTATTCTCTGTTTTCGATTCCTTTGAGAATTTCCTCTCCCATTGCAATAAATGCATCTTCAACATTTATCCCTGTTTTTGCAGATGTTTCTATAAAACCTATGCACCCAGCTTTTTTAGCATACTCCTTACCTTCTTCGGTAGAAACATCCCTTAAGTCTTCAAGATCATTTTTATTACCAACGAGCATGAGCATAATTCGAGGGCTTTCAGTTCTTGCTTCTTTGATCCATGTATCAAGATTTTCAAAGGATTGACGACGAGTTATATCATATGTTACAAGAGCTCCTAAGCTCCCTTTGAAGAAGATTTGTCGCATTGATGCGAATCTATCTTGACCTGCAATATCCCAAAGCTGTAAACAAACTCTAGTGTCCTTAATTGTTTCAAAACGACTGTAGGGCTCCATACCAATAGTCATGAGATAGCCAGCTTGGAATTTGTTATGAATAAATCTCTGAACTAAACTTGTTTTACCTACTGCACCATCGCCCAATAAAAGAATCTTGAAAGTATACTTGTAGCTTGCCATTTACTACTCAAAAGAATTGATGTCCTTATTGTTTATAATTATTTTCATGATGACGGTGGTATATCCTTGATTCCTTAGATTTGACAAAGACAGTCGAAACTATGTCATAGACTGTGTATGCGTCATTCCTGGTGGGTCTACACACACTCTACGGGGGTACATCACATACCCTCCTACCCCGTTCGCTGTACGATTAGGTACAGCTTTCGGATCGCTTTTAACTAATATATTGAAAGCAGCATTAACATCAGCATTAATTATATAACCATGAGATGATCTAAATAATCCCCTTTTAACTCGTTTTCCCTTATATCTTGTGTAAAACTGAGGGAATTCATTATCTAGAAAACTGCACTTGGATGTATACCTCTCAGGTATAAGCTCAACCCTTATTCCCTTTTCTTCTCCCTTATACTTGAGAATATTTATAATCCTCATGTAAGGTATAGTGACAAACATCTGAGTAGTTTTCTTTCTGAAGTGCAATCTATGTTTCCACTTCTCATTATAACCAATAATTACTTCATGTAAACCTCTTTCAATCCACAACTCTATTAAATAGTGGGTAAGTTTGTGAATGGCATCTTTGAGCTTTTTACGCCATTTCTCTCTCAACTTATAGAAGGAAGTCCCATAGTGAAGTCGATTAATTCCCTTTAATTGATCCCTCTGCTGCTGAACATATTGTTCTCTTAATTGTGTTTGTTTTTTCAAATAATATTGTGTAATTGATTTTATTCCCATCCCGTGATCCTTGATAACAATTGGTTGGTTTCCAAGGTTATCCACAAAGGTTACGAGATTATTTAATCCTAAATCGATTGCTCCTTTCTTCTTCTTTTTCCTTCCTAGTTTTGGAATTGTTTTATGATAGATTATTTCTATTGTATATCCTATTCTTCTTGGTATAATTCTCACCAATCTTAACCTGGTAGTACAATTCAATCTTGTTTTATAATAAAATCCTACTTTCTTAGGTAGTGCTAGCCATCCATTAATTAATTTCACTTGTTGATTAGTAAAAATTGCTGTTACTTCCCCATCTCTAGATTTGTATCCTGGAGGATTTGGTCTAGCAAAAAACAGATCAGGATTATTCTTCCACTCTTTTAGTGCTCGAAAATAACCTTTCCAGTTTTGAGATATTGTTCTGAGGGTTTGTTGAGCTGTTTGTGCAGGAAGGGTTTTATAGCATTCTTCAGATTTAAGAAGAGTATTAAGGTCATAATAAAAAAGCAATTTATCATATTTTTTAAGATTGGTTTTAATCAAATAATTTGCTCGATTGTAAAGATTCTTTACTAGATGACAAAGTTTACTTAAAGCAGGATGATAGTCAACTTCAATGCATTCTGTTCTCAAGACTTGTGTCATCACAAATTTATTATTGTTTTATTATAAAAGCTCCAGTAATATCTGTCCTTAATCATAAATTGGAATTGACTTACTGATAATTTAAATTGACTAATGAAAAATAGAATCACATTATTCAGAAAAAAATTGGGGATAATTTAAGACTAGACTTCTCTAAAACTGGATTAATGATATAATCAATGAACACATTGAAGATATCTTCATATTTCCCGTAGTGTTGATTGAAAGGAAAAACTGCTTTAGCAAGAGAAAACAGAAGTAAAAAAGTAAATTAGCATTTTCTTTGTAAGTTTATGAAAATACTGGTTTTTGTTACCTTGAAGAAACTTTTTAACGCTATGTTTTTTAAAAAAATTAATCAAAATGTTAGACCCTAACAATCTAGATTTCAAAGAATTAGGTTTTCATGCAGGATTAGAAGTTCATCATCAGATTAGATCAAGGAGAAAATTATTCTGTAACTGCCCTCCAATTTTGGAAGATGACCCTGAAAACTTAGAATATAGCTTCTATCGTTATTTCAGACCAGTTTTGGGGGAGATGGGAGATTTTGATCCTGGTATGTTGGTTGAATTTGAGAAAGGGTACAAGGTGATATATTTTGCAAATTATCAGAATACATGTACCTATGACATGGATGAAACACCTCCTTTCTTTCCAGATATGGAAGCTATTGAGAAAGGTTTTCAATTAGCTGAATACTTCAATTGCTCTTCTTTTGCTGAGGAAATTGTAGTTAATAGAAAACAATACCTTGATGGATCAATCACCACAGGCTTTCAAAGAACATTCATTACAGGAAGAGATGGATGGGTTCCAGTTAATGGAAAGAAGGTTAGAATAACTAATGTTCATATTGAGGAGGATGCAGCTCGAAGAGTGAATTGGGAAGATACATCTCAACGAACAGTCTATTTCAACTTAGATAGATTGGGTGTTCCTCTAACAGAAATTATTACTGAATATCTAGATGTCGATACACCAGAAGAACTAATTGAGACTGCTAAGCAAATCGGTAGGGTTCTAAGAATAAGTGGTATCGGTCGAAGAGGTTTAGGGTCAGCTCGACAAGATGTTAATATCAGTATAACTGGAGGAGACCGTGTTGAGCTTAAAGGTGTTCAAGATTTAGACTTGTTCGATAAGATGTGTCGTCATGAGGTTGTAAGACAAGTTGCATTAATTGAAATCCAGAAAGAGATGAAAGCTAGAGGTTTAACAAAAGATTCATTTGAACATACTTACATTGATATCTCTCATTTATTTGATATTGAAGAAGAAGAGAATTTCTATGCATCAGTCTTTCCAAAAATGGCAGGACTTTTTGGTGAAGAAGTTCAACCAAATAAGGACTTTGGAGAAGAAATTTTCGAAAAGAGTATGCTAA
>JAEOSZ010000123.1 GCA_016840095.1 Candidatus Heimdallarchaeota archaeon
AAAGAAGAAGCTGTTTCTGTATCAGCAGTAACTCCAGCTTGTCCTTTCATCTTAGCTAGTATAGTTCGAATCTTTTCTGTATATTCTGCAACATTCATGATTCCTACAATTCTTTGTTCAGGATGAGCTTGTTGGGGACCTTGTCCTGCTGTTTCGATGATAATAGCTCCAAAATTATCTCCACCAATCATCCTGTGGAGTAAACCTCTTCTCATCACAAAATTTGTAACATTCCGATAAGGAACAATTTTAGTCTTTTTAGTTATGAACCCTCTATTTACTATTATTTCCTGGGTTGTCAAACTATAGTTTAATGCGTTGAAATATGGAAAGGTAAATATGATTAGAATAATACAGATTGGTAGACTACCACCGATCACTGTCAAGCTATATTCTAGCCATCCAAATTTAGTAGACATAGGAATAGCGATTAAACTTGCCCAGAGAGTTATCAAGCTAGCTAGAAATATAAGCACAACCTGAGTTATTAAAATGGTTTTATATTTCTTATGAGGTTTGAAAGTTTCTAACACTTTTTGATCCCCAATCTTAATAGGTTTTAATTTTTCTTTTGACATCTCTTTTCTCCAAGGAGATATTAGTATCCTATTTAATAAACAATTTTGAAAAGAAAAATTGTCAAAGTATTCATAAGCATCTTATCCCCAAATATTAATGAAGGGCAAATTCATTTGATTATGAGGAAGAAAGATGTTAGTCTCTGATTTAACTATAGAATCTGAGTGGGTATTGAAAGCAGTTTCCCACAAACTTCGTAGAAGAATTCTCAATCTAGTTTATGATTATACATTTCTTAGTTATACTGATTTATTGAGAGAACTAAGCCTAACTACAGGTAAATTGAATTTCCATCTTAAACAATTAACTGGTTTAATTGACAAACATGATGATGGAGCTTATAGATTAACTCCAATAGGCAATAAAGCTCTAGAAATTCTTAACCAAGTAAATACTATAAGTGAAGATGAAGAACAAGTTAATTATTTTCAGTCCTTACAACTAGGATTATCTCTAAAGGAATTTCAACCAGGTGTAGAAGCAAAAAGAGCCAATTATTTAGCTCTTTCAATTTATCTTACTTTCTTCTTGTGGTTGCCAACTGTTATTGTAACTGGAATAGTAGATTTTTCTTTATTCGGACTTCTAGCAAGTAATCCTGCAGTCTATCTTCGCAAAATCCTCAATACAAGTATCTTCACAGTTTTGTTTTTGATATTATTAGTTTTTACTTTCTTTTTTGTGAAGAAATACATCGAATCAATTAACTACGAAATTCTTGATACAGAATTTATCATACAGAAGGGTATTATTACCAAAAAAAGAATAGTTATACCCTATCGTACGATTACGAATCTTGTAATCAAAAGGAACCCCTTTGATCGTTTATTTGGTATTTCAAAAGTATTAATTCAAACTGCTGGAGAATCTGGAACCAATAATCCTGAAGGTCGAGTAATAGGTGTATACTACCCCCATGATTTACTTGAAGAAATACTAAATTTGGTACGTCTTCTAGATCCTCCAATCTATCTAAGAGAGAAAATACCAATATCAGTAACTCCTGCAGCTATTAGAAATCTCTATTCCAAAATACTAAATCAACTCAAACAAATTGATGAGAAACTTAGCGAATAGTTTTCCATTAATTCAGTATGAAGAACTAATAGACATATCTACTTTAATGATAGTATTTCTAGATTTTTGTTCAAGTTTTTAATTTCATACAAAATGCAAAGTTTGCTATCTCCCCAATAAGTATAATAACTCAGAGTATAATCATTACTACATGAATACGGAAGAAAAACCCACAACAGTAATTATAGAAAAAGATGAGCATGGTCATGATGTAGAAAAAACCGTTGGATTGCCAGATTCATTTGATACAAGAGTGATTATAGGGAAGTTGGATAGAATTCATTACAAACTTCAGAGTTTCAAGAATCTCTTTAACTTAATGGCTATAATGATTTTCATTATTATGGTAATGCTTGGAGTTTTTGTTTCACAAGTGCTTTGAAGAAATTTTGAAGAAATTTTGAGAAAACAATGCAAAAGACTTACTAATCTCAAGTACCTAGAATTCTTAGAGCATTTATGGGGAAACCAAAAATAATCATCATCGGAGCTGGATTAGGTGGATTATCTACTGGGATCTATGCACAATTGAACGGTTATGAAACAGTAATTTATGAGAAAAATCCTGTTCCTGGAGGTCTCGCTGCCTGTTGGAAAAGAAAGGATTACCTTATTGATGGTGGAATTCATTTTTTGACAGGACATAAGCCTGGTCTTAATCTTTATCGTGTTTTCGAAGAGGTAGGTGTTCATAAGGCAGAATATGTTGATATAGAAACATATGCACGATATATTGATGAGAGGAGCGGAATTAAGGTTGATATCTCAGCAGATTTAGATAAGTTTCATTCTGATCTTCTTAGACTCTTTCCAGATGATCAAAGGATTATAAATAAATTCATTAAATCAACTCGAGGTATGAGTAAAACTGATATCAGTGAGTTTGGTTTTAAAGAACCCATGGAACTTATGAAAACCAAAGATTGGATAAAGGAATTCTGGCAAAACAGAAAAGCACTCAAGTATTTCATTGGCAAATCAATGAAACCAGTTAGTGAATATGTCAAGAAAGTGAAGAATCCTATACTAAAAGAACTATTTCTTTACATGTTTCTACCAACAGTTCCTGTTGCTTTTCTCTGGATGGTTCTTAGCTTTGTAGCTCAAAACCAGATGGGACTACTGGCAAAGGGTTCTATTGATTTCGCCCAAAAAATGGAAGACAGATATCTAGAACTTGGGGGAAAAATAGAGTATAAATCCAAGGTTACAGATATACTTGTAGAAGATGATACAGCTGTTGGAATAAAACTAGAAGATAGTATAGTTCATAACTCTGATTTTGTAGTTTCAGCAATAGATGGAAGAACAGTAATCTATGATATCTTAGACGGAGTTTATACTAATGAAAAAATCAACAAAATCTATAGTGAATGGAAAACAGTTGATCCTTTTGTGAGTGTTAGTTTGGGAGTTGATATGGAGTTTAAAGATGAAGTCTGGATGACTTTTTTCAAATCAACTGATTCAGTTACAATTGCTGAAGAAGAAATAGATAATATTATGATCCGTTTCTTCAATTACAGTCCACATTTTGCACCTAAAGGTAAAACAGTCATTCAAGTTGATTTCGAAACAGAATGGGAGTACTGGTTTGTTTTAAGAGACGACATGAAGGAGTATAATAGTGTTAAGAAGAAACTTGCAGAAGAGACAATAGAATGGTTAGAGAAAAGATATCCCGGAATAAATAACAATATAGAGGTTATAGATGTAGCTACACCTTATACATACTGGAGATATACATTAAATGAGAGAGGTGCATATATGGGGTTCTTACCTACATCTGATGCATTTACCACAACTGTTGAAAAGAGATTGCCTGGGTTAAAAAACTTCTACATGGCTGGTCAATGGTCAATGTCTATGGGTGGAGTGCAACCAGTAATTTATTCAGGAAAACATGTGATACAGCTGTTGTGTCATGATGAAGGCAAAGAATTTGTAACAAATAATAGGGTTCGAAGAAGTAATTAATAATCTAAACTTCTCCCACAATTGGTACATATCTTAACTTCTTCCTGAGAAGCTCCACAATAACTACAAAAAACAGTTTTCTGTTTAAGTTTTTTAGCTGGAACAAAGTCTTTTCCCTCTTCTAGAAGACCTGTTTCAAAATATTCTCTATTATGTTGGTCCGTTCTATATTCGAATGTCCTTGAAGTTTTCTGAATTCGTGTTCTGGGTAAAAAGAAAACTCCCGCAATAAACAAGAGGACAATACCTCCTATAACTGCTATTATTATCCATATGGATGAGTCAGTTATTGTACCATATCTGTACCAAAGGAAAAAACCAATACCTAAGAGTAATATCAACCCTGCAGAAATACCCTTGATTACATTCAATCTTCTATTACTTTCCATCTTAGAAAATAAGACTTGGGACATTAATAAAATATACTAAAAAAATAGTAAAAAAAATTAGATTGAATAATTCTACTTCTCAGAAGCTGGTATTCCACCTACTCCCCATCGATCTTTTGGATATTCTTGAATTAGTACTCTAACAGTTTCGGGTTTGGAACCTTGATTAACAAAAACTTCAGTAATTCCTTTGATTATATCTTTTATTTGTTCTTCTGTTCTACCTTTCCACATTTTTACTTCTACTACTGGCATGAATTTTCCTCATTTTCAATATTTTTCATAATGAACTAAATCTTCTAGTTCTTTTCTTCCTCTAGTTGGTTCTTCGTTAGCATATCCTGTAGCTACTAAACCTAAAACATTGAGATGATCTGGAACACCAAGGAGTTCTTTAATTTCTGGTTCTAAAGATGCACCTATAACTCCAGCCCAACATGTACCTAAGCCCAAACTATGAGCTTCTATCATATACTGCATTGTTGCTAATGCTGTATCAGACATGTGGTATTTTTGATGTACTTCAGGATTAGTTAGAGGGACGAAAACTACTGGACTTTCAGAAACAAACTTAGCATAAGGATGAATCTCTGAAAGTTTCATTCTTGTTTTCTCATCAGTAACAATCAAAAACTCCCATGGTTGTTTGTTTGAGGCTGATGGCGCCCATCTAGCAGCTTCTAAACACTTTTGAATCTTTTCCTCTTCTACAGGTTTGTTCTTGTATTTCCTAATACTTCTTCGAGATTTTAATAAATCTAAAGCGTCATTCATATAAATTCAGAATAAAGAAAGAAGTGTATTTTAAAAAGGTATTTCATTTCACAATACTTATTCACAAAAATATCAAGAAACTATAAATATCCCTTCAAACATAAAACAACTATTCAAATTTTATAAAATTCATTTTTTTTCGATTGAGTTAAAGAATTGAAAAAAGGTTTGAAACATGAAAAGCAAAAAATTATTTTATATGTTTAATATTCTTATTCTATATTGTTTGATAAGTGCTCTTACCACCTTTAATGCAGATGCTCTCAAGGATGAGAATCAAAAGAATTACAATATCAGTACAATAGACAGATCTTCTTGGGCTTGGACAGGACCTCAAATAATTTCCTCTGAAAGTGATATGGGTTCATTTAAACCTCAAATAGTAAATGATGAAGAAGGCAATCTCTATTGTGTTTGGGATGACAATTCAGGTATTCTAGGTTCAGGCAATGATTGGGATATTCTGTTTAAGCGATGGGATGCTGATACTTTTGAATGGAGTCTTACAGAAGTAATATCAACAGAAAGTGTAAATGATTCTACTAACCCCTTCATAACAATAGACTCAATTGGAAACATCTATTGTGTATGGGAAGACGATTCAGATTACTTAGGAGCTGAAGAAGATGATGACATATTCTTCAAGTTCTGGAATTCCACAATCTCTTCATGGACAACTACAGAAGTAGTTTCTACTGAAAGTACAGCTAATTCTCAAAATCCAGTATTAGGTTTCGATAAATATGGTATATTCTATATAGCATGGCACGATAACACTCCTATTCTAAGTTCTAATACAGATGCTGATATATTCTTAAAACGATGGACATCTTTAAATGGAACTTTCGGTCCAACTGAACTTGTTTCCACAGAAAGCAATGGTTTTTCCTTTAAACCCTATATTATTGTAGATCCTGAAGGTCACTTCTTTTTAACTTGGCAGGACAATACTAATTATTTAAGCGCAGGTACCGATTACGATATATTCTTCAAAGCTTGGAATTATACTGGTTATACCTGGTCATCAGCAATAGTGATATCAACTCAAAGTACTCTTGATGCTTGGACTCCTACTATGGTACAGGATTCGAATTATGATATTCACTTTGCATGGAGTGATACTACAGACTATTATGGTACAGCTGGATCTGATAGAGATATCTGCTACAGAAAGATGATTTATGAAACCTCATTTCTGACAAGTACTGAAGTCATATCAGTCGTCAGTACTGATATATCAGAAGCTCCTTCTTTGACAATAGATAGTGAAAACAATCTGTATTTAGCCTGGAGTGACCCCACAGATTATGATTCAGCTGGAACAGATGTTGATATTTTCTACTGTTATAAAGATGCAACATATGGACTTTGGAGTACAATTGAAGTAATCTCTTCAGAAAGCACAATTCACTCACAACAACCTATTTTGCTATTAGATCCCAGTGGAGTTATCCAACTAGTATGGAGTGATGGAACAAATCTATATTCTTCAGGGAGTGATTATGATATATTTTACAAATACTTTTCTGGTCCACCTGAAGAGCCAGAGTTAGCTTATATTGTTCCTAACCCTACTGACTCTAATTCCATAATCCTAGATTGGAGTAATGTTTCTTGGTCATTTGAATACTTTGTCTATAGATCCGACTCTTACATCTGGACTGTTGAAGACCTTACTCCTATTGCTACTTTAACTACTAGTTACTATGTTGACACTCTCTCTGCTGAAGGCTACTTCTACTATGTAATTGTAGCTGGAAACGCAGCTGGAAACAGTTCTCGGTCTAACTGTGAATATGTGGAATACAGACTCTCACATGTGGGTGAATATACAATTGTAACAAGTATACTACTTGCTACTTTGATTACATCAATCGTATTTTTCAGAATCAAGAAAAGAAAACTTGACTAGTCTCAGGACTAGTTCTTTTTTTTTTTCAAAACTAAAGTGTTCTTAGATAAGCTCTTATTTTTATGATGACAACCAACATATTACTGTTTCTAGTTTTTCTCTGATCTAACTTGTTTGAGACAAATTTTACAATAAACAGGTCTAATTCCATCAGGTTTGAAAGGAACTCTTATGGTTTTTTCACATCTTGAACATTCAGCTGTGTGGAAGTAAGTAGGTTTTTTTCTTGATCTATCATAATTGGGTCTTTTTTGTCCAGTCCTAACATTATTTCTTGTATATGGTTTACTTTCACTCCTTTGATGAGGTTTTGTATTTGTATTTTGATAACTCCTTCTTGAGTCATTTGATCTCTCATTTTGAGTTCTTTTTGTGGTTTCTCTTTTTACTTCTGTCGTGTGTTTTCACCTTTTATAATTTTTAAATTAAAAAAAATAAAGATTGAAAGGAATTCGGAATTGGTTTGAAAGACTAATTAGTCTTTTTCTTTGTTGGAGCTTTAGTTGTTGAAGTTTTCTTCTTTGTTGACTTCTTCTTTGCCATATTTATTCCTCAAATCAATCTTTTATCTTCCAGTCGACTTATGATGCTTCCTCAGGATAATCGTCATAATATGAATCTTCTTCAAAATCTTCATATTCTTCAAATTCATCATATTCTTCGTCATCCCATTTTTCGTCATACCATTCTTCTTTTTCGACTAGCTTATTTTTATCTCTTGGATCCATAGTATCATTACCTCGAGTTTTTTCTGCTTACTCTCCTCAATCCCCTAAAGCAGCAATTTAACATCATCAGGATGAGATGATTGGGCAAAAACTGGAACGCGAATTTAGCTTAAAAACTTTCTCATTAGAGAAAAAAACACCTTAATTACAGACTGCTTCTTCGCTATCTCTAGGATAGATTCGGTTTGATTTTATATACATGGAAATTTAGGTAATTTTAGCACAAAATGAAAAGTTTAAATGCAAAAAGATAGTAAAAGCGTCGCTGGTGAAAATCTTGAAAATCAAGTTAAGTAAACCAAATGAATGGGGAAATTTCATCCATCCTGAAACACTAGAGATTAAGGAAATTGTAGGAGAAATACCTGAAAAAGCCATTGTAATAATTCGAAAAAAAGAATATCGTTCTGAGCTAAGTAGATCTGTTGTATCTACCAGATATGGGGTGGTTTCTAAAGGAACTTTGTTATATTTAACAAAAAAAGATATATCAAAGAAACTAGCTAAACTATTTGTGAATTATACACACAAGCATGAGAAGATTCCTCCCAAAGTAACTATCTCAGAGAAGAGAGTTGATAACAAACCTGTTGAAATAACATATAATTACAGTACCAATGAATCTTTTCAATTTCTACTAAGTGAAGAGTTGTTAGCAGGTGAAAATCCAAAAAAATTCATTGAAAAAATAATAACTACTTCAGATAATTTATTTTCGAAAAAGGAATCCTCAAAACAATGGAGAGTAGATAATGCTCCTCATGGGAGATCATTGTGTAAAAAATGTAAACGGCAAATTAGAGTAAGCGAATTAAATTTAAGAGAAATTAAGGAAAAGGACGATCCTTCTACAACGGAATTCTATCACTTTAGCTGTTTTCCTTTTACTAAATATGATCAGTTTTCCATCCATGGAATTAAGAGTTTATCAGAAGAGGATCAAAGGAAAGTAAGAAAAAAAATAGAAAAATAAGGTTATCAGTTATTTCTCTGGTTTGAGAATGAACTGCTTTTTCTATCATTGCTTTGTTTTGAAGATTTTTTTACATATCTAAAACTGCAGGTATTATTTCTTCCTCAAAAATCTTCAGTGGTTCTTGACTAGCTAAAGGATGTTTCATGTTGAAAATTGCATGATCTATTCCTAAATCACTTTGCCATTTAAGATTCTCAATTATATCATCTGCTGTTTTTAGATTCTTTATACCTGTTTTTTCTTGTTTATCTGATATAGAAGGTTGATCCAGAAAAACACTACCTAGACTTGTTTTTTCTATCTCATCATAAGGTCGATTTTCATTCTCACAGTGTTTCTTGAGTACTTTGATTGCTTCTTCAAAACGTTCCTTTCCATATCCTATAAATAAGTTACATGCGTCTGAGTATTTTGCTACAAACTTTAGAGTCTTTTTTGGACCCATTCCACCGATAAGTATTGGAGGATATTTTTGAATTGGTTGAGGATGGCATAAAGTTTCTTTTAGATGATAGTGTTTTCCTTTATACTCTTCTCCGTTTCTTTCAGACCACATTAGTTTGGTTATTTGGAGTGCTTCTTCTAACATCTCAAAACGAGTTGTCCAGTCATAGAAAGGTATTCCTAGGCCTACTGATTCTCGTTCAAACCATCCAGCTCCAATACCAAGATAAGCTCTACCATTTGAAAGAACATCAAGAGTACTAGCTGCTTTAATCAACATTCCAGGATGTCTGTAAATGTTACCAGTAACCATTGTTCCTAGTTTGATTTCTTTTGTCAAAGCAGCTAAATAATTTAAAACTGAATATCCTTCGTACATATCTTCTTCTGCGGGACCTAATAACCAACTTTCTTCACTTCCAATT
This sequence comes from Candidatus Heimdallarchaeota archaeon, assembly GCA_016840095.1. Classification (GTDB taxonomy): domain Archaea; phylum Asgardarchaeota; class Heimdallarchaeia; order Heimdallarchaeales; family Heimdallarchaeaceae; genus UBA460. Next base: position 9,282 of record JAEOSZ010000123.1, read on the forward strand.
TGGAAGAAATGATCCATAACCCATAAACTATGAAATCCAGCCTTATCTGCTTGAATTGCAATATCCTTTATATCTTCAGCAAATGAATCCTTTCCACCAGGAAAAGTAAAATTAGGTACTTGTAATCCGATTTTCATGAGAGTTTTCTAGATGTTTTTATTTTTAAAACTTCGTTTCTCTCAAAACTCAGATTAATTCTTTAGTACTCAAATACTGTTCTAGTTTTTTTAATGATACCTGTGCTTCAATTGATTCTCTATGAAACTTAAAACCTAATCTATTGTTTATGGAAAGCATAGGCGCATTTGTTGTAACATTTTCTGTTCTAACAGTTGTAACCTCTGGAAATAGTTCTCGAATTTTCATCAGCATTGTAGCTTTCAACCACTTCCCTAATCCTCTTCCCCTATGCTCATCTTTTACTCCTGTTAATCCTTGAGTTATCATAGTTTTGATTCCTAGATTATATTGCATTTCAGTAAGTCCAGAAATTTCTCCATCTTCTTCTATAGTTAACATAATTATGTTTTTCATACCGGTTTCTTCATATGAAAGTCTTCTATGTTCAAAATACTCAGGAGTAAATGAAATGGAAACATCTTCTACTCCATCAACAGGTTGTTGGTTGTAAGTTTCAGTATACAATTTACTGAATTGTTTGACATACTCATCAGAAATGCGATCCAAACAGACTAACTTTGTTGATGGTGATTTTTCTTTTCCTTTTTTCTCCCATAATTCAATCATCTTCCAGTCTACTTCTTCTAAGTTCAATCTATTTTCTGTACCAATTTCTAATTCAGCACCTATTTTTTGCAAAAATGATTTACCACTTGAATAATAAGTATCAGTAGCTAGGAGAGTTTTCTCATGTTCAACTGCTACTTCATAAACTTTTGATAGTGCAAAAGTACCAATCCCTTGTCTGTGATAGTCCTCTAGAATATTGATATAGAACTCCATATACTCCTTACTTTCATTGTAGGTTTCAGTTCCTTTTCGAGGAATAACACATTGAATAAATCCCACCTGTTTGTGAGCTGATCTATCCATCATAGTAAACATTAAACCTAGAACTTCTGGATGTTGAGCATAGAGCTTCAATCCTTTTTCAACTGCATCATCAGAAGTAGATGTGGGGTTATCTGGATTTCTTTGAACACTTAGAGTTTTGCGATATTCGTGGTGTTTAATCCATCTTTTTTCTGGCAAAGTAAGAGGATCAAAATCAAGGATTTTAATATGCTCAAGAGAGGAGTGATCAGACATTTTACTCACTTATTAGTCAAAAAAATGATAAAAGGCATTTATTACATTATCTTTCATGAACACAAGTTTCCAAAACGTAAAAACTATCCTAAACACCTAAATCCCGTTCATTTGATTGGTTTAGATACTTTATTACTCCTATTCCCAAGCCGATATATGCAACCGCAATTACATACTGCAACAACGAATTCCCCATTCTATGAATAATCTGTTCAGTGATTATGTCGAATGTTGAAGCAATTCCAACTAAGATTGAATATAACACAGATAATGATGCCAAAGCAAGAAACGAATATTTGGCAATGTTTGGTGTGTCACTTAGTATAAAGAGAACAACAGTATAGCAGATTATTGCAATTACTAATAATATAGGATTAATCACAACAACAGTCATGTGAAATTTCCTTGTTCTATGAAGTAAGAAGATTACATAGTTGAGAGGTCCTACAAAAATCAAAAATGATGATCCAACAAGACTTAGATATCTTGTTGTCCTTCTTTCTTGGAATAATTTGTAGAAAACTGAGAAGAACAATGTTACACCAATAGTTTGAACAGTTGTAGTTATTAGTAATAGTGCCCTTGAGATAATATTTGGTTCTCCATTCAAGGCAACTGCAGGGCATAAATCGCAAATTGCGTTATACAGAAGACTATATCCCTCATGAGAAGTGTTCCACTCATGTCCTCCTGGATAATAAGCCATAGTTAAAACAAAAGTAACTATAGAAATAGCTGCTGTAATCATAAAAACAATAGTAATTACCTTGAAATTTTTACCATTGTTTCTAAGATTGACAAACATGCGGGTTAGTGTTCTTTTACTATGAAAAGGATTATGGTGTCAGAAATTTTGTCTCCTTCTTATCACATTCTTCAAGATAAAATATAAACCTGTACCCATCAAAGCTGCACTTGATAGCCCTATAAGGTAATAGAAGTATAATGGTAAATGCCCTAGATAAAAGTCACTTCCAATTGGGTCTGTTTCTCCATCAATTGCTTGACGCATAATAGAAAATGTATCTATGTGATGTTCAGCTGTTAATATTTGATCTGTATATGGCCCCATGCCAGCTAGTATTACTTCTGTATCTGTATGTCCCCCTGTACCCCAACCTACATCTACTTCTTGAGCTCTAGCTGTCCTTTTATCTAACTTCTCAGTATAAGAATCAGTTTCAAGAGGTATTTCAGTTATGAATGAATAATCTTTCACAGAAAAACCTCCGGTTTCATGATCAGCAGTAACTAGCAACTGCCAATCGGAGTTTTGTTCTGCTAGATTTTTAACATATCTTACCGCTTTTTCAAATTCAATAATCTGATGAGCAAGATATATTTCATCATTATCATGTCCAGCCCAATCAATTTGTGAACCTTCAACCATCAAGAAAAATGGTTGCCCAGTAGAGTTAAGTAAGTCTATAGCTTTGATTGTCATTTCACTTAAAGTTGGAATAGTTGAATTCTCCAGCATTGTTTGGAGAGGAGGTAATGACCCACCTGTAAATAACCCTAGAACTGGAACATCTGTTACACTTGCTAAAGCTGTTTCATTTGTAACATACTCATATCCTAAGGTTTCAAAATCTGAGATATAATTACCTATATATTTCTCTTCAAATCCTCCACCTAGCATGACAGATACATTTGCTTGGGAGAAATCTTCAGCAATTTCTTGATAATTTCCTCTACTCGGATCATGAGCTGCAAAGGATGCTGGTGTTGCATGTGTTAAGTGGCTTGTTGCTACAAGACCAGTAGCATATCCATTCTGTTTAGCTATCTCAAGAATAGTGGTTAGATCCATTTTGGCATTCCAATTAGTTGCTATCCGACCATTTTTTGTTTTTACTCCTGTACTTATAGCAGTTGCAGAAGCTGCAGAATCAGTAGTAGTTCCATCAACATTGGCTGTTGAAACAGTAGTGTTGTAAGGAAAAGAAAGAATACTAGAAGTATTTGATAATCCATATTCAACCAATTGTCCAAAGTAAATTTGTTCCAAACCCATTCCATCTCCTATAAATAGAATGATGTTGGAAGGATAAGTATCTAAAGCTGATGTAGTAATCGAAAACTTCTGATGTAAACTAAGCCCAGTAACTATAACCACAAGAATTGCTAGAGTAAAATATGTAGATTTTGATTGGAATTTCATACAAACACACTTCTTTTCTTAATTAGATATGATATATGCTCTTTAAAAAAGATAATTCTTCTCCCAAACTCATTTTTCAAATTACTTATTAGTGTGCAAAAGCATAGGAGCTATTATGAAGTTCAGATTTGAGGAATACAATGCCAAAGAAGTATCAGAAGAATTCTGGGACAGATTATATGAGTATGAGACAGCTTATTATAAGTTTCATAATCCTAATGATCCTCCACCAAACAAGGAAGCATTGATTCAGCGTATAAAAGCTGATCGTTCTCATTGTTACTTTATGCATTCTATTGCTCTTACTTCTGAGGATAAGATTGTTGGTAATTGTTGGTTTTGGGCACCTTCAGAGACATCACCTGAATATGAACAGAATAAGCACATATGTTGGGCTGGTGTTTATGTTCTACCAGATTATTGTAGACAAGGAATTGGAACTTCTTTGCTAGAAAAAGTAGTTAAAAAAGCTCAAGCACATGACAGAACTACAATTCAGATGGGAACCAATCATGATTCTGGAAGAGCTTTTCTCAAAAAGTATGGGGCTACATTTACAATTGCTGGTGCAGAAAATCGACTAGAAATGGAAAACGTTGATTGGGACTTAATGCAATCTTGGGTTGATGAGGGTAAAAAAAGAAATGAAGGTGTTACTCTTGAATCCTTTATTGAGTGCCCAGAGGAAATCTTAGAAGAATTTTGTGAAATGTTCACAGAAGCAGTTAATATGGCACCTCAGGGTGAATCTGAATTTAGAACTAATATTGATGGAAATTTAAGAAGAGTCTATGAAAAGCAGAATAAAGAAGAAGGATGGATTCATCAAACCCTAATATCTCGAGAAAGCGATGAGAGAATTTCCGGAATGACTGAAATTTATTATGATCCTAGAGAGGGATATAAACTCCGTCAGGAACTTACAGGTGTTCGTCCCGAATTTAGGGGAAGGGGATTGGGGAAGTGGTTAAAAGCACACAATATCATTTACATTCGAGAAACTTATCCTGAAGTCAAAAGAATAATCACTGGTAACGCTGAAGTTAATGCTCCTATGCTCTCAATTAATAATCGAATGGGATATAAAAAATACAAAGCTGGAGAAGGCTACAAATTCAAGTTGGATGATCTAACAAAGAGATTGGAAATGAAATAATATTTCTCTTTTTACCATTTTCTTATAAAGGTTTGATGCTAGAAGAACTATCATGAAATTTAGAATCAAGGAATTCAAACCAAGAGAAGTTCCAGATGAATTCTGGGAAGGATATTTCGAATTTATAGAGTCTAACCACAGAGAGATGAATCCCGATGATCCTCTACCTAGTAGAGAGGGTATTATCCAACGCCAAAAAGCAGATTATCCTGATTATACTGTTAAACGTTGGTTAGCTTACACTCCAGAAAATAAAATTATTGGATGGGTAGGGTTTGGTGCTTCTAAAGAAACAGCTTCTGATCACGAAGAAAACAAGCATATTGCTCAAATTAATGTTAGGGTTCTCAAAAACTATCGAAGAAAAGGATTAGGAACAGAATTACTCAAAACTGCACTCAAAGAAGCTATAGCTTTGGATCGAACAACCATAGAAACTGGTACAGATCATGAAGCAGGTGCAGCTTTCCTTAAACATTATGGAGCTCAACTAACTATTGAGGGGGCAGAAAATAGATTAGAAATGGAAGACGTTGATTGGGATCTTATGCAATCTTGGATTGATGAAGGGGCAAAAAGAGCTCCAGGAGTAACCATTGAAGAGTTTGACAATATATGTCCTGAAGTAATCATAGATGAATACGTAGAGATGTTTACTGAAGCACTTAATATGCAACCTCTTGGAGAAACCGAAGGTAGAGCAAACATAGATGCGGAAGCTTGGAGAAAAAATGAGCAAAGAAGGGGAGAAACTGGTCAAAAAAATTACGCAATGTATACTAAAGAACCAGATGGAAGAATTTCAGGTTTGACTGATATCTACTTTGATCCACGAGATGGAGATAGAATACATCAAGGGCTAACAGGAGTTCGTCCAAAATTCAGAGGAAAAGGATTAGGAAAGTGGTTGAAAGCAAAGATGATTTTTCATATTAAAGAGAACTACCCTGACGTACAAAGAATACTCACTGGAAATGCTGAAACTAATGAAGCTATGCTCTCTATAAACAAGAGAATGGGATTCAAGAGATACAAAGGTGAAGATGGTTACAAATTCAAAACAGAGGAGCTTGCAAAGAAATTAGGTTTGTAAGCCAAATCAAACGCTATAGTCTAGAAAAAAGAGTAAGATTACTCCAACTGATTTCCACAGTTTGAACAGAATCTTACTTTTTGTTGAATTTTCATGCCACAATAGGTACAGAAGATAGGCTCATTAATAGGTTGAAAAACTACTTTAGGTTGTTTTTCAAGTTCCTGTTTCTCTTTTTCGAAGAAAGGATTCTTTGTTGGGACATAAGGTTCTTTTGTCCTTTGTTCAACATGATATCTAGTTCTATGTTCTACTCTTCTCCTTCTTGAGTTTGAAGAAGCAGATAAAATAATGATGAAAACCCCTACACCAATAAGGATGAATGGCCAATTCCAAAATCTTAGAAAGCCTGTATAGAATCCCAAGAATATTAGTACGCCTAACACTAGGAACATTACAGATGCAAATGGTCCTGTTCTATATCTATGTCTATGTGTTTGCATTTCTAAGTAAAATTGTACACACGAATTAATAAAGCAAACCAAATGAAAAGGAAAAATAGAAGATAAATTAGATTGTTTGTACTTCTTCAATAACCTTATTTTCTAGTACAGTTCCAAGTTGCTTTGCCCATTCTTCAATTCTGTCAATTGTTCTATTATCAGTTGTAAAATTGGGAAGTTTATTGGCTACATGCATTACCCACTGTTCAGGATATTCTCTCTGTGGAACTCTTCCTCCAAAAGCTTCCATAGATATAGGTTTAATATGTCTATGCTTCTCCAAAATTGTTTCAAGATAAGCAAGGTAAGCTTTTTTATAGAGAGAATTTTCTCCGGCGAACATAGAACAAACAAAAAGAGCTACATTCTTTCCTTCAAATTTTCTTGTAAGAAATTCATCTGCATGACATGCCCAAGAACCATTATAAATACAACTACCTACAATGATGTTGTCATAATTTTCAGTTTCAGGACTTTCTTGATTTTTTCCAATATTATGTAAGGTTACATCATGATTGAAATCTTCAGCTAGAATTTTAGCAATTCTGATCGCTGCTTGTTTGGTTGATCCGAAATAAGTTTCGTATATAATTAGAGTGTTTTGCCCCACAGTTATTCCTCCAATTCTTTGTCTGGCAACAAATTCTCATTATCTG
>JAEOSZ010000124.1 GCA_016840095.1 Candidatus Heimdallarchaeota archaeon
ATAAGATATTTCTTTCACGAGAATATTAGAAAGTTTTAAAGATAGGTTTACAACAACAGATATCTACAAAGCTGAAGCATATGGAGAAATAAAAAATGAGTCGAAGACAAAGACGATCCAGTGATAGTGGTGGAGGAGCAATGCCAGCCACAGGTGCAGGTTTAATTAGATTCTTTTAAGAAGATACTCCCGGTATTAAAGTAGGCCCATATGCTGTAATGATTTTCGCAGCTGCTTTGATAATTCTTGTCTTAGCTGGACCATGGTTATTCCGACTATTCGCTCCTAGCTAAAATAAGATTGATATTATTCTTTTCTTGACGGTAAAATGAATTTGAGATTAGCCAATTGATTATTCCCTAATCAATATCACTTTCAATATCATCTTCGAATAAAAGATCAGTTTCTTCCACTATATCCTCATCCTCTATTTCAGTGATCGATACACTACCCTCAGTTGGAACACCTTCCTGCAATTTTCTTTCAATTACCTTCTCAAGACCACCAAGGAATTCTTCTTCATTATCTCTCATGGGGAGAAGAGTAATTCTTCCTAAATCAACGTCTTGAAGTAACTTGGCTTTAAGTTCAAATCCGAGAAATAGAATGCATAAGAAAGCTCTAGTAATAGTAATTTTAGTCGAGTTTGGTAACAACAACTCTTCGAAAAAGATGGGTCTCATATATTGCAAATGTAATTTTACTAATCGTTCATAGATGTCTTTTTTGAGTTTAGCAATCTTTGTAGATTCTTCATCAATAATCTGAACTGGTTCCGATGGTAGCTGTAATGGTTTTATTAATGCTTGACCTTTGCTTATTGCCAATCTATGCTTGTATCTGCTTTCTTGTTTCAGTAATCCCTCGAAAGCAAAAACTAATTCACTAAAAGAAACCGGTCTTTGTGAAAGGTGATACGATGGAGAAATCTCAGGAATATCAAATCCTAAAACATCTAGCTCCTCACTTTTCTCATCTGTTTCCTCTATGATCTTTATTAAATCAGTTACTTTGGAACGGTACAGAATGGATGATGAAAGGATTGCTCTCCCTAATACAGGGAAATTAATATCATCCAAAAGCTTCATTTCCTTAACGAATTGAGTAATTAATTGCGCTATCTCAAGATCCCAAGGATCGACTTTTCTGAATTGTGTTACATCAGTTAGAAGTCTAAATGGAGCTCGCAACCAGAAAGGATACTCTTCATCTAGAAGTGTTGGACCCATTATTGGGTTTAATTCTGTATCCTTTTGAACCATATCTTCTGCGCTCCATTACTGCTGTTTTTATTACATACTTAATCTTTTATTAACATATCAATTGCATGTTTTAGTAATCATAAACTTCCGCTTCAGATGGCAAATCTGTTTTCTCGACGATTTTCATTATCTCATCTAGTGAAACAGATACAATTTGTGAGATTCTATCTACTCCTGCTGTCACTCCAAAGATCTTCTCAGCAGCAGCGATCATTGGGGCTCGTAAACTTATAATTACAATTTGAGTGTCTCTACTCATTTCTCTAACGAGAGTTGCTACTTTGTTTACATTATTAATGTCTAAGAAAGCATCAATTTCATCAAAAACGTAGAAAGGTGCTGGCTTGTATCTTTGTATGGAAAAGATCATAGCAAGTGCTGTTAATGATTTTTCACCACCTGAAAGTGAAAGCATACTAAGAATTTTCTTACCACCAGGATTAGCCATAATATTGACTCCTCCACTGAAGGGATCATCTGTATCGTCAAGTTCCAATCTAGCCCTGCCATCAGGCGATAGAATTCCAAAGATTCTGTTGAAATCTTTAGAGATGCTATTAAAGACAACCATGAATTTTTCTCGTTTCTCACTTTCAATGTCATTTATTGCTTGACTAATTGCTTCAAAATCTTTCTCAACGAGCTTACGTTTTTCTAAAAGTTCATTATTTAATTCCTGTTCTTCTTCAAATTGAGAGACAGCTTTCATATTTATTTCCGGTAAGCTTTCCAATTCTGCCTTAAGACCTGTCATTACTTCCTTTAGCACATCAATATCAATAACTTCATCTTCAGCAAAAATATAGGGTAAATCTCTCTCGACTGCTAATTCTTCCAATTCAGCAATTTGTTTATCAGTATTCGTTTTCTCGATCACTAATCTATCAATTAGTATTAGGTTTTGGTTCTGTTGTTTTCGCTCTTCCTCTAATTGTTCTCTTAATTCTCTTTGTTCTCGTTCCAATCTTTCTTGTTCATTTTGACTTTGTTCTATGAGTTCGAATAAACTATCCCTGTTTACTTTTTTGTCTTCTAAGTTCTTTGTTAACCCATCAATTATGATTTGAATATCATTGATTTCTTTTTCTTTATCCGGTTCTTGTTTCTCTATTCCCTCAATTTGTTCGTTGAGATCTTTTACCAAAACTAAATTCTTCTCTAGATTAGTTGTTATTTTGAAATGCTCCATTTTCAAATTACTAATTATATCACCAATCTCTTGTTGTTGGGATTCTTTTGTTTTAATTTCTCCCAGTATCCCTTGAACCCCAGTGACATCAAGTTCTTCTTTTAACTTCATTTCCCCATCGAGAAGGGTATCTAAAGTCATCCCAACATCTTTTCGTGCAGAAAGTAATTCCTCTATCTTAACTTCAACATCTTCATATTCTTTAGTTAACTCTTCTAATTCTGTCTGGATTCTTAGGTTTTCTTCACTACGAATTTCTATTTCTTCTTCTGTAATCTTAATTTCTCTCTGTTTTAAATCTCGATTTCTAGTTACATCACTCAATTGCTGCAGTAATTCTTCATTCAATTCTTTAGTGATTTCAGTTCGATATTCCAGTAATCTTTTTCTCTCTTCCTGAAGGCTAATGAAAGTCTCTTCCAAAACAGGTAATTGGGTTTCATCTTCTACAATTAGAGATATTCTTGTTCTATCTTTTCCTTTATAGAACCCACCAGTCATTAACCCAGTTGGATTGACTACGTCACCTTCTAGAGTTACTGATCGGTGCCTAAAACCAATGTTTCTTGCAGCGTCTAAATTTTTGACTATAATTGTTTGCCCAAAAACAAACTCTATCGCTTTCTG
>JAEOSZ010000125.1 GCA_016840095.1 Candidatus Heimdallarchaeota archaeon
ATGAGAAGAAAGGAAAAAGCTATAGAAGATATTGAAGAAATGAAACATATACTTCAAACTGTTAAACATATTACAATTGCAATGTGCGATGATAATGTACCTTACTTAGTGACATTGAGTCATGGGTATGATCCTAAAGAACATAGAATATACTTTCATTGCGCCAGTGAGGGAAAGAAGATTGATATTCTTAAAAAGAACAATATCGTTTGGGGGCAAGCTTTAGTAGATGAAGGCTACATTCAAGGAGCATGTGATCATCTTTATGCAACAACTCAATTTAAAGGAAAAGTCTCTTTTATTGAAGATTTTGAGGAGAAAAAAGCAGCTTTACAAAATTTGATTAAACGATTGGATAGCAAACCAGAACAAGTTGAAAAAGAACAGTTAACTGAGAAATCAATTAACAGAGTTGCAATAGGTAAGATCGATATTGAGTATATGAGTGGAAAGAAATCAAAAGACGTGATAATAAGTTTGTAATTTCTTCACTATATTGATAAGTGCTTGTTGTTGTATTTCTAATCATGCCAATAATGGGAAAGTGTGGACATTGTGGAAAATCCCTAGATACAGGGAGAAAAACCTGTGGTGCAACTTTTGCAGTATGTAGTAAATGCAAGCTACCATTACATCCTCATTGTAAAGGTGAACATAGATTAGTTCATAATAGACAAGATTATTGGGCAAAGGTGGCTGTAGAGGGAGAAAGACAAGAGACACTTCAATCTAAAATTGTGAATACTATCAAAAAGATTTTTTCTGGTTGAAATATGAAAAGAAAATCAAAAGGCAAATAAAACACCTTTTACTACTTCTAACAGTAAGATATTCTACATTTTAGTGGATAGATTAATTAATTCACATTCCTAATATAACCTTATGACAGTAAACAGGGAGTTTTCATTAAAATGGGTGGGGGGAGCATTAATTGTGGGTATTCTTTCTGCTATTCTTATCGAAATGGTTGGAGACATAATTAATTATGGTTCCTTTTTCAAAGGGACTATAGATTCATTTGAACTTACAAGAAGATATGAAACAACTCAAGATACATTGTTTTTGGCAGTTAATCTAGTTATCATTATTTTCTTGTTTTATTACTTCTTTGCAAGATGGAGAGAAGATAAGGCGAATAAAATTATCAAAATTGGTTTCATTACATCAATAATCGCTTTCGTTTTACATGTTGCGAATATTATAGTGTTTATAATTGCGGAAGTAAAGTATTACAAACTTCTTTTAACACCTGGAACTCTGTATGGAAGCTTAGTAATTGGGATATTATTTACCATAACTTACTGTTGTCTGCTTACTTCTCTATGGATCTCTACAAAAGCTAATTATCAAGCTAGTACCATCACTAAAATTCTTAGTTATTCAATAATTCTTTTCGGAATCCTAACTCTGATATTGGCATTTGAACCTCTAAAAACCTTAGTTTCATTATCCCCTTCAACTGGTAGTTGGTTAACTCTCCACTTCTTCGATGGATTATTTGATTATCTTTATGAGGTTATTGGAGTAATAGCTGGTGTAGTAATCTTATTTACTTCGAGCAAAACAGCTTAACTTCTTTTTTTACTTCTTTTCTCTTAAACCTTGGCTCTATCATAGATGAAGAATATATCGTTGTTTCACCCAACTTGTCAATTTCCTTTCTTGGTGGAAAACAATTCTTTTAACTTTGATTGATTTAACTCATATTATGGAATACAGGAGATTAGGAACAACAGGAATAAAAATATCGCCAATTGTTCTTGGAACGATGCAAATGGGTTGGAGAGTTGAAGAAGAAGAGTCTTTCAAGATTATGGATAAGGCTCTAGAATTAGGTGTTAACTGTTTTGATACAGCTGATGTTTATAGTTATTGGGCTGATAATAGTTATCCTGGTAAAACCGAAGAGATAATTGGAAGATGGCTAAAAGATAGAGAGACTAGAGATGATTTGATTTTAGCAACCAAGCTAAGGGGTGCCATGTCTGATGATATTAACGATAGAGGATTATCTAGAAGGCATGTTCATCAAGCCATTGCAGGTAGTCTTAAGAGACTACAAACAGATTGGATAGATCTATACCAAATACACAGTTTCGATACTGATACACCTATTGAAGAAACGCTTCATGCATTGAATCTACATGTAGAGAGAGGTGTAGTAAACTACATTGGTGCATCAAATATACATCCTTGGATGTTAGTTGAATCTTTTTGGGTAAGTAAATTGAAAGGATATGCTCGTTTTGAAACTGTTCAACCACCTTATAGTATTGTAAGGAGAATGCTTGTTGAACATCAGATGGAACATGTGATCAAGAAATATGGTCTAGGAGTTATCCCCTATAGTCCTTTGGCTGGAGGATTTCTAACAGATAGGTATTCTTCTGAAGGACCTCTTCCAGATACACCTAGAAGTGAAGGAGCACAGAAGAGATACTTTACTGAGAAACGATGGAAAATACATGAAACAGTAAAGGAAATAGCTCAAAATAAGGAAGCAAAAATGACTCAAATTGCAATTGCTTGGATATTAACAAAGGATTTCATTACTGCACCAATTATTGGAGCTAATTCAGTTGAGCAACTAGAAGAAAACGTTACCTCTTTAGAAATTAAGCTAGATGACGATGAAATAAAAAGATTGGATGAAGTTTCTGATTGGATTGATGATTACGAAGCAATCAGATAATTATTTCCAGAACTGATACCATTTCTTTTCTTTCTTTTCTTCTTTCTTACTTACTGTGGTTCTGAGTTCTATAACTCCATCCCTTATGCCTAATTTGAAAACCATATCGCGAAAACCTTCAGGTTCATTATTTTCTTCAATAACATAGACCAAAGGAGCGAATTTTCTTTCTACTTCTAGTTTTCTAGCAATTCTACCAGCTTCATACTTTTCTTTTATCTGACTATCCTTTCCTATCCAGATATAGATGTCCTTTTGAGCATCAAGTAAAAAAGCATCGTCTGATTTGAAGTACTGATATCCAACTGGTAAATCGATGACATCTACTTCTCCCTTATCATCCTCTTTTAATTGAAGTAAACGCAAATCTCTCTCAATCTTCTTTTCAAAGTGCTTTAGAAAACCAGGTGTATCTCCTTCAACAACCTCAAATTCAATTATTTCTGTAAACTTTGAAGGTTCTTCACCTTCTAAAACAGACTTTATCTTCAAGTTTTTGTTCTTTTTTTCTACAAGTTTAGCTCCCCAAGCACCTACAGCTTTGTCATCAGCATAGGATTTAGAACCTAGCCATATCCATAATTCTGTATCTGTTTCAATAACATATACATCACCATTCAGAAATTTGTAAGGTGCATTTAGTGAAGTTAATTCCTTTTCTGAAACATGAAATACTTTCATGCACCAACTAATGTTTTCGAAGATTATAATGATTTCCATAGTAAAAGCTGTCAAATGATTTCTTTGATTTCCTCTACTCTTCCACCAATATCTAGACCTGCATTTCTCCCTGTTCCCTTAAAAACTACTTCCTCTTGATTCTTTCTGCTTAGTTTGACCAATCTAACATTTATCTTTGCAGTTATACTTTCTGATATTCTACCAACCATAGATCCTTCAATTGGGGAAGCTAGGTTGACTGCTTTAGCTTTTGAAGCTGTAATCTCGATTCTGTGTTTCTTATCAGTAACATGGAGAATAATCTCTTTATCTTTAAGCTGGAGTCTAGTAACTTTGGCACCTGTATATGTTGTGAATCGATATAGTATGTTGTTATGTCTGAACCCCACTAAATATCCGTCGAAAGCACTTCCCATCCAAGGAATTTTAGCATATGAAGCCATTAAAGATACTTCTTCCTCTTCAAACATATTTGTCTGCATCCAGATGTAATAGTGAGGAAAACTTCTTCCATAGTCTTTCTCTATATACCCCTTTCCATCAGAAAAATCTATTCTTTTACCATCTATCGTAAGTTCACCTTCAATAGGATGATCAAAACCCAAAACACCATGATAACATTGCATGAATGGAACCAACTTATACCATCCCATAACTCCTAGAGATAGTTTCTTCTCAGACCAAGGAATTAAATCACTAAACCTAATCTCACCTTTAACTTCTTTACCTTCAGATGAGAGATTGAGTTTGATCTTATCAGAACTGAAATAGTTTTCTCCAATTTCTGCAACAAATTTCTTCTTTGAAAAACTAAAAGCTGAAATATCAAATTCAAAGAAAGTCATTTCAGCATCTATTCCATTGAAGAATTGAATGAAAGCAGTACCTTTGCCATCTTTATTATAGGACACTCCTGGAATAATTGCATAAATTTCATTTTCTTCAGCATTAATTATCTTGAAATACCATCCTTCAAAGTAACTTCTTCTTTTTCCCTTACCTTGATAAATAGCATCATTCCAGATTTTTCTAAGGAAATAAGGCATATAGTTCAGCTCATGGTGCTTTTCAATAATAAATGTAAGAATCTTCACCTTTTAATGCTTATTCACTGACAATTTTCAGAAGTATAGAAAAACTAAGTAACATTCTAACAATTTTTCAAAATATGTTTTTGGTGTTTATATAGTAAATACAATAGTCAAAAGTAGGGA
>JAEOSZ010000147.1 GCA_016840095.1 Candidatus Heimdallarchaeota archaeon
GATTGGTTAATAAGAAGTGCTGAAAGTAAAACTCATGTAATTTTCTGTGAGAAAGTTTTTGGTAAGAACCTATTTCAGTACAATGTACTTGATATGGAACAGTTAGATAAGATGCTTGAAATCTTGAATTTACAACCTAATCAGCTCGTTTTAGATATTGGATGTGGTTTAGGGAAAATTACTGAGTATATAGTAGAAAAAACTGGTGCGTCTTTTATAGGGATAGATAGTGCTACTAAAGTGATCAAATGGGCTCAAAAAAATACCAAGCCAAAACAAGGAGAACTAGTTTTTCAGGAAGGAGATTTGAATAATTTGGATTTTTCTAAAGAGAAGTTTGATGCAGTAATATCAATTGATACTTTATATTATGCTAAAGATTTTAATAACGTCATAAACAAGATGAAAGAAATTCTTAAACCCAAAGGACAAATGGTTATTTTTTATGCTCAAGAGAGAAAACCTGAAGATCCACTTGAAAAAATTGAACCTGAAAATACTAAGGTTGGAAAAGCTCTTGTGGAAAATGGATTGAAACATACTATTATTGAGTTTACGAAAAATGGAAGGGAAGTGATGGTAAAAGAATTAGCTACAGCTCAAGAATTAGAAGAAATGTTCAAAGATGAAGGAAATCACGATTTATGTGAACAAAGAATAATTCAAAGTGCGGAAGTGATTCAAAAAATTGACAAACAACTTGAAAGACGTTACTTTTATCATGTCAAGAAATAATATTTTACATGAAACAAGGTTGTAGGATAAAATATTTAAAGTGCGTCCAATAAAAATCGGCGGTTAGTATAGAGGCGTTATATTCATGACTTATAAAGTAGGTATAGTAGGTACAGGCGCTATTGGATGGCGAATAATTAAGGAAATGGATGAACACAAAGATTTTGAAGTTGCCGGTTTTGCAAAATCAAGCACAGGCGGCAGATTCAAACAGCTAGTTTCTAAATATCCATTTTATGTTAGTAAGAACATCAACATGGAAAAATATTCTTTTGATGATATGCTCATTAGATTGAAGAGCAGAAAAGCTGATTTTGATAAGAATAATCCATCTGGTCATCTAATTGATCTATTGTTAGAAGTGGATATAATTTTTGATGCAACTCCAGGTAAAATGGGAATCAAAAATAAATTATTGTATGAACATGAAATCCTGAATCAAAAACGTGAAGAAATTGGCTTAAAACCGCTCAAAGTTATTTACCAAGGTGGTGAATCACCAGAAGTTGCTGAATCAAGTTTTATTGCAAATCCTTGTTATGACAAGGTCAGTAATGAATCTCTCAATCAACGAGTTGTAAGTTGCAACACAACTGGAATGGGAAGACCACTCTATTCTTTATTGCAAAACAAAAATATTCCGGATATAGACAGAGCTTACAACACATTAGTGAGAAGAAGCATAGATCCAAGTTCAAAAAAAGGAAGCTTCATTGATGCATTCAAAGCTGAGGCAAATTCCCATCACGGACATGACTTAAACACAATATATCCTAATTTGAAAATAGGGACAACAGCTTTTGCAGTTCCAATGTCGCATTTTCATGGACACTCGCTTACTGTTCTCTTTAAAGACAATATTGAATCTGAAGATGTTGAAGAGTTATTAAGAAAAGATTCTAGGATAGCTGTAATTAACCCCCCTGGTTTATTCAGTGGAGATCTATTTGAAATAAGCAGACAATTTTGGAACCAAGATTCATTTGTTGTTGCAGCTCAAGTTAAGAAAATGTGTGATTTTGACGACTCTTTGGAAATACTTCTTGCTGTTCCTCAAGAAAGCATAGTAATTCCAGAAACTATTGATTGTGCTAATGCACTATTGACTAACAAAAGTAAAAAACAATCAATGGATACTACTAATGATTTATTAGAAATTCCCGTAATCAAGCAACAATTAGAATATGAACTAACTCCTTAACCTGCAATCCTATATATTTCTCACAAATTTATAGCTTATAAGTGCAGTATTTTTCTTTTGTCTTATTTGTTGGTAAGGTATCTTCTTGTTTTCTCTTCTTTCTTATAGATACAATAGATTTCAAAAAGAAGACATATTCAAAGAGTTTGGAAGCTACAAGAAGGGGACCTTAATGCAACTTTCTTATTTTAAAATAACTTTATATAAAATAATTTAGTTAACTTAAGGTATGGCTAAAAAAACTATAGTAACAACAACAGCTGGAAAAATTGCTCTGTTTTTCTTGATTACTGCAATTGTTGGAGTAATATTTCAATTCATCTACTTATATCTTCCACTTATCGGTTTGTCAGGAGGAGATGCTGCTCTTACGGCAGAATTTATGTTCGGTATTTTTGCATTAGCATTTGGAGGATTAGCTTTAATCTTATCAATATTTGTAATTCCTAGAAATTTATGGATTGGTTTAGTAATCTCAGTTCTAGTATTTGCATTTATCCCACCAATCATATATGCTGTAATCACCGGAACATTCCCATACTTCAATGGCTTCTTTTATAAATATAGTATGTTCTTAGTGGTGCCTACAAATCCTATGATGGATTTTGTTGGGTTCTGGATGGCTGTAGGAGGATCTCTAATAGCAGCAATTGTTGGATTCACTTTACCGAAGAAGTAAGTATAATTTTTGTTAGGAAAATCTCTTTCATCTCATTCCACTTTTTCTATTTCTTTATTCATTATTGCATAGTGAAATGATACAAATACTATTAATATCGCTTTTCAAAACTATTTACAATGCAAGCACCAACCCACATATTAACAGGAATCCTTCTCCTAGGATTATTCCAAGTTATTTTTCCAGCAGCCCCTTGGTGGCTTCAAGTAGTTGTTGTGCTTCCCTTAAGTTTAGCTAGTCACTTTATTCTTGATGCCGTAGCGATATTTACTTACCACCCACCTAAAGCTGATTGGAAAGATTGGTTTTGGGTTTCTTATCATCTAATTATCTACATTGGTTCTATTGTTCTCTTAGTTTTCTTCTTAGTAGACTCTTGGTGGGTTATAATTGCAGCAAATTTTCCTGATCTGATTGATTGGTTTATCTTACGGGTATTCTTCAAAAAAGAACCAGTTTTTCATCCTATTGCAGATAAATTGAGGAATTTCTTGTTTAATCGAACACCCAACTGGAACCATAAACGTTGGACAATCATTATAGAATTTATAATAATAGGAGTTCTCTTAGCTTCGGTTTTGCTTCTTATCAGTTTCACTTCAGTAAGTTTGATATGGCTAGATTAGAAGTTTACCAAGAAACTTTATATTTGCTGTTATTATAGTGTAGTTTTGGTGTACTAATTGCCAAAAGTAAAATCAATCGATGGAATAGAGATTTTTTATGAAGTAATGGGAGAGGGAGAAGTATCTATTGTACTTATTGGGGGATTAGGAGCTCCTACTGGAAGAGTATGTTGGAAATATCAAATAGAACTAGCAGAGGAATATAAGCTGATTCTTATGGATATTGCAGGACATGGGAGATCAGGTAAGAACAGAGAAAGATACACAATGGAACTTTATGGTCAAGATGTTAGATCTGTTCTTGAGAAACTAAATCTAGATAATATCATACTTGTTGGATGGTCTTTAGGTGGTGCAGTCATTCTCGAAGCTGAGGTCTTACTTTCAGACAGAATTTTAGGTTTAATACCCGTTGAATCTCTATTCCCCAATTCAGTATACAC
>JAEOSZ010000126.1 GCA_016840095.1 Candidatus Heimdallarchaeota archaeon
ATAATCTTCAAAAGAATCCCACCTTGTAATTGCCAAAAATTTCTTCCACCTCATTCCCTGAGCATTTGATATAATTTCCATATAGAGGTCTCTTTGAGGACTTGGGTCCATAGACATTTTCAGCCATGTTTTAATAATTGGTTTCACAATTATTGTCATAGTAAAAGAGGGCAGAATATACCCTAAAGGCAATAAAGCTGTAGGTAGGAAAAATCGTCGTGGTGGGTTCATCAAGATTAATCCCATAAACGTTTTATTTTTCCTTGCCATTACTCGACCTATAATTGAAGATCCTAGACAAGTTCCCATTAATACAGTTTTTTGAGGATCTAATTTGAAATGGTCAACTATGTTTTCAATATCCTCTGCTAGTCTGTTCATGTTAGCTTTATGTTTCCATTTCACTTTAGAGCTTAACAATTCCCTCTTTTCAACTACATATAGATTATAATCTTCGTAAAGACAATCCCAGAGATCATTCCATGAAAATGCTCCTGTTGAGAAACCAGGAATAAAAACTAAGTTTAGTGATTCAGAAGGTGTATCTGTCTGTGTATTTGGAACCAGTAATTCTGCTCCATCTGTCATTGGTACATAATCTTTACTTGATTTCTGATAAAATAAGGCAGCCGGAGTATAACCTTTTGCTGGAATATAGTCTTTTTTGTTCATACAATTGAAAGAAATAATTTCTACTTAAAATTTCTGTATAAAATTCAAATAAGAGAAATTATTGGGCTATCTTTTCTATGAATTCAGTTAACTGCTTTGCAAAATCTGCTGCTCCTGGGAGATGGTGCATATATAGAAAACTTGGAACTTGTAGATACTCACTTTTCTCAACTAAATCTACACATACTTGAGTTTCATCATCTACATGCAGATCTTCCTGAACTGCTCCAACCATTAAAGAGGGTACTTTCAATTTCTTAAAATCTTCAGTACCATCCCAGAAAGTTACATGCATGGTTTTCTTCCATCTCATAGCACTTCCAGTACCTATATATTGTTTGTAAGTATCTCTCTGTTTTCCTTTAGGAATAACAGTATTTATCCATAGTTTTCCAACGCTTCTTAACAAACCATCTATCATGAAACTTGGAGTGAATTTTGTCATAAATATTAGTTTAGATGGTAATTTAGGAGTTCTTACAGGACCTATCATAATGAATCCTAAAGGTTCTTCTAACCAATTTTCTGCTAATCCTCTAAGTGAATAAAGAATAGTAGCACTTGCACAAAAAATGACTGTTTTTTTTGGATCAAGTTTCATTGCTTTGAAAGCATCACCTATATCTTTACCAGAACGGTTCATACTCCCCTTATGTCTCCATTTTGTTTTTGATGTTGCTTTCTCTCGAGTTTCCAATACATAAAGGTCAAATTCTGTGTAAAGTTCATCCCACAAGTCGTTCCATGACATTGGAACAGAGGCATATCCTGGAATAAACAGAATTGTTACTCCAGAAGGATTTTTACCTTTCTTAGTGTAATAAACCAGCAATTCTGCTCCATCAGAAACTGGAACATACATACGTTCTGCTTCTTTGTAGAAGAGAGCTTTCTGATGTTCTTCGATTTTCTCTTTCTTCTTCTTCTTAGGACTCATGACTGCATCTAGTGTTATATTAGTTATTTAAAAGTATTAGTAAAGACAAACAAATGCTCCTTGATAATGATATTTATTTATAGAATAGAAATTGTTAGTTTGATACACTTGAACATTCCTAAAGATCATCCAAGAGCTGAATCCTTGAGGGTTCGAGAACTGATTATTGAAGGTATGCATGAAAATATTGTAGCAGAGGCAGGATTAATAGCTCATGGACGTGGTGAAGCATTTGATTATCTGATAGGAGAAAAAACTCCTGATTTTGCAGTCAAGCAACAAACTGCAGCAGTTGCCCTGATGTTACTTGCAGAAAAACCAGTTATCTCAGTTAATGGAAATGTTGCTTCATTATGTCCAGAAGATTTGATTAAACTAGCTAGTGTTCTATCTGCGGAATTGGAAGTAAATCTATTCTACAGAAGAGAAGAAAGATCATCAATTGTAACAAGAAAACTTGAAGAAAATGGAGCAAAAAATGTTCTAGGAAATGATTCAAGTTTTCATACTTCTATTGATGAATTAACTCATTCTAGAAGAGTGGTAGATAAGAGAGGTATTCATTCAGCAGATGTAATTCTTGTTCCATTAGAAGATGGTGATAGAACAATGGCGTTAAGAAAGATAGGAAAAAAAGTCATCACAATAGATCTCAACCCCCTATCTAGAACATCTGTTTGGTCAGATATTTCTATTGTAAACAATGTTGTGAGAGCAATTCCTGAGATGATTGAAATAGCTAAGAAGCTCAAGAATAAGAAGCAAGATGATCTCAAGAAGATAGTAAGTGATTTTAATAACTACAAATCTTTACAAGAAAGTTTATCCTTCATATCTTTAAGATTGAACAAATTAGCAGAAGGAGAACTCGAAAAACCAAAAATTGAATAGTAAGTGATGATAATATGACAACAATGGATAAAGTAACTGTAAAGAAATTTCAAGAAATGAAAGATGATGGAATCAAAATTACGATGATTTCAGCTTACACATATCCATTTGCGAGAATCGCTGATGAAATAGGAATAGACTCAATCTTGATAGGTGATTCTTTGGGTATGACAGTTCTAGGTTTTGAGAATACACTAGAAGTTACAATTGAAGATTCTATTCGTCACAGTCAAGCTGTTGCAAGAGGAGCTCAGAGGGCTCTTATTATCGGTGATATGCCTTTTCTCTCATATGGAATCAATGTTGAAGAAACTGTTAGAAATGCAGGAAGATTAGTCAAAGAAGGTAAGTGTGAATCTGTCAAGCTTGAAGGTGGGGAAGAAAGAGTTGAAGAAGTTAAAGAAATAAAATCAATAGGTATTCCAGTTCTTGGTCATATAGGTCTTACTCCAACTTACATTAACGAATTTGGTGGATTCAAAATTCAAGGAAAGGATTCTGAAACTGCTTCAAGATTATTAAGACATGCAAAATTACTTGAAGATGCGGGTATCTTTGGTTTAGTGATTGAATCAGTACCATGGAAGCTTGCAAAAGAGATTACAGAGTCACTTTCTATACCTACAATCGGTATAGGAGCTGGAGAATATTGTGATGGTCAAGTACTTGTTATTGATGATTTAATTGGTCTTTCTCTTGATATCAAACCTAAGTTTGTTAAGAGATATGCTGATGTTCATTCAACAGTAAGGAATGCTGTGAAAGAATTCTCTGATGAAGTAAAATCTGGTAAATTCCCTTCAGAAGAATATAGATATGGTTAATCATATTTTCTAATAGTTTTGTAGCAGATCTCCTCTTCGATATAATCATCAAGGTCAGATAAAGCTGAACGATTTTTGTATATTAGAAAGACCCCATTTCCCAACATTATTTGGCCTACAAAAATCTCAGAATCTTCAAGTTTTTGCATTATTTCTGTCACTTCTGGAGTTGCAAGCATTGAGGTTACTGAGAATTGTTTGGATACAGTAGCAAAATTGCTGATTGATGGTTCATTAAATAAATCAGCAAGAAACAACTCACCTACTTTATTAATTTGATTCTTCCAGTAGTTACTTTGGATTATAGATCTTGTAGTTATTTCACCGAAACTGATTGTAGCAACTTTGAAATTATTCTTTAACAGATTTCGAGTTTCTCCGATAAAAGGAGAACCAGGTTTCAATCTATATTCCCATCCTCCTTGAACAACACCGGCAACATCTCCTAATCCTCCACCATATTCTACTTCAACTGAATGAGCTAAATTGTAAACAATGTCATTTGGAAAATTTAAATCATAATACTCGTTGAAAGCTAAACAACTTCCGATAGCTCCTGATGCACTTGCTCCGAATCCACAAGCCATAGGAACCTCAAATTCATGGAGTAAAGATACTCCAGAGGACTTGTCTCTTTGTTTACCTCCAGTTTTTTGATAATGATTCATAATATGATTTGATATTTTAGCTTGATCAGGTGACACTTCTCTGTTATTGAAAAATATGTGATTTTTTGAATCATCGGATTCTTCTATCCAAGTTGTCGTTCCTCTATTGATAGAAAAACCAGCTCCCCTAGATCCTTTGTAGATATAATCTTCTGCTTCATCATCAATTGTAAAAATCCCTGTAATATGTGATGCTACCCAATATTTTGACATTATATCACTCAAATTATTGATCTTAGTTCAAGTACTGCTAATTCCTTTGGAAAGTTATCCTTAGAAATTTTACTAATTAACTCAACCAATTTAGCATTAATCGGAACATCTATTCCTTTCTCTTCTGCTATCTTGGTAATTTCACCATTTAGTGTACTTATTTCTGTTTGTGATTCATTTTCTATATCTTGAAGCATAGATGATTTATGATCAGCTGTTTGATCGACTATTCTATCAACTAAGTTATAGGCATCCTCGTATTTCAGGAGTAATTCTTCAGGTGCTACTTGTAAGATCTCATCTATTATTGAACTGATAATTCTATTTAGAAAGGAATCTTTGAGCACATCTCCATTGAGTAATCCTGTAATTGCACTTAAAGGACCAATAGAACTATTTGTTATAACCTTCAACCAAATGTGCTTTTGAATATCCTCAGATAATTCAACAGAAAGACCTATTTCAGATAACAAGTCAATGATTTGTTGAATTTCTGATTCATCTTTATGATTTATACTTCCAACAAAAGTGTCTCCAATACTTGCTTCAATGGCATGATTTTTTTCCTTCCTCAAGGCTGCAAGAGAAGTAATAATTCTAGTGATTTTCCATTCATTTTGAAGGTTAAGAAATGGTTTTTCTATGTTTAAACCATTTTGAAAAAGAATCAGTGATGCTTCTGGTGTTAACCATTTTTCCAAATC
>JAEOSZ010000127.1 GCA_016840095.1 Candidatus Heimdallarchaeota archaeon
AATGGAATTCTGTCCAGACTGTGGAAAACTACTGATTCCGAAGAAAAAGGGAAAATCTAAAGCTTTGTATTGTGCTAAATGTGGTTATGAAGACAAACTAGACCAAAGCGAAGGCTACGAGGTTCAAGATGAGGTTAAACATAAAGCTAGTGAGTTGACCGAAGTAATTGAAGTAAGTAGTGAAGAAGGCTTATCCGAAGCTGAACTTGAGGAAAGACGAGAACGATTTATTGAAGGAATAGATTTTCTTGAAACAGAATAGTCAAGAAAGCACTTCTAATGCTAGAGATGATTATTCTTCTTTTATTATGGTTAGATTCTCTGAAATAGCTATTAAGGGAACTAAAACAAGAAAATGGCTTACTAAGCGGTTGATATCCCATATTGATTACGTATTGAATTTATATGGAATTTCTGATCTCAAAGTTATAAATGACTATAGTCGCATTTTTGTGGAAACCTCTCATTTATCTAAAGCTGAGAATCTAATTGCAAAATTAGTTCCTGGTGTTTCAAGTTTAAGTATTGTGAGATCTTGTTCATCTGATTTGGATGAGATAAAGGATTGCGTTAAGGAGTATTTTTTTAAGAATTTCAAAGAAGAGATGTCCTTTGCTGTAAGAGCGAGAAGAACGGGAAAACATCATTTTTCCAGTGTAGAACTTGGAAGTATCATAGGTGAATTTATTCTGGAAAATAGTATTCATAAGAATCTACATGTCAACCTCACAGAACCTGAATATACTTTGCAAATTGAAGTAAGAGATAAGAAAGCCTATGTTTTTGATAGTAAATCTAAAGGAATAGGAGGACTTCCAGTAGAGAGTCAAGGCCGTGTATTAGTCGTTATATCTGATGAAGATAGTGATTTACCTAATGCTCTTCAGATTTATAAGAGAGGTGGATCAACTATATTATATTCAATTAAGAATAAAGAAAAAATCAATGAAGATACTCTGCAATCATTTCAGAAGTTGCTTGATTTGCAACCAAAATTAAGGAATGTAGAAGAGAGAATTTATTTTCCAACTTCTCAATTTGACATTACTCACTTAGTTAGTTTTTACAAAAAGAAAGAATGTCTTGCAATAACAATGTCGAAAATGATTTTTGATGAGATGTCATTAGAAATTCCAACAGTTATACCGATTTTTGTTCCTCATCTCGTGGTTGATGTTAATAAAAAAGAATTAGAAGATTTTCTTTCTGTCTCTGTAAATTAATGTCTAACGATTTCTCCATTAGGAGATTCTTCTGAAAAAATAACTCCTTGAAATTTCTGGACAGTAATTTTCTCTTTTTTCCAGATATCTATTGGTAAGTAAGCTTTTCTGCAAGTAAATGATAGAAACTCTTCTTTATTCCACTTTTGCTCTATTGGAACTTGTGGGAGCAATAATCCCTTGTATCCTTTATATTCAACAATAAGACCATCGCCAGGCACAGATATTTGATCTAGGAGTTCTTGTGGTTTTTCATACTTCACTATTTGAGGAGGTGTCATAATAGTAACTTCAAAAACAAGGTCAGGTAATTCTTCCTTTCTAACTGGAGAAAATCTTGGATCTTCCATCGTTGAGGATTTTGCTAAATCAATAACTTCCTCAAACAGTGGTTTGAAACCTATAGGATAACCAATACATCCTCTAAGAGATGATTCATTATCAGTCTTTGTTTTAACTGTAACAAATGCTCCTGTTACAGTTTTTGCTTGCTCAGGAATTGGTTCAGGAACGTTTATTCTTGAACCTTCTATAATCCACTGCTTTGCAGCTGTTCTAGCTAAATTTACTAGATAAAATCCAGTTTCATCCTCAATTTGCATTTCATTCACTACTATTTATTTCGCTTATAGTTTTTTTGATATCTTGCCAATGACTACCCATCCAGTAGATTTGGTGACACTTACTGCATTCCCAAAAATCTTCATGATTCTTTGCAGTTCCTTCTGGGATTTTATCGATAATTTCGTCTTTATTTCTTGTTCTTAAATCACCATTACAAACACTGCATCTTATTCCTACAGGTGGATAAACAATATTTAAACCAACACTATTTTTTATCTCTATAAGCTGTTCAGTAACTTCGATACTAGAGATAAACAGATTTTGTAAATTTCGCTTTGAACACATTTGAATTAGTTTTTCTGATCTTGTTAAAATCAATCTCTCTTCTTCTCTTGCAGCTTTAAACATTTCGTCAATGGATTCTTCAGTACGATATAATGTATCATAACCTAGAAATCGTAAAAACCGGGATAATTTCCCGAGCATTGAATCTGCGTAAAATTTACTCATTACTTGCTATCAACTCTTCAGGTGCACAATTAGAACACATGTACAAGCCTTTGCTAAAAATTAGATTATCTGTATATTCTTTGCAATCATCACAGTATCCAGCTATATCAATATCTACGTCTATTTCTGAACCTTCAGCCATTAACTTTAGATATTCTTGTTCTAGTAAAATCAACTGCGGAACTACTTTGAATACATCTGTATCTGTACATATTCCTACAACTTTTCCTTCAGGGTTTGTGATAACAAGATGTCTTATTCCTTCTTTGAACATGGTTTGCATAGCTTGAATAATAGTTAGGGAGGGAGATGCTGTGATTAAAGGTGAAGACATTGCTTTTTCAGCAGAGACATCTTCTACACGTTTGTTCTTTGCAATAACCTCAATTATATTCTCCTTGGTAATAATCCCAAGAGTTTTTCCACCATTATCTACTACAACAACAGAACCAATTCGATTTTCAATTAATAGTTTAGCACATACCTCTGTAGAAGTTTTTGGAGTAACTGTAATAACATTCTTTGTCATAATTTCTTTTACAGCCATGTCGAATTTTTTCTCATCGAATATCGATTTCATTTTTTCAACCTTTGTTCTATAATAACGAATAAGTTTGGTTGCTTTAAAGGTTTTACACTATTTGTCAAATTAACTTAGATGCTGCTATTCAATTATCTCTGAATCCCCTGGAATGAAAGGAAGCAAATCATTTACTGTGAGAGCATCAATTTTATATTTCTCTTCCTCTTGGCATTGTTTCATTAATTTACCTTTGATTTCTTTTACAATCTTACCTTTAGGAATATCTCCTGGTTTTAATTGTACAAAGATATCAGTTAATTCCTCAATACTATTCACAGGACCACCTATAACTTGTGCATTATTGTCGTAAAGCACTATCCCAACTGCATGATTAACTTCGATGTTTTTAGAATAGTTTTTTTCTCCATAAATCATTACACTACCTTTTGCAAGGAACTGACCAGATGGAGCTGATAAACTTACTTGGTCTGGTAGTACGTGATAAACATCACCAATTAATTTCCTAGCCGTCCATAAACTGGAATAACTAAGTGCAAATGTAGCAATTTCTGCTATACATTCTTCAGAAAGACCATTTTGTCCATCTTTAACAATAACATAGGGTGCCCCGTGAACATCAGCATGAAAGAATAAATCGTTTTCATCTAGATATGTTTTCAATATCCTTTCATTCACTTTTGCATCAGTACCACCAATTACAATGTGATCCTTGCACTTAAACCAATGAAATTTTTCATACCATTTCTTTTGTCGTTTAATTACTAGAGGTCTTCCTTCTTTTTCTTGTACAATTGTTTCCTTGGTAGATGCAGTATCTTCTATTAGTTCCTTAGTTCTCTTAATTGCTTGCAGAGCACCAGGTATTTTTCGTCTACCTTTCTTTGCTTTCTCATAAAAAAGATTTGCACTCTCAGTAATTGTTTTTGTAAAATCTAGCTCAACTAGCTCAAAGTTACCTGATTCTTCGTCGAGAAGTTTAACTATAATTGTTTTTGTTCTTGGTTCAAGTTTTTCCATTATTATAGCTGAAGGAATCTTCTTCTCTTTAGCTAAAGATAATTTAGAAAGTATTTCTTCCCATGGGACATCAGACCTTCGAGCCTGCAAAATTGTTGACAGAAGTTCATCGACATTCTGAAAATGAGCATACACTAGATCACCTTTCTTCTTTTCATTGATTTCTTGATTTCTCAGTTTTTCTAGATGCTGTTCTTGTTTTGCTAGAGTTTTTTGATGTTTTGTTAATTTGTTAGAAACTTGTGATCGGTCTTCAACAAATTCAGGTTCTTCTTCAAGATTAGAGAAGTACTCATCAATTTCATCGTTGAAAGATAAAGCTTCCTCTTGTTCTAGCTCTTCATACCGAGAAAGTGACATGGGAGTGATATCAATAATTTCTCCATCGTCTAAGTATTTCACAGGATCATAATCGTTGTTATTTACAATTTTTTGAAAAGATAGAATTTCTTCAGTTATTCTCTTGATATCATTTTCCTGTAAATCTTCAACATTTTTTGATTCAATGCCTGCTCGAGAAAGAATTTCTTTCGAGTAAACTGGACCTATATCCATCAATTCATTAAGAACAGCAACAATTTTTCCTGAAGAACTATCAATCTTCTCATGTATGATTTTTTCATCAAGATTGGTTATATTAACATCAGATGATGGAGGAAAGATATATTCTTTACCAGGATGAATGTCTCGATCTCTCATTCTTCTGTAGCTATATGCTAAGATGATTTTGTCATTAGGACCTATTAAAATGATATTGCCATTACTAAAGAGCTCAATTACAAGTTTGTAATATCCATCTTTGTATGCGATCTCAAGAACTATAACTCTATCAATTTTTCTTTGATAAAAATTCTTAACAGGTAAATCTCTAATATGTTTCCTCATTGATAATATTTTGTTATTTGGTGTAGAAGGTTTTTTTCGCTCATAATTCGTAATATGAATGCGTTTCCCTGGCTCAATTAAAAGCTCAAAAGGACTTTCTGTTGTCTTACGAAACCTTAATATAACCAAATTTTGACCGATTGAATAAATATTGTTAACCCAGCTGTCAACTATCCTTGGACGTATCTCAGCGACCAAAACAGCTAAGTCAATACTCGATAATGAACTCTTCATTGAAATCACTGGTGATTAGTTTGGATATAAAAGAAATATTCGCACGGATTAAAAATTATTTGAAAGGTAAGATAACCCGAGGTTATAAGAAAACAAAGGAAGCTTTGAAACCTAAAAATATGTGGAACAACATTAAAAACTTACCAACTCTCGACAAAGTTTATTGGTCTAAAGTTGTCGCAGCATTCTTTTTTGGAGTTATTTTCGGTGCAGCAAACTTCGTTGCTTGGCCAGCAGGATTAACAATGTTAGCAATATTTTTAGCTATTTCTACATTCTGGTTTCTAAAATATAGAAAAATAGAAACAGGAATTAAAATCCGTCAATACTATATGTCTGCAATGTTTCAGTATTTCCTATCATTCATAGCTGTATGGGCATTAATATGGAACATAATTTACGTCCCAATAAGCGACTGGGTTTTCCCAATTAAATAATGAAGCAGAAATACAGGTGATATCTATGAGTTCAAAGAAGAACAAAAAAGAACCTGAACCCAAGATAGAAGAAAAATTACCTTTGATGCAAAGACCAAAATTCAAGTTATTTTATACAATGGCAATAATTGCTTTCTTCAGTTTAGGTATTATTTTACTTATTCTTTCTTATTCTATCTGGGCGGATAGTAGTTATGCACTTTTTATTGCACTTGGCGTTCTAGGTGTTGGAGTTATCATGCTTACTATGAGATCTTCGTATAAGAGTACTGCTCCAGCAGCTGAAAAAGAAGAAGAAAAAGATAAAGATACCCTTCAGATGAGAAGTCGAAGATAGTTTCTTTTTCAGCACCAAACACTTTTATTAAGTAATACTATAGAGTTACTAACAGTCAAATATTCCGACAAAAATTATAAGATGAACGAAATGGATGAATTGGGATTTCAGGAAAAAGTAGGTCAATTTCTTAATAGATATGGTAAAGTGAAGAAGTTGAAAGAAGAAAGTATTGATAGTAATAGCAGAATTTTACCATACATTGTTGAAAATGAAGATCAGAAGTTTGCTGTTTTTGCCTATCATTGGAAAAAAAGTATTGGAACAAATACAATCATTAGAACTGAGCATCAGATTAATGATATGAATTGTGATGGAGCAATAATCATCGGAAATAGATTTTCGCAGAACTCCTATGATATGATTAGCGATACAAATAAGAGAAGAACAAAAAGGATAATCCTTATCAAAATGCAAGAAATGGAAGAAATTTTGAACATTGAAGCATACTGACAGAGTGTCTAATTTGAAGATGGAATCCAGCTTTTAACAAAACAACGTTTTATCAGTAGAGAATATGTTAGAAGCCTTATTTTCTAAAATTTTGAGATTTTTTGAATGGACAAGTATTACAGAAACATTAAAAAGCAGAAGCTATAAAGTTAGTTAGACTAATGATTTCGCAAATACGTGAGCCCCTTTCAAAGATTGCTCAACCAATTATTATTTTCTTTGCAAAAATGAAAATTCATCCCAATGTATTCACATATTTCGGTCTCTTATTATCAATAGCAGCAGGAGTATTTCTTGCTCTAGAAAATCCACTAGTTGGATTTATTCTTATCTGGTTTGCAGGGACAATGGATTTCATTGATGGTGGAGTAGCACGATATAGAGGATTAGATTCAAAGAAAGGGTCCTTTATCGATAGTGTAATTGATAGGGTAAGTGACTTAGCCGTTTTTACAGGTATAATTTTCAGTGAATGGGTAGACGGAGTTACTGGTGGAATAATGGTAGGATCAGCACTTCTGATCAGTTACGTTCGCGCCAAAGGGGAAAGTGTTGGAGTCAAGAGAATGACCATCGGTATTATGGAAAGAGCTGAAAGATGGATGGTTTTAATGCTATTGCTCTTTATTGCAGTAATTGTACCAAATCAAGCATTCATAGCTACACAATGGTGGATTGCTGGAGAACCGATTTCATATTTCTCAATTGGTTACATGATCTTAACAGCTCTTTGTGTTCTTACAGTTCTTCAAAGATTCATTTATGTATCTGTTCAACTTACAAAAACTGAAACCACTCAAGAAGTTCAAGTACAAAAGTAAAAGTAATACTTCTTTTTTTCATAGTTTCCTTTTAAAAGCGTTCAAGTATGCATAGAATACATAATTAGCCCAAAGGATAAACGTTTTATAGTTAAGAAACTTTGGAACAACAGAAATGGTGATTTTGTGGCTAGTAGTAAAACCAAGAAGAACAAGAAGCAGAATATAAATGATTTAAAAGCTGATAAACAAAAAGAACCAATAGCAGATTTTTCTCAAACTAAAGATATCGTTAAAGCTCTTTCTGGAGAAATTGGTCCATTAGTTGAACAACTTTTGGGAGCAATTTATAATGTTGAAGTTGCTGAAATTTTTGCAGATTCCTTGATCAAAATATACAAGAAACTAAAGGATGAAGGAATTACTAAAACAACAGCTGAAAAAATATTATGCGAGTATTCTGCCAATGTTGATCGTTTTGCTGCAATGCTTAAGAAGAAGGAATAGCCATTAAATACAACATCTAACAAAGAATATTACTGAGGTACAAAAATGGGTATATTCTCATTCTTAAATCCAATAATTACATTATACTACGGCTTTATTTTAAGGATAAAACTCAGTTGGTATTCTAGACAGAAAAAGAAGAGGATTAAAATTGTCAAAGAATTCCTAGCAAATAAACTTGAAAAGGAAAAATATGACAAAAAAACATCAAATAAAATTGTAGAAAATTATCTGAAAATTGGAGAAATTTTTCTTGATAGAAAAAATATGCATACAGCATTCAGTGTTAACAAGATACTTGTTCCAAAAAAAACCAGGTCTAAAAGTAGGGATTAATTGCTTCATTTTAATCTAAAAAACAGTTTATCCATTTCACAATCTTTATTTTTATGAAGGAAAGCTCTCAATTGGGTTATTCTATGTCCAAACCAAAGAAGTACAAAGGCGAAACCATCTATGATTATGTTCCTGACTATTATCCTACAGTAAACGTAGAAAGTCCTGTTTTTACCAGACTACCTCCTGGAAGAAAGGATGCCAGGATGAAAGATGTAGAAAGAGAACTTGTTCAATACTGGGAAATAGTCCATCCAATGATAAGAGAATATCTAATTACAATAATAAGATACATGAACGAATTTGGAGAGGGTACAGAGGATTTAGTGCATCTAAGAAGATCATTAGATTTGGAACTAACAAACTCATCAGAGTTATCTGAAGAAAATAGACAATTGAAAGCTCAAATTTCTGATCTAGTTGTTGAGAAAAAAGCTTTGGATGAAAAAGTAAATGATCTAATAGCTGCAAGACCTCAACAAACTGCAGAGGAAATCAATGCTATGAAACTTCTTGTTTCATCTCAAACAGATTTATCTTCAGCAAATATTGATGAAAAATTGAGAAGTGCAGTTCAAGAAGTCAAAGAAAGTGCTGAGATGAAAAATGCAAGAGAAGAAAGAGATAAAATGAAAAAAGAGCTTGAAGATGCAAAAGATCACTTTGAAAAAACACAGATGGAAGTTGGTGAAACCTTCCAGAAAAAATTATTAGAATCTCAGTCTCGCATTGATGAGCTAGAAAGTGAACTAGCACAATATAAGTAGTAATGAGGATGAACAATTTGCGTAAATGGAATTTTAAAATAGTTTTAGCTGGTCCAGGTGCAGTTGGTAAAACATCTATTCGTGAAAGATATATGGGGAAGGGATTTGAATCAAGCTATCTCAAAACAATTGGTGCTGACTTCGCAAGTAAAAAAATTAAAACAGAAAACGATCTTATCACATTTCAAATATGGGATTTAGCTGGACAAGACAGTTACCAAGCTGTTCGAAGCACTTTTTATAAGGGAGCTATAGCAGGAATTCTTGTTTTTGATTGTCAAGATCCAACCACAATGACTAATCTGAAGAATTGGCTTGATGAAGCAATCAAGGGATCAAATAATGGAATTCTTGTCTATATTGTTATTGCAAACAAAATCGACCTTGAAGAAGATAGACGAGTTTCTCGCGAAATGGCTCTGGAGTTTTGTAATCGTATGAAAACTGAAACAGGAATACGTTTTTATTATAGTGAAACAAGTGCATTAACTGGGCAAAACATTCAAGAAACCTTCGATTTTCTTGCTTACAAACTATTGCAAGCTAACAACATACAGGACATTGCCTTTCCAGCAAATACAGATGGTATTGTGGATTTAGATGATATTGAGGAAGTTAAAAAAGAGTCTTCACCTATTCCTGTAGCAACTCAATCTGTATCAGGTGATACTATTTCTCTTGATGAATTTAAAATACTTCAAGACAGAGTGCAGGTAATTGAAGATAGGTTGAATACTATTCAAGCAATTATAAAGAAAATTGTCGAAAAAATACAAGAAGAAGAGTAAAATCTTACTTCTTACTTAACAATTTTTTTCCCACAGTCAGTGCAGAATTCTGCACCTTCGATAATCAATGCAGAGCAGGTTGGACAACGTTCTTCTCTTTCACCGTTCGAATAAGTTGAATCAGTTTCCATATTAGTTCTACCTTTTTTTCCTGACTGAGATTGAGAGAAATTATCACTAACCCAAGTTAAACTAGGAGGTTCTACATTTTCTTTAATCATTTTTTCGAAGAAATATATACCATTAATGTCTAAGAAACTTCCAAAAATAACACTTATGGTAAAGATTAGAAAAACTATGCTACTGATAGCATAGTCTAATCCCGATGCTGTAAATTCAGCTGTTGGTGAAAATATGGCAAGAAAAACCTTGGAAAACGAATTTAGTCCTGCAATTAATATTGAAGCCGGAAGTAAGAAGGATATCAGACTACTCTGAACAACTTTTTTCAGGCTAAATCTTGGAAATTGATAAGCATCAACTAAACTATGAAAAGCACTAGATTCTCTTAAAGAGGAGAGATTTTTAGCTATCCTGAAAATTGGTGAGATAATTGAGAGAATTACTGCTGTAAGTAAAAATGGAAGATAAATTGCTATATTTTGATTTGCCCCCTGTGCCATACCTTGGAATATCTTAACAAAAGTGATTGAGATTGCACTTGCAATTGCCATATGCAATATATAGATTAAACCAAAAGTCAGGATACTTGAGTTATTATTCTCTGGCACTTCATCATGCAAGTAACTTATGTTTTTTACTGTTCTTTTGTTGAAAATATAAGTTAGAAATGAAAATATAAAGAAGGAAAATATTGTAAAAAGTAACGATATCCATGTAGGTGAAAGAATGTTAAGCATTAATAATAGCGATAAGTTAACAAAAATCACTAATGCAAAGGAAATTGTAAATCCTAAAGCTCCAACAACAAGCATTTCGCTAACGGACATTTTCTTAAGAGATCCCAATTGAAGCCTTGGTGGTTGAAAACTTTCACTATAGCTTATTTGCCCCTTCATTTTTAATGGAACTACTGATTCCGATGCTTTCCAAGCAAATTGAGTTGAATCCAAAATAAAATCTTCATTCTCACTTCTAGTTTCTATTGGCTCATCTCGATAAAATGGTCTTGAAGTAGGATTATTTGGTGGAATGCCATATGGTGATTCAGTTGGTTGAGGGGTTTTTGCCATTTGAGTTTCTAATTCAGTCCCACAAATTGGACAAAATACAACTTTTGTCGGGAAAGTGGAGTAACATATAGGACACTTCTTGTCAGAAATACGTATTCACCTATGTTTAAGAGTACCAGTTTATTTATATAACTGGGCAATACGTGGATATTTTTTAGAACAAATATAGTTGAATAAGATTATTTTATCTAAAGATTTAAAGTTATTTTCACGTTAAGTAATTTCGACTAGTTTAAATAATTCGAAGCATGTTAGTAACTTGGTCATTATACATGAGTGAATCCCCAAAAGAAAAACCACTATCTCTTTCCAGTTATGTTTCTTTGGTTAAAAAGATTGAAGAAGTACTCAATCAAGTTCCTGAAAAAACAGAAACAACTGAAATCAAGGAGGAAGCACTCAGACCACAACAATCAGAAGTTATAAAGAGAGAGGAATCTATCACTGAAGAAGTAATGAATGTTGAAAAACAAACTTCTCAATTAGAGGAGAACATAATCAAGGTTGCTGATAAAGAAACTGAGGACATCAAAGTTGTAAGACTTCCGGATTTAGTAAAAATTGAAGAAGAATTGGAAACCCTCTATCCTGGTTCAAATGTTCAAATTACTGATTTCTACTATGAAAAAGATGAGCTTACTGATGATGAAATTAAAAGGAGAATTAAAAGCAAAATCCCATCTATAGAATCAATTGATATTAAGAAGAAAGAAACATATGGATTTCCTTTTGTTCTTTGCAAACTTGAAGGAAATTATGAGGCGATAGTTCCAGTTAGTCTAGAGACTATAAGCTTACCTACAATCCAACATGGAACTAATAGACAATTTAAACTTCTTTTTGCTGGTGTAGAGGAAGATTTAGGATTATCAACTAGTGAACAAGAAATATGGAACCAATCTTTCAATCGATTCCAAATTAAACTTACTCAACTCTTGAATAGAGATGCTAGAAATAATTTAACTAAAAAACCTCACAAGATGAAGCTCATAAATTTAGATTCAATATTAATCAAAGAGTTCATCAGTGACTATAGCAAGAAAATGAACAATCTACACAACTATCAAGCAGATATATTATTACACTTGAAAGAGTTAATTACGATAATAGAGAAACGAGAAAGTGTTTGGAAAAGTGAAGATGATTTCAACAAAACAAAAAACATTCTCAAGAAGCAATTAATAGATTTTGAAGAGGAGCAAAAGGAAATAAACAAAGATGCACAAGTTGAGTTTTTTAAGCTCAAAAAAACTCAAAGAAGTTTGGATGCTAGAACAAAGAAATTCAAACTAGATGAAAAACGTAATAAAACAATTACTAGGAAGCAAAAAGAAGAATTAATCAATGATGTTAGACAATTTCAGAAAAAAAAGGTGACAATTCAAAAAGAAATTGATCGAATAAAGAAGATAGATGAAACTCTAAGAGAATGGATAGAGATTCTAACAACCATGGAATTAGAACAAGCAAATGCAAGATTTTTAGAGGTTTTCTCAGAAGAGCTATCTACAAATATCAACGATATGCTTGAGCACCAAAATCTTGAGGAACTTCTCGAAAGTGCATCGATAGAAAAAGCAGCCTTTTCAGATATTACACTTCATATTTTATATATCCCTACGCTAATTTACACATTTAAAGCTAAACAAACTAATCAAAAAACAGAAGGAAAAATTCTTTATTTAGCACCAGCACAAGAAACAATTTTTCTTCAACCCCCAGTAGTGTAGGAAATTATACCCTTAAATGGAAAAACATGCCTTTGAACAAGTTTATTAGTGCTTATTTTTCTAAAATAGTCAGATGACTGAAGAGATTGTTGTTTGCGAGAATTTATCAAAACGATTTATTGTTGGAGATAGTGTAGTAAAAGCAGTAAATGGAGTAGATGTGACTTTTCACAGAGAAGAATTTACTTCAGTTGTAGGACCAAGTGGTAGTGGAAAAACAACTCTACTAAACTTAATTGGAACATTAGAAATTCCAACAACTGGAAAAATAATAATTAATGGAACAGATTTAAGTGAATTCACTCCTAAAGATTTAACAGATTTTAGAAGAAAGAATTTAGGATTTGTTTTTCAGTTCTTTAATCTGGTAGAAGGATTAACTGGTAAAGAGAATGTGGAACTGCCTTTAATTTTTGATGGCGTACCATATGAAGTAAGGCAAAAAAGAGTTAACGACATTTTCAATGAATTTGAAATAGATCATCTCAAGAATAAGTTTCCTGAAGAACTAAGTTCAGGGGAAAGACAACGAGTTGCAATAATGAGAGCTCTAGTCAACGAGCCTATACTACTTCTCGCAGATGAACCTACAGGAAATCTAGATACAAATACAGGACAAACTGTTTTAGATTTATTTGAGCAGCTTAATGCTGATAGAGGAACATCAATAGCTTTAGTAACACACGATTTATCTGCTGCAAAAAGAGCGAAAAGAATACTGCATATGCATGATGGTAAAGTAACTTTTGATCAACAGAACCTAGATGAGGTTCCAGAAGGGATGGACGAACAAATTGGTTTTCAGTAGAAGGCAACAAGAACGGTTTAAAGAGCAAAATAAGAAGTTTCTCAGGCTCTGACCAAGACTTTTCTTACTTATATCTTTTTCCCTTAGTTTCTTCATAAGACTTAAAAATGCATAAACTGGCCATAATAATAATTAGTGACTCACTAATACTCTTATGAGTATAAACTTCGCGGAGAAAAATATATGTCATTAAAAGGATTCATTATTAGAAGAACCATATATATTGTCCCGGTTATGCTAGGAATTACTTTGATGAATTTTACACTCATCAACATAAGTCCTGGTGATCCAGTAATCGTGAGACTAGGGTTAATCCACTGTGATAATGATGAATGCTATAATGCAGCGTATAATAGAGAAGCAATTGAAATGGGACTGCTTAACAACGACATGTACACAGTTCCTTGGTTTAATCGTTACATCTCTTTTGTTGATGATTTACTGCATTTTGACTTAGGGAAGTCGTGGTACTATACGCAAGCGGGAGAAGGTATACCTATAGCGAAAATTATAGGGGAAAGGGCCATATATACTGTGGTGCTCAATATACTTTCGTTTATATTCTCGCTTTTACTTGCAACTGCAATTGGTGTAGTATCAGCAACTCGTCAAAATTCATTCTGGGACCGATCACTAACGGTAGCGATGCTCCTGGGATACTCAATGCCTCTGTTTTGGCTGGCAAAACTTTTGATGCTACTTTCTTTTGAATTATTTAATTTTACAGGAGTAGCAAATAAAGATGCATTCAAGAAACCACTGTTCCTGAATCCGAATTTCTATAAATACCTGATATTGCCAACACTGGCACTAACTCTGGGTGGGTTAGTGTTTATGGCAAGATTAGTTAGATCACAACTATTAGAGATTCTGAGACAAGACTATATCACAACAGCGAAAGCTAAAGGATTAGACAATAGAGCGGTTATCTACAAACACGCATTTAGAAACGGTTTACTTCCAATCGTAACCATAATTGGAAACTCATTACCAGGGCTTCTAGCAGGCTCCGTAATGATAGAATCGGTGTTTGGTTGGCCTGGACTAGGGACAGTCTTTCTAGAAGGAGCACTCTTCAGAGATTATCCGATGATGATGGCTACGAATACCATCTTCCCGCTACTTTTCCTAATAGCGCGGCTCCTGACGGATATTACGTACGTCTTCATCGATCCGAGGATTAGATATTAAGGTGAGAATAACATATGGCAACAGCAGACAAAGAACAAGTAGGCGAATTTCTACTAGACGAAAAAACCCTGCGAGAAATTGAAGCTATGAAAGGTGCTGGACAGTGGAGTATTGTCTGGCGTCGTATTAAGAAAGATAAGATGGGTATGCTTGGTCTTTACATCGTACTCTTCTTAATTTTGATGGCTTTCTCATCTTGGATTTTACTTGGTTTTGATAATTGGCTCACAAATATTGGAGTCCTCTGGGGAGATCCAGAAAAAGCCGCTAGTATTAACAATCTCTATATAGAATTATGGCTTCCGGGAATGCCTAAGGACGGTCCTATAGTACTGTTCCAACATCCAAGGCACCATTTCCCAGCTGAAGCAAAACTTCCTCCATCATTTCTGCATCCTTTTGGTACAGATGGTATTGGTCATGATATGCTTTCACGAGTTTTCTTTGGAGCAACAGTTTCCTTAGCTCTTGGATTCATTGGTCAAATGACCACCGTTATCATTGGTACATTTCTAGGATCAATTGCAGGTTTCTATGGTGGTATTATTGATGATGTTTTACAGCGTATAATTGAATTACTCTACTCTATGCCAGGATTTATCCTGATGATATTTATCATTGTGCTCTTTGAGGACATAAATATCCCGGGTGGCCGGTATTCGGTAGTAGTCGTGTTCTTTTCGCTTATTGGTTGGGGCGGAACAGCACTTATCGTAAGGTCAAACTTCTTCTCTCTGAAGCAGCAAGACTTTGTTGAAGCGGAACGGGCGCTCGGTGCGAGTGATATGAGAATCATTTTCAAACACATCCTGCCGAACTCGTTGGCACCACTGATTATTATTGTAACACTAGGAATTGCAAATACTATATTCCTCTTTGCAGCACTTGCATTCTTCGGATTCGGAGATCCAAATGCTGTAAGTTGGGGTGATGATTTAAATAAATGGCAAAATTCTCTAGTTGATTACCCATGGATGCCGATGTTCCCTGCGTTGTTCATCTTCTTTACGGTGCTAGGTTTCAACCTCCTAGGTGACTCTTTAAGAGATGCTCTTGATCCAAGACTGAAGGATTAACAACCTTCTTTCAATTCTTTTTTCTTCTTTTGTTTACTTGCAAATAAAATGCAATTATATTTTCTTCCTTTATTAATCAAAGTGGTCATTATCTTATCGATGTGCCTTGCTAATTGCACGTCAGAAGTCAAAAATCTTGTAGAATGGGTGTAAATACGAACAAAGGGAGGGAGTTCACCATCTACATACTTGTAGGTATTTTCTCCTTCTCTTCTTCTTTAGTTGTAACCTTACTGCACAAAAATTCTATTGAGTATTTAAATTAAATTTCGTATATTATTTCGAGGAAGAAATGACTACTATTGTTGATAAAGTGCAATTATTACCGCTCGAGAAAACTATCCGTGAATTGCAGACCCCTCTCTTTCTGATCAATGGGAAATTGGAACGCATAGATTGGAGCCAAGACCTACGCCATGTTTTCAGATTTATTGAGATTATTTCTGAATTAGCCAAAAGAACTATACCAGAACAAATCTTTGCAGAAGCCTTTATCCAATTTCAATACTTAAGTGATTTATTACTGGAAAGTCATTCCAGTGACAATAGCTTCAACAACGATGATATGATAGCATATTTTCTTGCTCTTCTTGATATTACTTTAGCTCATTATGGTCGAGAACTAACACAGAATTTGTTATTTAGAATCTTTAGGTTCTGGGGAATAGACAAAGATTCCAGCATTTACACTAGAAAAGTCACACAAGCTAAGGAAATGCTAGAGAATGCTCAGTTAGTATACACAGACTGTGACAAAATCACAGATGATTTACTAACTAAAGTCAACCTCCTAACAAACTATCTGAAACAGATTCTCCCACAAGCTAGTGAAGAGTTAGATTTAATATTGGAAGAAATCACTGACCTTACTCTAAAGAAAGTTGTCCCTTATGCAAATGTTAGCAATTCAGCTCTAACAATGATAGTAGCGTTTTTCCCCTTTTATCTTAATTATCCAGCAGTAAATTTGTTCGTCATGCTTCATCTTAGAGAGGACCTTAAAGTACCTCTTCATGCTCTCCGGAAAGATGTCTACAGATATAGAAAAAAATTGCGAATAGCTGGAATTCTAAAGAAGTAATTAAACATCAAAATGAGTAAGATATTAACTGATTTTGACTGATGTTTAGATAGTTTTTTTCCTATAATTTCACTGCAAGAGAACTTTTATTGAAATCGTAAATTGTCCTCATTCATTCCCAAAACACTTTCTTGTTTCTCTTAATCCTCTTAGTGCATATTAAAGAACTACACAAGAAGATTTATAAAAGTTAGAATAACAAAATCAACAAAGTGATTTAAGATTATTAGCTAATAATATAAAAAGTGATTTTATGAGTCGTCCACCAGAAGATGTTTTACTGGAAATTAATGGATTGAGAACATACTTCTTTACAGAAGAAGGTGTGGTCAAGGCAATTGAATCCGTTGATATCATAGTATATAAGTCAGAAACACTTGGTTTGGTAGGAGAATCTGGTTCTGGTAAATCAGTTACAGCACTATCAATTTTAGGTATTGTTCCAGATCCTCCAGGTAAAATTCTTGATGGAGAAGTTATCTTCCATGGTCAAGATCTTCGTAGACTTAGTGATGCAGATATGCGTAAAATCAGAGGCAATCAAATCGCAATGATTTTCCAGGACCCCATGACCAGTCTTAATCCAGTTTTTACTGTAGGGGACCAAATAAGTGAAGCTATTATGCTGCACCAAAAGGTTACTAAGAAAGAGGCAAGAGAAAAATCAGTAAAGATTATGTCTCTAGTTGGTATTCCAAGTGCAGATGAACGTGTTGATAATTATCCATTCGAGTTTTCCGGAGGGATGAGACAGAGAGTTATGATTGCGATGGCTTTAAGCTGTAATCCAGAACTCCTGATTGCTGACGAACCTTCGACAAGTTTGGATGTAACAATTCAGGCACAAATTCTCGAATTACTCAAAGCAACCTCTGAGGAGTTCGACATGAGTATTATTCTGATTACCCATGATATGGGTGTTATAGCAGAGATGTGTGATAGGGTAGCTGTTATGTATGCCGGTTATATTTGTGAGATTGGTGACATTATGATTATTT
The DNA here is from genome assembly GCA_016840095.1 of Candidatus Heimdallarchaeota archaeon. Classification (GTDB taxonomy): domain Archaea; phylum Asgardarchaeota; class Heimdallarchaeia; order Heimdallarchaeales; family Heimdallarchaeaceae; genus UBA460. The sequence continues at coordinate 17,441 of JAEOSZ010000127.1, forward strand.
TCAAATCTCCTTATCATCCGTATACTCGCGGTTTGCTGAGTGCTATTCCTCGTCCTGATGCAGAGCGAGAAGATTTACAGATTATCAGAGGATCAATTCCAAATCTGATTAATCCACCTTCAGCTTGTAGATTCCACCCACGTTGTGATTATCATATGATGGGTCTTTGTGAAACTGTACTCCCAGATTTAGTTGAGATTGAACCTGGACATTCAGTTCGATGCCATCTCTACACAGAAGAAGGTAAAGCTTGGATGGAAGAAAGGGGAGAAAAAAGAGTTATTGGTGCAGTAACTAGAGGTATTGTAAGTTAGGTGAAAAAATGAGTAGTGCAGATTCTTTTATTGATAAACTCCAAGACAAACAGCAGCAAAAAGGTTTACTTGCAGATCGTATTCGAACCAAGGAAATGGATGAAGATGTTATTCTAGACGTGGATAATTTAAGAAAATTCTTTGACATTCCAGTTCCTTTTGAAACTACATGGTTTATGATAGCTTTTGTTGGAGCAATTGTAGTATTCGCTTTCGAACAACTTATAGGACTTATTTTAGTAGGTGCAATTATTGTTCTTTATTTTGCTTTACCATATATTCCTCCATTTAATAAGAGACCAAAAGTAGCTCATCTAAAAGCAGTGGATGGAATTACTATCAAAATTAAAAAAGGAAAGATTGTAGGTTTAGTAGGTGAATCTGGATGTGGAAAGAGTACCGCAGCAAAAACAATTATTCGATTGCATGAACCCACATCAGGTGCAGTATATTTCAAAGGAATTGACATCAATCGTCTTACATCTGATGAAATGAAGGAAATCAGAAGACATTTACAAATAGTCTTTCAAGATCCTTATGCTTCTTTAAATCCAAGAGCTACAGCTCATGATATCATTATTGAACCATTTGATATCCATGGAGTTGCTTCAGGAGATGAAGCAAGTTACAGAGTATTGACTCTGCTAAAAGATGTAGGGTTAGCACCTCATCATGCTTATCGTTATCCTCACGAATTCAGTGGAGGGCAAAGACAAAGATTAGGAATTGCAAGAGCATTAGCACTTGAACCAGATTTCATCGTAATGGACGAACCAGTTTCAAATCTCGATGTATCAGTTCGTGCAGCTATTATCCAACTTATACTGGAATTACAAAAGAAGATGGGTTTAACTTATCTCTTTATTGCTCATGATCTTTCTCTTGTTAAAATCCTCTGTGATGAAGTAAACGTCATGTATCTAGGTAGAATCATGGAAGCAGGAACCAGTGATGAAATCTTTGAATCAATGATGCATCCTTATACAAAAGCATTAATCTCTGCAGTGCCAATTGCTGATCCAACCAAGCGTTCAAAGAAAATATTCCTTACTGGAGATATTCCAACTCCAATTAATCCTCCCCCAGGATGTAAATTCCAAACTCGATGTCCTCTAGTATCAGATGTATGTCGTGTTGAAGAACCAATAGCCAGATGGTATAGTGAATCTCATGTTGCTTACTGTCACAATATTGAGGGAGGACACGAAAGCCCTGATTTCTTTAATCAGTAGTGCTTTTATTTCTCTCTTTTTTTCTCTTTTACCGTTTAGACTTTAACAAGGTTTATTTACCTAATTTATGGTGTATTATTTGTGATTATTTCCCAATTTAAAAACATGAGGAGATACAATGAGTAGAGTAAATCTAGAGTCAGCTCAGAATAATATTGAACGGTTAGCCTCCAATATAGAAGAATTATTACAGGTTTTAACAAGTAAAAAAACTGAGATTGATACTAAAATTAGAGAATTTGCTGAAGAACTTTCTTCCTTTTTCAAAGAGGTTGCTGATATTAACCAATCTATAAACTCTGGTGAAGAGACAAAAACTCAAAGTTCCAGTCATTTAGATCAATTAAGTAATGAACTTCAAGAGATAACATATAGAAAGGATGTTCTCCAATCTGAGATAACAAGTAAACAGAGAGACATTGAACAATTATCAGGACTTATTTTGGAAAGAGAAAAAATAAGCACAGAAGCTAGCCTTCAAGTCGATTCTTTAAATGAAAGAATATCGGAATTGAGACGTAAAATTGAAGAATTTGATGTACTAACAGATGCATTAAATGAAGAAACAAAGGAACATACAAGAGCTAGAGAAATAAAACTCGCTGAACTGGATAACAATTACAATAGAACATTATCTCGTTCTAAATCTTTACAATATTTGGTGAAAAAGGATATTGTAACTTTACCAGAAATTCAAGTGTTGCGCAGTTTGAACACCCCTGGTGTTGATAGTGCTGAAAACCTAAAGAAGACTTCTGGGGTATCTGATGATATAATTCGCAAAATATTACAAGATTTAGCCCGTAGAGAAATCATTCAGTATGATCCAACTTCTGGAAGATTCCAGATTTTAACTAATATAGATATTTAGGTGATGATTATGTCAGAAGAAAAATTACAGAACTTGTTAGAAGAAATCAAGAGGGATATAGAAGAAGTTTCTACCAGAATATCAGCAACTGTCCAAAACTCTAACATGACAATTGATTCTACAAAGGAAGATGTTAGAGTTATACCTGAGTACATTGATTCACTTAAAGGTTCTTTACAAGGTTTACTAGATAATAATAAGCAGCTGGAAGAAAAGGATCAACATACCCAACAATCAATAGAGACTGTTAAAACAGAAATTGAAATCAACGAAGTTAAAAAAAGCGAGTTAGAAACAACTGAAAGGACTAAACGAGAACATAAAGAAGAGCTCGAACGTAAAATCCTTGATTTTCAACAAAAGAATGCTCAGCTAGAATCAGAATTCAATCAACTTACTTCTGATGTAAAAAGTAAGGAACTAGTGTACAATCAGCTTCAAGTTCAATCAAAAGAAACTCTAAATGATTTGGATGTCAAAATAAACGAAGCAAGTTCAAGATTGGCTAACGTTGAAAATGAGAATAAGCTTATTGTATATTTAATGGATGCAGGTTTAATGGATGTCCCAGAAGCAGAAGTAGTTGCGACAATTGCATCTAATCCTGAAGGACTAAGAATAGCTGATATCAAAGAAAAAGTGAATATGCCGCCAGTAAGAGTTCAACCAACCATAAACAATCTGTTAGAAACAGTTATTGAATATGATGCCCTGAATGATTCTTACAAAATCATAGACACAATAAAGAAAGATTTAGTATGATTAGTTTCTACTAATTCAATCTATTTTTTTCATTTTTTAAACGCATGAAACTATTCCAGATGACTTTCTCATGTATTTTTAGAATGTTGAGATACATAATTTTACCGTGATATCACAATGGTTTTAAATTAACTTTAAATTGGCAGTTTAACCCGTATGTGAAATACGCATAGAGGTCATATATATGTCAAATTATGTTGAACGTGTTTATGAACATGTAGTTGAGAAGAATCCATCTCAACCAGAGTTCCATCAAGCAGTACAGGAAGTTCTCGACAGTTTAAAACCTGTCTTTGAGAAAGAACCTAAATTCGAGCAACACAAGATTCTCGAAAGAATAACAGAACCTGAAAGAATAATTATATTTAGAGTTCCGTGGGTTGATGATAACGGTGAGATACAGGTCAATAGAGGTATGAGAGTTCAATTCAATTCTGCAATTGGTCCATACAAAGGTGGTCTTCGTTTCCATCCAAGTGTTAATCTAGGTATCATTAAATTCCTTGGTTTTGAACAGATATTCAAAAACTCACTCACAGGTCTTTCCATGGGTGGAGGTAAAGGTGGTTCTGATTTCGATCCAAAGGGTAAATCAGATAACGAAGTTATGCATTTCTGTCAATCTTTTATGACTGAATTATACAGACATATTGATGGAAGAGTAGATGTTCCAGCAGGTGATATTGGTGTTGGTGCTCGAGAAATTGGCTATCTCTATGGACAATGGAAGAAGATTACTCAACGATTTGTACCTGTCTTAACTGGTAAATCTCTAGAATATGGTGGTTCCTTAATCAGACCAGAAGCTACTGGTTATGGTGCAGTTTATTTTGCCCATGAAATGCTTAAAACAAGAAATGATGATCTCAAGGATAAGACTTGTTTGGTCTCTGGATCAGGAAATGTTGCACAATATACAACAGAAAAAATCTTAGATCTAGGAGGTAAAGTAGTCACTCTTTCCGATTCAAGTGGATATATTCATGATCCAGATGGTGTAACCAGAGAAAAACTAGCTTATGTTCTTGAGCTAAAGAATGTTCGCAGAGGACGAATTAAAGAATATGCTGAAGAATTTGGTGTTGAATACAAAGCTGGTGGTCAACCTTGGGAAATTGCTTGTGATGTAGCATTTCCAAGTGCTACACAAAACGAAATCAATGGTGAAGAAGCTAAAATGCTTGTTGACAATGGATGTTTTGTTGTATCTGAAGGTGCAAACATGCCATCTACAATCGAAGCAATTGATGTATTCTTAGAGAACAAAGTCTTATTTGGTCCTGGTAAAGCAGCAAATGCTGGAGGAGTTGCAACATCTGGTCTTGAAATGGCACAGAATTTTGGTTTCTCATCTTGGAGTAGAGAAACAGTGGATCAACGCTTAAATGGAATCATGACCAATATTCACAAAATGGCTTATGAAGCTTCTAAAGAATATGGTGAACCTGGAAACTATGTTTTAGGTGCAAATATTGCTGGGTTCAAGAAAGTAGCTAATGCTATGATCTTACATGGACACTGGTAAAAAAAATTACAATTCGATGGATTTTCCATCGAAGATTTTTCTTATTTTTCTGGTTTTAATATCATTCCTTCTCGTTTTTGAGCATCTATTCTCACTGTTAATGGATTTTTTAATTCAACATGCCTAACATATTCCAAATCTGTTTTAGCTTTCTGTTTGTTTATCCAATCCCAATCTATTTTGTGTTGTTCAGATTTATGCTTGATATGAAAATACCCTATATTTGCTGTTACTATATTATGAAAGAAATGTGTCCCTTGAGAAAAATCAATTGTAAAATCTTCTAGCGAAGTTTCAATTATTGTTTTTGCAGCATTGATATTGCTCCATTTAGCTGGAATACCTAGGAATCTATCAGCGGTCCCCCATCTTCCAAAACCAATTAATAAGTAAGGTCGTTTCAGTTTATTTAATTGAGCGTTAATTGAATCAATTTCATCTACTATTTCGAGAGTTTTAGTTTTATCAAATTTCTCTGCTTTAACGAATACAATATCTTTGATATCTTTTCTCAGTAGATTCCCTGAAACATGAGATGAAAAAGCTAAAATCTGATTAACATCTACAACCTCAAAATCTTCAATTAAAAGTGCTTCTTGTTGTAGAAATGGTCGAATTTGTAGGATATCAAATTGATCCTTCTCATTCTTTGATACCCCAAAACTACCAGCAAACTCAATCTCTATCGATGACCCCAAAGCTCTTTCTCCAATGGTCAAAATCCTTGTTAACAATCTAGCTAGAGGTGTTGTTTCAAATTTCAATTGCTGACTGAAAGTTATTACTGGTGATCCTTCACCAAAAAAACCATCCTCTAAATTCTCTGAATCAAAGTTATACCTATCTGCTATTTTGGTGAGTGTTCCCTCTTTTATCGCATCTCCAAGATCGAGTCTTTTGATATATGGATCGTCATCGAGAATATCGAAATCAGTCTTTGTTAGGTCAACCCCATAATAGTGTTTCTGACTTTGCTTTAACAGCATATCAGGTGTAGAATAATAGTTTAATTTAGGATATTTTGGACAGAATCGTACTGAAGATTCACCTTCAACAATTGTTTTACCTAGACCTAAAGCTAGATGTGCTATTCTATCTTCAGGTTTCATATAATCACCAAAGGGATAATAGTTATAAGATGCTGCAGTTCCTGAGAAATCTGGATAGTGATGATTGTTTCTTTCTTTACCTACCACCTTCTGAATCACGACAGCCATTTTTGATTCTTCTACGGTTTGTTGTATAGTTTCTGCATATGATTTCGCAAGTTTCAGAAACTGAGATGCATAGACTAGTTTAATAGCTGTGCATAACTGTTCGAGTCTTTCTTTCTTATTTTCATGATTATTTGGAATCATATATGTATCGAATATTCCAGCAAATGGTTGATACGCTGAATCCTCAAGGAGACTGGATGATCGAATCGCTAATGGTCCATCGAGGTCCTTTAGAAGAAAATCCAAATCATTTCGTAAACTTTTAGAGAGTTTTGCAGCATCAAACTTTCTCTTTATTTCTTTATCAGAGACATCAGATAGAGCAAACTCATAGAGATTATTCTCTTCCATAAATTTATCATATTCATCTGTACCAATTACAATGGTCTTTGGAATTTCTATATTCACGTTCGGGAACTCATCTTTTATCATGAAAGAGTTAAGAAGGAACATTAGAAATGCAATTCCTCTCCCTTTACCACCTAGTGAACCAGGTCGTAATCTGAGATATAGTGTTTCAGGATGATAGTTGTCACGCGAGAAATCATTAATTATACCTCGTGTTTTTTCTATAACAATATCATCAATAGTTCTAATTAAGAAGTCTTTAAGCTCAGTTTGTGTAAATTCAGAAACTTTTCTTGGTTTTAACTTCTCTGCAATATCAAACTCTCCTCTTGCATGTAACCAATTGGAAAAATGGTCACTCTTTCCATGATAGACTAGTGATTCTAAAGGAACTTCAGAAAGCTGTTTGTAGAAAGTGATAACATCAGTAGCATGACCGTAAATATTCCCATCTTGGTCTTTAAATATGAAGTCTCCGAAACCCACAAATTCTAGAAGCCACTTCTTAAGATCCCATATCATCCCATGAGATCGTTTGTGTATGAAGAAACAGTCCATTTCTTCTGCTTGTTCTCTGTAGAAGTCTTTACTTGATTGTAAGACTATAGGTAGGTTAGGATGTTCTTGTTTGACTTGTTCAGCAAAAAGAAATCCAGCATTTTTATTTAGAACTCCATCTAAAGGAAATTCTACATCCGAGATTACTCCCATTACAAAATCTTTGTAGCGTTCATAATATGCAACGGCTTCTTCATATGTTTCAGCAAGAAGGATTTTAGGTCTTATTCGCATTTTAAGAAGATCCTGAAAATCATTTGTACCTTCTGAGATTAACCGATGAGTTTGTCTCATTATTTCTCCATAAACTTCTGGGAGCATTAAAGAGTAAAATCTAATTGAATCATCAACAAAAATGAAAACTCTTACATTGCCTTTATTAGTGTCATAATCTGCATTAAATTTGTCCTCAAGATGTTTAATAATCGCTATGAAAATCTTGCTGTCGCCATTCCAAACAAAAACTCTGTCTATTCCTTTTCGTTTACTATATTCTGGAAGATATTTGATTTCAACGACACTGTTCAACAACAATATTACTGGAATATCTTGTATATCCTTAACATTAGCTCCAAAAGAAAATGCATCCATATCCCCTAATCTTCTCATAGTAATAACTAAATCAAACTCTTTTTCTTCTAGCATATCTAGTGCTTCATTAGCAGAAGAAACTCTAGTTATTCTTGGTAGAGTTCTAAGATTTAGGTTATGAAACTCTTCATATATTTGATCAGATAATCTTCCATCTTCTTCTAGCATGAAGCTATCATAGATACTAGAAACAAGAAGAACATTTCTCATCCTTCTATTCATAAGCTCATGAAAGATTTTGTATTTTGGTTTATATTCAAGAAAGAATCTAACTGCATCTTGATCTGTAGTCAATTAATCACTTCCAGAGAATGTATCATAGACAGATAGATATTACGTAATATGACATTTAAATTTGTTGAAGTTCATTATTAAGAAAAAGAAAGGAGTGAGTTTCCTCACTTTGCTGGAGTTTCATCTGATTCAACACCAGTTGTGCTGATGAATAAAGTACATATTAATGCGAGTACAAAGAATCCTACAGCATATAAGAAAACATACTTCACACCAATAACATCTTTTAGTGCCCCAAATACAAAAGGAGACACAATAGCTGCTGTAGCTGAGAAGAAGTAATATAGACCTGTATATGTTCCAAGCCTTGCAGGACCTGCAATTTCCCAAACTACAACTATGCTATTGACATTTACGAATGCCCAAAACATTCCACCAAAGAAGAGAAGCAAACCATCAATGATAATTTCCCATGTCCAATTAAATGGTAGGAATGTAACAAGAGTTCTTAATCCAGGAATTGATACAAAAGAGAATATCACCAATGGAATCATAACTGAAATCAAACCAATAAGACCAATCATCATTGTCCTTTTTCTACCAATCTTCTTCGCAATTATACCTGCTGGAATAGCAAACAGAATAAACGTCAGTGAGTATATCCCCAAAAGCATACTCGCACTCCCAGCTTTCATGTTCAACAAAGAACTATCCGTTGCATAAGTACTAAACCATGTTTCTATTGCATTAAATGCGAAGAACCACATTAAGATAGCAAATAGAATTGCTAAAAGACTTCTATCCTTGTCTACAAACATTTGTTTGATCGATTTAAAGAGACTAACTTTCTCTTTAGGTTCAACATCAACTCTTTCTTTGGTTTCTCTTATATTAAAGATCAAAGCAACTAGACAGAGTAATATCAAAACTGAGACTATTACAAATGCAAGTATTGGACTGATATCATAGATTGCTCCCATTGCCATTAAACCAATAAGTGCACCTACTCCTCCTAAAAGATTAATTACAGCATTTCCTCTACTTCGATATTCCTTAGCAACTAGATCGGGCATTAAAGCAACAACAGGAGCTCTATATAATGCCATTGCAATATTAAACCCGCCTAAAATTACAAGAATCAATATAAGTGAATCACTCACAACGGGTAACAGTCCAAATAACACTGCTGCTATTGGAATTCCAATCATTATGAAAGGCATTCGACGTCCCCATTTAGTCCAAATATTGTCAGAGAAATTGCCAATCCATGGTTGAAGAGTAATAGCAACTATATTGTCTAAAACCATAATCAACCCTACAATAAGTCCTACTCTGTTTAGGTGACCCAATAATTCTCCTAAGTAAAGAGGCATATAGACATTATACATAGACCATGTAATAGCTGTTGTGAAAAAACCAAGACCAATTACAGCCGTGTAAAGATAAGAAAATCCTTCTCGGTTTTTTGCTTTAAAAAAATTGTCTCTAATTTTTCCAAAATAAGACATAATCCAGATAAAAATACCAGATTTATATATTTTTCCAAGAAGAATCATCAGAAAAACTAAATAAAGCTTTTCCTTGAAATTTATATGGAAAAAATCTACTAAATTCTTTCACAAGCTAAACACTGTAGAAACCTAGTTTCGAACATCTTCGTTTTTTCATTCTAATCATTGGAAATAAGTAAAAATATTTTTATTACCATAGTTATTTGTTTATTTACAGTAGTAGAATATACTAGTATTACTGGAAGGTAGAAAAAACCAAAGTGTGATGACAATGGTTCCTGATAATCGAGGAAATGACACAATACTTGATGAAGATCTTCAAGATATGTTAAGTACTGTACCATTAACTGAAAGAGACGCATTAATCATCGCAATGTATGAAGATGGTCTTTCTACTTATGAAATTGCCCAAGAGCTTGAAATGAATAGACATACAATATCCAAGGTTCTTAAAGAAAACAGAATCGAAACTCGTACTATTGCAGATTACCATAAATTGAAACATAGTGACATTGAGGAGCTCTTCAATAAAGGAAAAACAAAGCACGAAATTGCTAAAGAGCTTGGACTCACCTATTATACAGTTAGAAAAGTTCTAGAAGATAGAGGACTTATTCTGAATAAAAAGGATAGAGAAACTGTTTCTATTGCAAGATATATCCAGATGAAAAACAAAGGGTATGACAATGAGTATATTGCTATATTCTTAGACATCTCAGAAAAACAATTAAACAAATTGATCAGAAACTCTGGTGTGAATGTTTCAACTGTGAGATGCAAAACAAAAAACATTGAAGGTTTACCTGAAGTAATTCTTCAAAAACTCAAAGGCTCAACCAATAGAGAAATATCTCTAAGGTATAAAATCGAACTTATTTTAGTAAGAGAAATTCTTTATGAATTTGGGTTAAGTAAGAAATAATTCTATTGTTTTGGAAACACATTTCTGTTTTTAGATAGGATTCGACTTGTTAAATTTTTTATATGGCGCATGTTCATCTCGAAAAGAAGTAACTTCATTTTGTGATGGTCAATGTGTGATCACTGTCTAGAACACGGAACTGCTGGAAAATGGTATCTTAATGCAAGAAATTACACCACTGAAGTATTAGAAGATATAAACAAAGATGAAGATTTTCTAAAAGAATTCTTACTTGAACAATACAAAACCTTTGAAGCAATGCAAGTAAGGAAATTAGCAGGTTTCAGTGCTGTAGGTTTAGGTTACAAGATTAAACTTCCAATTGTTGGGAGAATTACGAAACATTTTGCTGAGAAAATGTTACATTCAAAAAACTCTAAATTCAACCCCTTTCAAGCTGAAGGTCATATAGGTCAAGTTGTTCCACTTGATGATGCTATCTCGATTTTAGAAAATTGTGTAGATGAAAATACGATCATAATGAAATATTGTATGTGCAGATTCCAATCAAGAGCTGAAAAGGAAGCTTGTTGTATAAATTTTGGAGTAATGAGTGACATTATAGATAAATTACCTCGTTTTATTCCAGAACCTGAAGACAGTAAATATAGATTGACCAAAGAAGAAGCAATTGAAAAGTTTACAGAGTTCAATAAGAAAGGATATATTGGAACTATATGGTATGGTGCTTTTCCTTACATTAATAATCTATGCGCTTGTAAAACACCAGAATGTGCAGGATTTCGTCCTCGATTAGATTTTGGAATTAATTCTATCTTCAAGGGGGAGTATTTAGTGGAAAACAATCCAGACAATTGTCAAGGATGTAAGAGATGTATTGCTATGTGCCAATTTGGTGCTATTGGGTTTAATGAAACAACAAAATGTGCAGAAATTGATCAATCTAAGTGTTTTGGTTGTGGAGTATGTCTTCATGCATGTAGATTTGATGCTCTAAATATAATTGATAGACAAGTCATCCCAGCTTTAGCTGGAAAATACTAGGTGATTGTTCTGAGTAAAACCAAAATTAAGATCGATTATTCCATTTGTGGAGATGGAAACAAAATTGATCCAAGGGAATGTGCAATTTGTATGAAGGTCTGTGAACCAGCTCTTTTCTTATTGCATCAAAGTTTAGAGAAATTTGAAAATGACAATCAGTATGATCCACAGATTTGGAGAATAACTCCTTTGTATCCATCTCTCTGCACTCATTGTATGAAATGTGTTGAAGGATGCCCAGAAAAGGTAATTACAGTTACATGGTAAGTGTGAAAAGATGGCAAAAAACGAGATTGAATTAGGAAGATGTTTAATAATTGGTGGAGCTGGAATGCTAGGGTTTGAGATTGTATCACAGCTTCATTTGGAAGGAAATCTTGTTAGAGTTCTAGATTTAGAACCAGTTAGCGTTAACGGTGTCGAATCAATAGTTGGAGATATTACAGATCAAGATGTAGTTGAAAAAGCATGTGAAGGAATTGATACTGTCTTTCAAACAGCAGCTACAGTTTGGGACCCAAAAACACCAAAGCACATGTATGATGATGTCAATGTGGAAGGAAATAGGAATGTGATAAACGCCTGTATAAAGCACAAAGTTCCAAGACTCATCTATACAAGCACCTTAGATGTTGTTGTTGAAGGGAAGAAACCTATCGTTTATGGTGATGAAACGCTTCCATATCCAGCTAAAATGCCAAAAGACCATTATTCAAGAACTAAAATTATAGCAGAGAAAGAAACCATAGAAGTAAATGGAAAAAATGGATTACTAACATGTTCACTACGACCTGTTGGTATGTATGGTCCAAGGGATAAGTATCATATTGCAAACATAATCAAAGTAGCTCAAAGCAAAAGTAATATCAAATTAGGGAATGGAACTGCTTGTTTTAGTCACGTGTATTCAGAAAATGCTGCTTATGCTCATATTCTAGCTGCAAAAAATCTGTATCCAGGTTCAAAAGCTGCGGGAGAGTGTTATTTTATTGCGGATCATCAACCAGCTAATAATCTGTTCACTTTCATGGAACCATACCTTGAAGCGTTAGATTTACCCGTTCCACAGAAATCTATTCCTTATAAATTAGCATATATTTTGGCAATTTTCGTAGAAGTTTTTGCTCCAAAATCCAATTTTAATAGATTTGCAGTTATTCAAACCTGTGTAGATCACACCTTCGTTAGTGATAAAGCTGAACGTGATTTCGGATATAAACCTATAGTGTCAAAAGAAGAGGCATTCGAGAGAACAGTTCAATGGTTCAAAGAAAACCCATTGTGAAAGAAAGAATCTAATTAAATTCATTTTAAAAGATGTAAAAGACTTAAATATCAAGTATTTCAAACTAACAACTAACAACTTAATAGGTGTTATAAATGGTTAAAATTGGAAAACTTATATCAAGACTAATTTTCTTAGGTCTTTTTGGATCGTGGTTTGTTTTCACTATTTGGGGAATTGCCAAATGGAATAGCCTTCCAGCATTCTTATCACAAACCACTATCATAGCTTTACTTTATGTTCCATTGTTCATAGGAATGTTCATTCTATTTGTGATATTCAGTGTTCTAGGTTCATTAGGTGGAAAGAAGAAGAAAGACAAGAAAGAAGAAGAGACTGATTGGGCTAAGAAAATAGGTGGTTTCTTTAGTCAAAAAGGTGAAACTGAAACTAAAATCGATGGGAAAGACATAGAAGCTATGATTCCTAAAGATGTAGTAGAAAAAATTACTAAATTCATCAAAGAAAAAGCTGAAGAAGCTGAAAAAAAGAGTTAACGAAGTTTTAGAAATTCTTTAAAATGGTACAACCCATCTATCATGAATATAATGGAGATACCAGCTGAGTTTGAAGAGAAACTCGATAACTTAACTATAGAAAAAAGAGACTATCAGCTATCTGCAGTTAGTGAGATAATTGAGGTTCTTCCAGAAAAATCCATCTTGCTAAATTATCCTTATGGAACTGGAAAAACAATTATCACTCTTTTATCATTTTTAGCAGTTAAAATGCAAAAAGAGAATGCAAAATTTATTTTTACATCAGCTCGAGAAGCAGCAGGTTTACGTTGTCGTCAAGCCTTAGAGATGGGTAAGAAGTTTGGTTATATTGAAAATCTTGGTTACCTTTACGATCCCACAGGTAAAGGATTAAGTCTTAGACAGAAGAGTAAAATGTATGAAGCTTCTACAGTGATATTTTCTCCTATAACTGCTCTAATGAACGACTACTTCGAAATTAAAACCAAGTTAAAAATTAACATTCTAGAAAATATAGATATTTGCGTTATTGATGAAGCGACAGATATTCTGGCAAGAGATATGTCTGGTTTCAGATTAAGTAAGTATTTTGAAATGTTGTTTAAGGTAAGAGAAAAGGCTGATAAATTTCCAATATTAGGATTAACGGGAACAAGAGATGGTCAAAAAGCTAACGCCATTTTGCGATTACTAGGTAAAGAAACTTTGATGATGCAAAGGCTTGATCTCTCACCTTATGAAACCATTACTAAGATTCAAAAAATTCGAAGAGAGGACTATATCAAAATTGACAAGGAAATTTCTACACAATTAACCAAACCAGTTGAGACAATTCAAAAAACACTTGATAAGAATCTTTCAAGGTTAGAAATAATCAAATTGTCCTACAGTGGTGCATTAGAAAGACTAGAAAGAATGAATAAATTTCCTGGAAAACTTGGTAAATATGAAGTTAAAGATGGAGATGCAAAAGATAATCTTATTGCAGCGTTTAGAAGACTTTTCAAACTGAGTCATGCCAGACTTTTATTATTGGAATCTACTCCAGGAGAATTCTTGAAATATGTTGAAAATGATGAAAACAAGGATATTTTCAGAAATATTCTAGAACCCAGTAAGGAACTAATCACATACAGAGTTGATTTACCAAAATATGAAAACCCTGAGGAAAAAGTTACTAGAGCATTAGTTCAGCCTAAGATATATACAGCGATTGATATTATACATGAACATCTCTTCAGAGGAGCACAAGTTCTTGTGTTTACAAGATATATTGCTCTAGGGAATTATCTTTCTAGATTGTTAAGTAATCTCGGATTTCCAGAAGTTAAGTATCTTTCAGGTCAAAGTTCAGAGGATACTCGTCGAATTGTTCTCAAAAATTTTGATGAAGGAAACGTGAATGTACTTATTTTTACACCATTAGGAGGAAGAGGATTGAACCTTGAAGCAGCTGATGTTGTTATTCATTTAGATATAACAACAAATATCGATGATATGATTCAGAGAAGAGAGAGAGCAAGAGGTTGTATAGAGTATGTTCTTGTTTTGGAAGAAACAAGTGAAGAAGGAAAAATCAAGGATTACAAGAAATTAATTGGACAAGATGATGAGGAGGAAGGAGAAAAGGAAACAGAAGAAGTGCCAGAACAAGAGCACGGAGAGGAAGTACTACCTCCAGAAGAATAAACAATAATGGGTGTCCATGATTCAAAGGAAATGCTGATGTTATATGACAGTAATCGAACTTACTCCTTCAGTATTTATTTATCAAGATGACAACTACTACTTAGTGAATAGCTGTTGTGTAATTCTCAACTCAGAGCTAATTTTCATCGATACAGGCTTAAATGATGCTGTTGCAAAGAAATTCGTCAACAAAATGAAAAATAAAACAGGTATAAAGGATATAAAATTAGTATTAACTCATGCCCATGGAGACCATATAGGTGGGATGAGACCATTTGAAAGATGCCAAATAATAGTATCACAACATTTCCGTTCGTCATTGAACGAAAATATGTTGAGATATGGATGGGGAGAAAAACGCAAGAAATACTATAATTCATTAAATCTAGATATTCTGGAAAAGCAGAAAACTATTGGTGATGAAGACAACCAGATTCTCTTCAAACAAATAGGTGGTCATAGCCTTGAATCGATTTATGGATATTATCCAAAGGATAAGATTTTGATTGCAGGAGATAATTTGATAAGTAAGATGCCTCAATATTTTCCATTTAGAAACACTAACCTTGATGATTGGATTAGCGGTTTACAAGAATGGGAGAAAATGGATATTGAATGGGTTGTTGTTGGTCATGGAGATGTTGTAAAGAAGGATCATATAACAAGAGTGAGAGAGTTCTTTGAAGAACTGGTTCTTTTCCTTGAGCATTCTGCTTCAGAAAAATTATCTGTCGAGCAGGTATTATCTCATGAAAATTGCCCCACCTACTTTGAAGAGGATCCTGAAAATTGGACTACTATGGGGATTGAAGCATATTACACTCGAATGATCGAATAGATAGATTTTTTCAATAACAATCTGATAAAAAAGAAGAAGAGAACAATCCCCCTCCCGGTTTGGTTTGCTTAATTTAAGATCATCAGCGATTACTCGCGTCCGCGTAATTCATTTGAGATATTTCTCAAATAGGGAAGCACTAGGTTGCCCATACTTGAAGTTAAGTTCATCAAAGTGTTCCCTGAGTTTCAAACGACCTCTATATAGCCATATAAAGAAAGTTTCAATATTTTGCGCTTTTCCAATTTCTTTAACTTTAACTGCAAGATTCTTTAGATAATCAGTTTCTGTAACATAGGTAAAAGCTAGATTAGCTGTATTAGGTTTGATTTCATTTCTATAGATGAGTGTTGTACCGACAATTTTTCCATCTTCTTCAATGACTAAATGAGCAACGATATTGTCGCTTTCTTTTTCAAGTTCATTAACAAGATTTTCTAGTCTCTCATCGGGGAGCTCATCATATTCTTTAACAAGTGCAAGCCATTTCTCTAGATCGATTTCTTTGTCAAAATTTCTAACTTCAGCAGTTTCTAAATTGGCTTTTATCTCTGTACCATTTAGAATGAAAACTATATTATCCAAATCCTCAACATATTTGTATTCCCACTTGTGAGCTAAATCATAGTTATTTCCAGATAGAGCAGAGACATAAGTCTCAACAACTTCAATATCCTTCTTTTTCAGAACATCAAGTGCTCTACCAAGAAGTAAATTGGTAGCATCTTCATGTTCAGGAAGGATAGAAGGGAAAACGAGACTAGCTCGTTTTCTTCCATCTTCTTTGGGCTCTATGACTTTCGAGGTGAGAAAACCAACCATCTTTCCATCCTTGAAACAATAGTGACGTGTCTCAGGATCGAAGTCAGGTCGGGAATAAACTTCACGGAGTACTGTAGATGGAGTTTGGTGAGCAAAACTCCAGGTACTAGCCACCTCATAACCCACTTTCGCTTGTTCTTCCTCAAAACCCTTCTCATAACTCTTAAGGGTATAGCCTTCCATACAACTAGCCAAGTAAAGACATTTATAAGTTTTCTCATCGATTGAGAATGTCTTCCCTTTCTATTATCTGTCCATCTCTACTTTAGAGAATTTAACCTTGTTAAAAAGAATTTAAATCAATTTAATGGTAAAACAAAAGAACTAGATTGTAGTGTATCACCTAATGAGTCATAAATTAGTTAGAGAGATTTTTCAAATTTTAAGACTAAATCAGGGAACATTGTCACTTGCTGAATCTTGCACAGGAGGATATATTTCACACATTATTACAAACATTGAAGGGAGTTCAGAGTTTTTTAAAGGGGGTTTCGTAACATACAGCCTTGATTCTAAATTTCGAGATCTTGGAATTGATCAAACAACCTATCAGCAGTATGGAGTCTATTCCAAAGAAATGGCAGAGGCTATGTCTGTATCTATTAAACAAATTTTTGGAACTACTCTTGGAATCTCAACTACAGGTTTAGCTCCACCTGGAGAAGACAACTCTTCTGAAGAAGTTGGAAAGATATGTATAGGTATTGCTTCAGATCAACGAGTAATCAGTAAAACTGTAATAATCGATACAGATAATCGTCAAGATTTTAAAGAAAAAGCTTCGAAATTTGTCCTAGATTTCCTTAAAGAAGAATTTCAGAAACTAGTGTTTAAGCCTTGATAACAAAAATGAAACAGAGTTTTTTATCTATAGAAGGAGGTTTAATTGTAGCTCAAGGAGCCCCAGAGGAGTTAGTTAAAGTAGAAGAATCATATACAGGGCAGTTTCTAAAAAAACTGCTCTAACTTTTTTATGATTCTTTTCGTATTATTTTCGTAATTTTCTACTAAAAATACATTAAAATAAGAAATAAAAAGAAAAAGTGATTCCTCACTTAGTTAAACATATTCCCTTTACAGAAAAGTGTGAAAGGATCTAATGCGTTTTTAACAGAACGCATCTGATTAACACCATCTTCACCATACATTACAACTAAATATTCAGCTTTGATTTTTCCAATTCCATGTTCAGCTGAAACTGAGCCACCAAATTCTACAGCCTTCTTTGCAAATTTTTTGTAAAGTTCCTTTCCTAGTGCTAATTCGTCAAGATTTCTAGGAAGTATGTTAACATGGACATGGGAGTCACCTATATGACCCCAAGTGGCACTTTCAAGATTGTGTTCTTCTAAGGATTCTCTATAGAGATTCATCATCTCTCTGAAATGTTCATGTTCAACTGACATATCTGTTCCAAGTTTATGTATTCCAGGATATTCGTTCTTTCTTTTTGCGATTATTCCATTAACAGTTTCAGGAACTGCATGACGCATAATTCTCAGATTTTCACGCTCAACTTCATCAAAAGCTGACCAACAGGATTCGATAGAGGAATTACATTCTTCAGCTATTTCTTCAAGTCTCATTATTACCTCTTCTAGAGTTTCATCAGAACTGACTACTTCGAAGAAAACTGCTGTTTTAATCTCAGGAGGTAAAGTCTTTAGGTTTGCAAGTGCAGGGTTTGTATCACTTTTACTTTTGAGTAAATTGAAGGAATGTTCATCGAAATATTCCATATATTCAACATCTAATTCTTCGTCAACTCTAAGCTTTTCAACAAAGGTTATTGCATCAGCTTCTGAGATAAAGAACATTACAGTGGGTAATCCTTCAACTGTAGGAATTATCCACAAATCAACCTCTGTGATAAAACCTAGCATGCCTTCGGTTCCTATAAAAAGTTCAATTATATCCATTTCAGGTTCTGAATAAAAGCCTGCAGCATTTTTTGCTTTTGGCATTTGATATGTTGGAATATTCACTTCTAGTTTCTTATCACTTGTTTCGATGACAAATTTACCATTTTCAGCATTACACTGCCCTCTGGTCATATCAAGAACTTCACCATTAGCTAAAACAACTCTCATACGTTTAACCCATGGTCTCATTGGACCATACTTAAAGGATCTAGCTCCAGAAGCATTAGCAGCTATTGCACCTCCTACTGCAGCTGACATCTCAGTTGGATCAACAGCAAACATGTATGATTTTGGATCTTGTTTGAACTTAGTGACCCAGTTTGCAGCTCCAATATTCTGTTCTTCGGAGAACTCTTTGTGTTTAATAACATCTTCCAAAGTATCCAGAGTTATCCCGGGTTGAACTCTTACAAAATATTGTTCCTTAGTTTCATCATATCCAAAACCAACAACACTAGTCATTTCATCTGTTGAAACAACTGCTCCACCAAAGGGAACAGCACCACCTACAATTCCAGTTCTTCCTCCAGAAATTGTCATAGATACTTCTTGTTCCTTCATCTTATTTACTATAGAAATAACATCAGACTCATTCTTAGGAAAGAATAATAATTCAGCAGATCCACCTGCCATCTTTGATTCATCAATTATATAATCGGGATGTTTTGAAGAAATTGTGTCAGCTCCTTCGACCTTGCTAATTGAATCGTAAGGACTGCCTTCTACTTTCTTAGTTTTAATTTCGTTTGTACTCAAATGTGTCACAACCGTTCACATTATTTTGACCATTTCAACAGAAAAAGCATAAAAACCTTCACATTCTTTTAAAAATTGAGAATATGTCACCAAAGGAATTATCAAAACAAGAAGCAATAGATTTAGTTACAGGAGCTAAGATTTTGGCTTGTGGAGGAGGAGGAAGTGAGTTAAATGCTTTGAAAAATATCAACAGGGTCTATGATAAAGGCTCTAACTTTTCTATTTCAGATTTAAATGACTTCAAACAAGATGAGAGTATTTGTATAATAGGCATGGTAGGTGGAGGAATAACAGAGCAAGATAAACTGTTGGTTAAGGATCGAGAAATCGTTCAAAAAAAACCTATGGTTGCAGCAGTAAAAGAGTTGGAAGAGTTTCTAGGTATTGAATTCTGTGCTTTTGTTGCTACAGAACTTGGTCCAAATAATAGTATTGTACCTATGATGGTTGCAACAGAAATGGGAAGAACAGCTATTAATGGAGATTGTTGTGGTAGAAGTAAACCTATGATTTCGATCAGTACAACAAGAGTTGCTGGAATTCCTATAGCTCCATTTTCAATTGTAAACCAGTATGGTGATGTCCAAATAATCAAAAAAACTGTTGATGATGTAAGAGGAGAGCAGATTGCTAGAACTGCATCGAGAATATCAGGAGGTTCAGTAAGTGTTGCTAGGTGTCCTATGACAATACTAGAAGCACAAAAAGCTGTTATCCCAAAAACTTACTCGGTAGCCATCAAATTAGGAAAAGAAGTTAGAGAAGCAAATGAGAACGGAAATAACCCAATTTATTCAATTAAGAGAACATTACCAAACATGAAACATGTTTTTTCAGGTAAAGTCAAACAGTTTTCAAGAATCGAAGAAGGTGGTTTCACATCAGGTGAGATATCAGCTGTTTCATTAGATAATGCTGGAGATATCTTGAGAATCTGGTATCAGAATGAGTATCTACTATCTTGGAGGAACAATAAACCATATGTAACTTGCCCGGATGGGTTCTACATTGTTGATACTCAAACAGGATATGGACTTACTCCATGGGAAAATGATTACTACGAAAACAGAGAAATTTCAATTTTTATTCAAGATGCACCTGAGATCTGGATTTCTCAAAAAGGACTGAGTATCTTTGGTCCAAAAGTATTTGATAATCAGTGGAATGAATACAAAGAAGCTAGCTCTTTTCAGTAAATTCCTATGAATCAATAAAATTGAATATTATCTCAATCGGCATATTTTTTTTAGGAGGTTTCAAAGAAAATTTGAATTGCCAAATCTTTGGTTTTGAATTCACCACAAAGAAATTTAGCTATTTGATCTTGATTTGTGCAGCGATATACTTATTAGTTGAATTTTCTTATAAATTTACGATGAATAGAAGTAGAAATTTTAAATTATTTTTGATAATAATGACTACTTTGTTTATAACAATATATACAACTCCAGTAGTAATTGGAGCAGTTGATTATGGAGTCGCAGGTGTTTTTACAACTCCAATTATCCCACAAGAGAATCAATACCTTGATTTTTATATAGACATTTATGATTGGAGTAATATCTCTCAAGTCAAATTATTGATTTGTACCCTAAGTCCACAATTCTTATGCGAACCACAGCCTAGACTCATGATTATGAATGACAATAGCGACTGGGAATACCGTATGCTTTTGGATACATATCAGAATGGAACACATCTAGGTTACCACATTCAGATTGTATATGATAATGCCAGTTCACAAATAATTCCTGATAGAGCAGATTTTCTAGATTCATCAAGCATCGTTGAACCTATTACTGACGAATTTTTCTTTAGTGCAGGAATAATTGGTAAAAATAGTACAACTCCTTCTCCAACAACTACAGAGACTAGTAGTTTAGGAGTAATTGCAGTAAGTATATCATTAATATTAGCTGTTTACACTCTTAAGCTAAAGAGGAAAAGAAACAAAAAGAAATAAATCAACAATAAAACTACTAAGAGTTATTCTCTTTTCCTTAGTATCTCTAATTTGAAAATCTTTGCCTTTTTCCCCAATTCTAAGACACATTTAGTTGACCTTTAGAGAGTTACAAGTTAAATAGGAGTTTAATAGCCTACTTTAGTCAATTTTAGATAGGCTCAATCTTGAAAGAATAAGTATAATGAATATTCTTTTTCAGTTTATATTTCTCATGTACTGTTGGAAATGCTGGTAAATCGCCACCTACTCCTCTTTGCTTGTAATCAATGTTGAAAGTAGTTTCGTCTCTTCTAGGAAGTTCATTTATATGCTCTGCTTTTTCCAAATCCTCCATAGTATATGGCCATGAACTGAAATTCAAGAAATTTCCATCTGTATCTGTAATTTTGAAACCTTTTCCTTCATTGTCAGTTACACTTACCCATCTGATATCAGTTCTGTTTCCATTTTCTTGAGGGTAAACATATTCATGAATCAAATCGTCTACTGTTGAAGAGTAAATACCTACTGCTGCACCTGTTTTTCTATCTGAATAACTTTCATGAGGTCCCCTTCCAAACCATTGAAACTTAACTAGCTCTTTATTCAGAGTTGTTTGCATCCCTAGTCTAATTAACTCTTTTGAAGGAGTAAAATCAACTTTTACATGAATTGCACTTCCAGTGATATTGTATTCAATTATGAAATTAGATTTTCCTTTGGGAACCTTCATCTCAACAATAACTGTCAAAATTTTTGAATCAGTTAATTCTGAAGTGAATTCTTCTACAGTCATTAAATTAGAAGCATTTTTCCATGGGTTCTCCGGTATAAATCTACTTAGGAGAGGAAATGTATAGCTAATAACTCTCTTAAGATTGTCATTATCAATAGGAGCTCTCCAAAAATTCGGTTGAAGAGGTGTTTTTATCAATTGACGTTTTTCTGCTTGAAGCGAAGTAATAAGACCTGTAATCTTATTTATGATAACAACAAATTTATCGGTTTTAACTTTGATTTCTTTCTCATTTTCTTTTACATCAATAGCATGTTTTTTATCAAAAACATCCTCTTTCTTAATCTTTTCAAAAGGTATCTCAAATTGATCCCAAGCCACAAGATGTCCTTTTCTAGCCCAGGAAGTTTTTGTTTTCAGTTTAAACTGTATCATTAGATGATATTCCGCATCATCTGGCTTCTTCGGTTTTTGAATTGGAATCAACACTTTCCTATTGGAAAAAGGTTCGATTTCTGGTGTATCTATTGTACCTTTCTTATTTGTTCTACCATTTTTAGTTAAAATCCAGTCAATTTTCATGTTATCTAAATTTATGAAACGATTTTTATTATGAACTTCAAAAATTCCATCTAGAATATTTACCGAAGTAACAGAGATATTCTGATAAACCTTCTTAACCTCGAATAAAGAAGGATTAGGTGAACGGTCTGGTCTAACAATACCATTGATACAAAAATTAGAAGAATTTGGTTCATCCCCAAAATCACCACCATAAATCCAGTAAGGTTTTTCATCCTCAGTGAATCTCCTTATTCCTTGGTCAACAAAATCCCAAATAAAACCTCCAACACAGTTAGGATACTTTTCAAAAACATCCATAAACTCCTGGAAATTTCCTAATGAATTTCCCATTGCATGTGCATACTCACAAAGAATGTATGGTTTTTCTGCATAAGCTTTTGGAGATAAAGAACCATTTGGGAATCTATATCTTATCTTTTTTAATTCTCCAACATCTTCTGATTTTTGGGGTGTGAAATACATTACACTAAAAACATCTGAAACCTTCAAACTAAGGTCATTTTCATAATGAATTGGCCGAGTTGGATCAATATTCAAAGCTGCTTTTTTCATTTTAAAGAAAGGTTTTCCAAAGCAAGCTTCATTTCCCAAGGACCACATAAAGATTGAAGGATGATTTTTATTAATTTCAACCATTCTCTCCATTCTATCAACTGTAGATTTGGACCACTTGTCTGAAAGCTTAGTTCGAAGATAAAGCATACCCAAAAAACCATGAGTTTCAACGTTAGCTTCATCAAGAACGTAAAGTCCGTACTCATCACATAAATCGTAAAACCTTGGATCAGCTGGATAGTGGCTAGTTCTTACAGCATTAATGTTGTTCTGTTTCATTATCTTAACATCTTCAACCATCTGTTTGTAAGGAACAGTATAACCTCCATCTTGATCAAAATCATGATGATTCACTCCTTTGAACAGAACTGATTTACCATTAATGAAAATTTGACTATCCTTAATCGCTATTTGACAAAAACCATACTTAGTTGAAACACATTCAATAGTTTCCCCAACATCAGTTTTTAGAATTAATACCAAATTGTAAAGATTAGGTGTTTCTGCTGACCATTGTTTTGGATTTTTAACCTTTGTTTCAAATTCTAGAACTTCAGTATTTCCTGGGAAAACTTCAAGTTCTGTTCTAATTGATGGACTTAATGGAACAGTTTCCATTTTTTCATCTAACAATTGAACTTCCAAGGTAGGTCTTGTAAATGATGAATCACTGTAATTTCTAACCTTTATCCTTAACTTAAGCATTGCATCGCGATATATTTTATCAAAATCACAAGAAGCAAAATAGTCCCATATATGCACTTTTGGAACTGAATATAGAAACACTTCTCTGTAAATTCCACCAAGGAACCAAAAATCTTGATCTTCTAAATAAGAGCCATCTGACCATTTGTAAACTTCTACTGCAATCTGATTTTTTCCAATATTGACAAACTTTGTGATATTGAATTCAGCAGGGGTCATTGAACCTTGACTATAACCAACCTCTTTCCCATTTATCCACAAATAGAATGCCGATTTTACGCCTTCAAATTGAATAAATATCTCTCTATTATCCCAACCTTTGGGGATCAAAAAATTTCTCTTGTATGAACCAATAGGGGTTTCATTTTTATCAATATTAGGAGCTTTTCTCTTACGAAGAGGGGGAGGATAACTTTGTGCCAAGTAATATGGATTACCATAACCTTGTAATTCAAATGTTCCTGGTACTTTGATTTCTTCCCATTTTGAAATATCAAAGTTCGTTTCATAGAACATTTCAGGACGATCTGTGTATTTAGGTACCCAGTAAAACTTCCAAGAACCATTTAATGATTGGAAATAAGGAGATTTCTTATTTTTTACAGCTGTTTCCATATCCTGACAGGGTATAGTTCTAACATGTCCTTCTTCCTTGTTAATACCAATTACAGATTCATCTTCCCAATCAAGAAGTTTTGTCATTAGAAGTTTATTATTTACTTTATTGATAACTCTTCTGATAATAAAATAAAGAAGGATGAAAGCAATTTACCTAGTTGCGTAAATGCTTCCAGTTGTAGCTTCTAAGATAAAGCTTAGTTGTCCCATACCACCTTGGCTTATGGTGTCATCTGGAATATCAATGGTTCCTGTTGTTACAAATGAAGTAAACAATGTACCAATATCATTATCAAGATAGAGAATGAGATTGATGTATCCAGTTTCTGTAATAATTGTAAAAATGTGGTTAGTTAGAAGACTAACTTGTGTCCAGTACATATCAACTGAACCAGTGGTAGTAATTATATCAAAATTCAGTCCTTCTTTGAAAAGAACCTCATTCCATACGAAGTCAACACTTCCAGTTGTTACTATTATAGAAAATGTTGAAACATTCAGAAGAACACCATCAGCAAGAGTAACATCAATACTTCCTGTAGTGATATCAACTAAGAAATTTGAAGAATTCAAAACAGTATTTTGATGAAATTCAATGTAAACACTACCTGTTGTAGCTGTTATATTGAAGTATTCGAGATCAAGATAATTATTTACTCCACATGAAAATGAAACTGAACCAGTGGTTGTAGAAATTAATCCATTACCAGTGATTAAGTTGGAATCAGCAAAGCCAACATAGATCGAACCTGTTGTACAGGTAATTGATTCAATTGTAACATTAGTATTAGCATGTTCTGTTACAACATCTATACTTCCAGTTGTGACATCTAGATCTAAGAACAGATTAGCTCGATAATCTATTATCATATAGATGTCATGAATAAAACGATAATCTATTACACCAGGATTTGCTTCAATATATTCTACAAAATAGGTTCCATTTGGACCTTCAGTTACATTCCAATAGTTTGCATCGTCAGGATACTGTTCCTCTAAACCTTTGGGTCCTTTAACAGTATTCTCAATTTCTATTAGAGTATCACCATCTAATACATCTGATATCAAAAACAGACTTGCTGTTGTACCATCAAAATCAACATAAACATCAGGATTATTATATTCTGTTGGAAACTCCTCGTAAGTTTCAAGAGTACCATAGGTAATTTGATGAATTCCAGTATAATCAACGATTAACCATATACCAAGACCTGTACCAGCTAATATTAGTGCTCCACCTACGAGAAAACCAATCAAGTTACTCGTTCTCATAAAGTGTCTAGGTTAAAGTTACTATAAAAAACTAACCAAATCCAAAACGGTCAATTATTTGATATATGGTAGTTTGGGGGCATCTAAGTCAAAGATTCAACCCAAAGCGGTCCAATAGCAGTTATTCTGCCCCCAGCACCAATTATTCTAATGAAATAGTAATCTATACCATTAGTATTCAAAGATAATTGATCAACAGGAGTGTGAGATTTTCCATTGATATAATACTCTCCATCAATTTCTATGCAATTGTTATATGAAGTGCCAGTAACTGTTTCATTATCATACAATGTCAGCTGTGCAACTGGAACATTAACTTGATGTTCTTCCCATAAGAATCCATTTTTAAAAATTTGAACAGTCGTACTCCAATCTGGATTGCCGTTCCAATGTTTAGCTGCTTGTAGAAAAGCTGCCGGAGGTGATCCATCTTGTGCGATAAAGATTTTCAATTCTCTCAAACTTGTAGAATTTGCCACTAATATTGTTGAATAATCTTCCCCTACACCTACACCATTTATTTTGAAGGTAACATAGGGTCTACCAAAATCAGAATTTGCAATTACCCTTCTATAATAGAGGGCATTGAAAACACTTTCTCTGGTTAAACTTGAAACAAACGCACCTGTTAAACCGCTAGGATAAGTGTGCGATACCCTTGAAAGAATAAACGTTGGAGGATATTGGTGACCTATGAAAGCTTTTGTATGGGAGAGAGAATGTCCAGGAAATCCATCATGCGAATCACCATTTGCTACAAGACCTAATCTTAGTCCCATCATCAAAGCTTCATTTATTGAGCTTCCATTAATTCTGTAAGGTGGTTGCCCAATTTCACCAGTAATATTCCATTCAGAATAAGGATTTACTAAACTACTACCATGAACAGAAAAAACTTCACCAAGTCGAACATACTTAGTATAATCTGAACAAGCAGGCCAATCTTGAATGTATTTCATTGAAACAGTATGATGAGGTAAAGCAAGAGATCTACAGGTATACTCTGATGTGAAACGATCTAATTCGTTCCAAAGCATTGTTGGATTCCTCTGAATATCTGCACTTATCCTAGCTAGTTTGTTTCCAGTAAAAATACAAGTATAATGACCCCAACTTGTTAACGATACATGTGGAGCTGTTCCACTTGTCCATTCGACTCCTTGAAAAGCAATGAAATTCCCTGGATCATTAGCTCTGTTTGCTGCTCTTTCGATTGCATCAAATCCTCCGTTAAGGTGCAAAAATTCACCATGATCTGTTACAGAACAAAAATCAAGACATGCAATATACCTTGCGTAATTATAGAGTTCCCTTGGTAAACCTCCTCCGTCAGATAGAAGTGAATGAGAGTGAATATCCCCCCAGACAAGTTTCGTTGGATTATCATCTACCATAATAGGATTGCTCCAAAATATGTTTCCTGATGTAGTGTCAGTTGCTAAAACATAATGAAATCCCTTAGTTGATATAGAGAAATCCAATCTCTGAATTCCAGTATTCACTCTATCAAAAGAATAGCTAGAAGGGATACTTGAGATTACATTAGATTCTAAGATAAGCTGAAAATCACTCATATTATAAGACAAAAGATTAAACTCAACTCTTCCCTTGTAATGAAAACTTATCCTTTCAAATTTGTCCCACACCTCAATAACCATCTCATTTACTTCACCTGGTTCAGCAGTAGATGGAAGGTGAACCCAAAACATGTTTGGTTTGTTAACGAAGAGAACTTCTAGATCATGATTTACAGCACCCCAGATAACGAAAGGAGTTATCGTATAAAGAATCATACAAGCCTTCAAGATTCTTTTGATTTTTTTCTTGTCCATTATTTTACCTCCAGTAGATAAAGTAAGTAACCAGTTGCATTACCAAACACAAACTAACCGCTACAAATCCTAAAATCTTCCAAACTCTAGTTTTGCTTAACCAAAATAGAAGCGATGCAGAAATTATGGCGACTATATTAACATAGAATAAAGATGCATCCAGTATTGTGATTATCAACAACAAAGAGAAAAATACTTTGTGTTTAACAGATATTTCGTCAGTTCTGAATGGATTTCTCTTCGTTACTACCCATTCGATTAGAAGTAATGAGATACTTATTGAAAATGCTAAAGCTAGAATTATCATTACAAGTTGTATTAAAATTACAGGTATCTTCTCAATCCTAATGAGATAGAGGAAATTACTCAACCCAGCAAATATAAACATAAATCCAAGAATGAAGCCTACAGAGCTTATTAGAAGAAATAAAGTGCCAATTCCAGTATTCTTCCAAGACAAATTATCTTTGAGGAATTTAACACTCATTTTATCTACCTACTTACGAAAGGTCTTCCATATAATAAGGATTCAAAATTAAAAAACATTCTGGAGTCACTTTTTTTGATTAAAATGCAGAAAAATTATCTTGAATCGTTAAAAGAGAAGAAGATTAAATTTGAAACTTTAAGTTTCCGAAAAACTTGTTTATTTGTTTATATATCTGTAGGAATAATTACACCACTTTAGAAAATACATTGATTTTATATATAAGAAGCTAATAATCAATATTCGGTGACATTATGTCCGAGAAACAAGATGGCTTTATTGCCAATTTATTCGATGCTTATAAACAAGCATTTGTGCTATTAATAATGATAATAGTCTATACAATTATTCCACTAGGAATAGCATTTTTAGGCTTTTATTTGGCTTACGGATTCGATTACACTACATTTCTTTCAGATGTTATGGTAATCATTGCTGATCCAATGAGTATTATATCAGGAACTCTTCATTATGGTTACTACTTCATACTAGTAGGATTAGTTCTTGCAATGGTTAATTTTGGGGCTGCATTCCTATTTACTGCTTCCAGAAATGACAGAATTAATAAACCACTGAAGTTATTCCAAGCTCTTATAGCAACATGGAAGATACTATTCACATTTGCAATTATAATTGCTGTTTTCGTAGGACTCTACTTTGGATTAGCATTCCTTGCTATACCAATACTAAATACTGTCTTATACATTGTAGCTTTAGTTGTTGCAGGTTTATCAGTACTTGCAATGATATTCAGAGTTATAGACTACTTATTAGAATTAGAGTAGACAAAAAACTACTCTTATTTTATTCTTTTTTTTCAAAAAGATTGATTTAAGGTTTTTAACTTCGTTTTACAAAAGTAACCTTCTCTATTTCAGTTTCACACTTGGGACAATTATAGTTTTCTGCGGTCCAACTTGCTAGATGAGAACGATGGAATTCATGCATACAAGGTTCTATGATTGCTCTTTCTTGTTTATCTTGAATGGCTTCTTTACATATAAAACAAATAAGCTCTTCTGCGGCTTCAACTATTTCTTCTTGTTGAAATATCACTCGAGGTTTTTTCTTATCTTGTCTTCTATATATGAATCCTAAAAATGAAATCACAAATCCTGGTATAGGTCCAAAAATCAGAGCAACACTTACTGTAATATAAATTGCTGGATGAACTCCTGTAAAATAAAACACGCAGATTAAGCCTGCAAAAAATGCTCCAAAAATTGTTGATAGGAGTAATAGAAGTTTAGCTGAACTTGAAGCATAACATCTGAAAGTACAATATGCTGTAGTCTTAAATGTCCAGTAAACACTAACAGGACTCCTGCCGCATGAAGTACATTTTCTGCTTTTCAAGTTCATATGCTTAAGAATATTAGGTGTATATAAGTTTTTTAATATTGTTGGTATGAAAAACTTCAAACACCTTATTGAAAAAGAAGAAAAGAGTTTTAGAACTGTTTCTTTTGAAATACGAAGATACCTGCTGCTAAAATCACCACAGTAACTGCAAAACCAATACCCAAAGCGAACCACAACGGATCTATGCCTGGAGCAAGTACTCCCGGAAGAATTGCAACAAGTGATAACTGTTGCCCAAGATAAATAGATAGGATAACTGCTAAAGCAACTGATTTTACAATAAGACCAAGGAATAATCCTGCTGCACAAGCAATAGACATAGCAGCTATTGCCATTATAATTGATTCAAATACAAAACGGAGAAAAATCCCAGCTGGAACAATTCCTCTAATTGCATCCACAATTAAACCTGCAGCAAAACTTAGAAACACTGCGATTATCAAAGAAATCATTACAGCTATATACTTTGAAACAAGAATTTGCCATTTTTTGACTGGACGTATTAGATATAAATCATATACATTTGCACCTAGTTCATTTACCATAGTACTGCTCAGAATAACAGCTGCAAGTAACCCTCCAATACTGGCTACAAATAAACCAGTTAAAAGTGAAATAGGAAAATCTCCAGTAGCTGGCTGAAGAAAGTGCATAATTATAGAAACTACAGGTAGTCCTATCCACAGAGCAATAATAATCTTCGATTTGGCAAATCCTTTGAACTCATCCCATAATAGTAATAAAAGACTGTTCATGCAGAATCACCCTCCATTACATATTTTAGATAAACTTGTTCAAGAGAAGGCCTAACATAGTTAAAATTGCTTAGAACTATCTCATTACTTGAGAAGAAATCCATTAGCTGCAATAAACAATCATCAAGATTTAATTCAGGATGTAAAACAATTGAAAGAACATTTGAATCATCAGGATTTACATTTACTTCTAGGACTATTTTCAGATCTTGAATAATATCAGCTTTCTTTGCAAGATTCGTTCCAACAACATTGACAACATTCCCTCCTGTTAACTCTTCTTGCAAATCTTGAGGATTGCCAACCTTTACAATTTGACCATGGTTAATAATACCTATATCTGTAGCAATCCCCTCCACATCTTCTAAGATATGAGAAGAAAATAGAATGGAAACATCTGTTTGTGAAAGAGATCTTATTGTTTTCTTAAGTTGCCAACGACTTGTGGGGTCTAGTCCACTTAGGGGCTCATCGAGCACTAGAATAGGAGGATTATGAAGAATAGCTTGAGCTAGTTTAAGTTTCTGCTTCATACCACCTGAAAGATGCTTTATCTTTCTCTTTCTAGCATCAGAGAGATCAACAAGTTCTAGAACCTCTGGAATTCTAGCATCTAGGTCTTCTCTCTTCATTCCAGATAGAAGACCAAATGTTATTAAGGCATGTTCTACAGTTCTCCACTCTTGGAAACCAACATCTTGTGGAAGATAACCAATTAAACGGTTAATGTTAGGATTCTCTTTATGCGTAAAGCCATTGACTTTTACCTCACCTGTATGATTAGTTATTAACCCTACAAGAATTTTTAATGTGGTAGATTTTCCGGCCCCATTAGGACCAATGTATCCAAAAATATCTCCTTTGGATATAGTGAAAGAAGCATCTCTTAAAGCTTTAATTTCTCTATAATTCTTTGAAACATTTCTAAATTCAATCACTGGTTCAGATTTCTCTCTAGACATTACTAGCACCTATTTTCAAGGTTCAGTTAATCTATAAAAAGAATTGTAAATACAAATCTAGTTTTCTTGATTTGTTACATAATATTTATTATTCTTGTTGAAAAGAACTGCATGTGACTTCAAAAGATGTTTTAGAAGAAAAAGTGAACTATCTGTTAGATGAGCTTACGCTTGAAGAAAAATTCAAGCTCATGGTGGGATATTTTAGATTCCAAACTAATACAATACCCAGATTAGGTATTAAAACTTTCAAGATGACTGATGGTCCTCTTGGAATTGCACAACATTCAAGTTTTCTTAGAAAAAACACTTATTTTCCTGCAGGTGTTAATCTAGCTGCATCATGGAATAGAGAACTTGCTAAGAAATGTGGTGAAGCAATAGGGAGAGAAGCTAGAGCAATTAATCGATTGTGTGTTTTAGGTCCTGGAATTAATATAGGTAGAACACCTTTCAATGGACGAACTTTTGAATATTATAGTGAGGATCCATATTTGAATAAGGAAATTGCTATTCCATTTGTTAAAGGAATTCAAAGTCAAAGAGTAGCAGCATGTCCAAAACATTATGTGGCAAATAACCAAGAAACTAACAGACTTATTGTTAGTTCAGAAATTGATGAAAGAACTTTACATGAAACCTATATGAGATCATTCAAAGAAGTTGTCGAACAAGCTGATCCTTGGACTATTATGACTTCATATAATAGAGTAAATTCAGAATATGTGCATGGAAGTTTGAAGCTTTTGAAATCTACACTTTTTGAGAAGTGGAGCTTTAATGGATTTGTAATGACTGATTGGTGGGCCACTAGACCTAGGGATATAGAGAAAGGCGAACCACACCAACCCACAACAGAAGAAGCAGTCAAAGCAGGACTTACAATTGAAATGCCTGTACCTTTTCTATATGAAAGAATTGAACTCGAAAAAGCTTACAAAGAAGGAAAAATCACACTTGAAGATATAGATGAACTGATTAGAAGACTGCTAAGAATCTACTTTAATGTTGGTATGTTTGAAGATAAAAGAAATCTTCCAACAGGAGAACGTAATACCAAAAAACATCAAAATCTTGCAAGAAAAATGGCTGAAGAAGGAATCACTCTTATAAAGAATAAGAATAACCTTCTACCTTTAGATATATCAAAAGTAAAGAGGATTGCTGTTTTAGGACCAAATTTAAAGAAGAAATTCGGAAAGTTTTTGAGTGGAGGAGCAGCAGCTGTTGCACCTCCATATGAAATTACACCTCTGAAAGGATTAAAAGAAAAATGTAAGGGAAAAGTGAAAATTGTTAAAAATCCCTCAAAAGCAGATGTAACACTTTTGTTTATGGGACTCAATCACGATTCCCCAGCTAAACTACTTTCAGATAAAGTTAGAAAGGAAGAAAAAATAGAATATGGATGGGAATCAGAAACAGTTGATCGAAAAGAACTAGGTCTAAATTCCCTACAAGTAAATATGATAAAAGAAACGGTTAAAGCTAATCCTAATACAATTGTAGTACTGAATAATGCAAATCCAGTTTCAATGACAGGATGGTTAAATAGAGTTCCTGCAATCTTATTAGCTTGGTATCCAGGAATGGAAGGTGGAAGAGCAATTGCTAATATACTTTTTGGGGATGTGAATCCATCAGGAAAGATACCTATGACCTTCCCAAAGAAAATTAAAGATTCTCCAGCACATAAATCACAGAAAACATTTCCTGGTAAAAACTTTCAAGTATTTTATGAAGAAGGTATTTATGTTGGATATAGATATTTTGAGAAAAATGAAATCAAACCATTGTTTCCATTTGGTTTTGGACTATCCTATACAACCTTCAAATTCAATGAAGTTATGTTGAATAAAACAGAATTAAAGTCACTGGATGATACTTTGGAGTTATCTATATCAATTACAAATACAGGAGACAGAGCTGGAAGTGAAGTAGTTCAAGTTTATTCAGAAGATGTGAAATCCTCAGTAGACAGACCTGTTAAAGAATTGGTTGGTTTTGAAAAAGTATTTCTAGAGAAAGCAGAGACAAAAGCTGTAAATGTTATTGTTAATGCTAGAGATTTGGCTTTCTACGATATAAAAACTAGTGATTGGAAAATAGAATCAGGAGATTTCATTCTCCATATTGGAAACTCATTAGAATCAATTTATCTCAAAAGAAAAATCACTTACAAACCTGGATAATTTCATACCAAAGAAGGAGAACTTATAAGATTGTGAAATTGGTTGAATGGATAGTTTTTTTAAAATATTAACAAAAATCCAATAACGATGAAATCATTTCAGGTTATAGACACCTTGTTCTTTGATATGGATGGTACTCTCACAGATCTAGGTAAA
>JAEOSZ010000148.1 GCA_016840095.1 Candidatus Heimdallarchaeota archaeon
ATATGCGGCGTAATCGTAAAAGTACTTTAAACCATATTTTCTCTGTGTTTTGTCAAGATTCCCCTTGAAATTAAGCATATATTTCTTAATATTTGGATAGTTTCCAATATCCTTATCTTTGAGAAATATCCAAAATCTATCTCTCATTATCCAATGAAAAGGAGTGATATCGCTATTCTTGATAAGAAGTTTCAAACAATCTTTCTCTTCTTTTTTGAGTTCTATCTTCATATTATTAGCACCAACATAGGCTAAATCAGATATTTGTTTCAATTTGAAAATTCTATTATTTCCGGTGGAACATCCTTTACCAATCCTACAGATGCCAGTAAAATCTCCGTATTTTTTATCTTCACCTAAATAGTAATCCGCTTTTTCAACGATTCTAGATATAATAGGGGTTTTTTCAAAAACCCATTTTCTTTCTGATAGATTCGATTGATGCATTGTTGTATGTTTCAACCTTGTCTTATCGATTGATTGCATAGAGTACTTATCTTGAGAAAAATAAACATCAAATGCTAATTCTCTATGTTTGGATTTTCTTAAAAAAACTATACTAGTATCTATCCCTAATTTGTTTTCAGTTGAGGTAAAAAGTGTTCTATTGCTTCTAAAATCAATTATTTCTAGGATTTCTGAATTTGATAAGATGTGTTTTCTCAGTTTGTTACTATCATTGCCTTCAAGCCAATATCTAGGAGTAATGAAAGAAACTAATCCTCCAGGATTACATAAATCCAAGCCTCTTTCCCAAAAAACGTTTGATATGTCACCATTTGGATTATATGTTTCATATAACTTGGAGTATACTTTTCTTCCAAAGGTATTCATTCTTTTTACGTTGATATATGGAGGATTTCCAATAATAATATCAAACCCTCCCCTCTTGGATACCTTTGGAAAAACATGATCCCAGTTTAAGGAGATTTCATCCCTTAACCAACTATTTACTTCATCTCTAATTCTTGGGATTATATTGTTGATTATTTCCTTTTGATGTCCTGCGTAACTAGATTTCTTAATTGTAAATGACGAACCAATCAAACTGTTTCCTATTTGGAAATTAAATTTTGGTAGAACAATTTCATCCTCTTTCAAAATCCCAAGTATTTTTTCAGCAAATTTTGCTTTAGCTAATTCAATTGAGGTTGATGACAAATCAGTCCCAAATAGATTGTTAGAGATTATTGAATTAATGCTATATTTTTCAATGTCCTTATCAGTTAGATCTTTTAGAGCAGAAATAACATGCTTGTAAATGGTTAGAAGGTAGTCAAAACTATGTAAAAGAAAAACTCCCCATCCCATTGCAAGATCACAAACTGCGAAATTGGGTAAAATTTCATGTAATAGTAGAGATGAAATTTTGGAATCTTTTCTATCTATTGCTTCATCAATGGTCAAGAATTGTTTATTAGCTAATTTGTTCAGCTTATCAAGAAGAGAAACTGAAATGGTTTTCTCAACCATATATTGAGCTATAAAATCTGGAGTATAATAGCTACCTGTCCTCTTTCTTTCACTTGATTCTAAAGATTTGTCTAATTTCTTATTTAAATTCTGTATATCTTTTCCAACTTGTGATAGATAGTACTTATTATCGAAACTCAAACAAACCATTTTCACTTTAAATTAATCCTTTTTCTCTTTTTCGTATGTGATTTTGTTTTGAAGTTAGTTTTTTATCCAAAACTTATGTAAAAACAGATCTTGTTAAAGAGATAAAACCACAAAATACTGCTAAATCAGAGATATACAGAAGTGTTGTAAAGCTTTATCTCAAGAAAGGTACAATTGATGAAACTACCAAAGTTCTTGCTTACAAACTAGTTAGAGTTGAATTAATTGCAAATACGTCGAATTAACGATAAGTAAGAATTTTAGCTACTTTTTCACAAGCACGTTCCATATCTAAGAATAGCAAACCAAGTTTTGTGTCAGCTGTTGCACTTACTGTTAATACTGCATTTTCTCCAGCTTGCATTGAGATAATGTATCCATGATCCCCTTCAACAAAAATCTTCTTTAGAAGACCTTTGTTGAGTTCTGTTGCTACTCTCTCACCTAAAGAAACCATGGCAGCAGTCATTGCAGCAAACCTAGTTTCTTCTATTCTTTCCAGAACTAAAGAAACTAATGGAAGACCTTCCAGGGATACTATTGCTACATCTACTATTCCTACAGATCGAAAACGCAATTCATTTATGCATTCTAGAAGTTCTGCATTGACGGATTCCAGTCCATATTGAGGGCTATATATTGACAAAGTCTATCACCAATCTACTAGTAGAATCGCACTTTTACATAAAAAGGCATCAAAAATAAAAGGATAATATGGTTGAAGCTTTTACTCGTTATTGATTTTTTCAGATATAGCGGTAGTAAAATCTGTAATAATTTTCTTCCTTTCAACAGAATCAACAGGGAATGGAAGTACTTCAGCTGGTGTTGCAATTTTAAGTATCTCTTCTGTGGTAGTTACTTTATTGATATTTATAGTTCGATAATTGTCAATTGCTCTGAAATATGCATCTGGTTCATATATGAAAAGAGACCCAGGTCCAACAATAACTACAGCATTTGATTCTC